>JBDUEA010000069.1:0-15203 GCA_040002695.1 Gemmatimonadota bacterium | reverse complement strand
TACTGGCGCAGGAAGACCCGGATATACTGCTTGTACCGCTTCTCCTCGAGGCCCTTGAGGAATGGAAATATTCCGACGTACCGACCCTGTTTGCCGTGGAGGATTTCCCGGCGTTGTGTCGCCTTGAGTTTCGACCAGGGCTTGTCGGCATCGATGCCGAGCTTGTGCGCGGTTTCGAGCAGCAGGCGGCGCCGCGTCTCGTAGCGGGGCTTGGTCCACGGATCGATCGCGCCCTCGCTCAGGCCGAGTTCCGGATTCGGAATGATCAACGATTCGTCATACTCCAGCGTGGCGCCGAATCCGTTGCAGCCAGTGCAGGCGCCGCGCGGATTGTTGAAGGAGAAGAGGGCCGGGGTGGCCGCGACGGCCGGAGTGTCACAGCGGGAGCAGGCCGGACTCTCCGAAAATCGAAGACGCCCGCCGTCGTGCAGCACGATCGCGATGCCTTCTCCCTCCTGAAACGCGGTCTGCACCGCGTCCGCGATGCGCCCCGCGAGCTGCGGCTCCGTCGAGAGACGATCCACCACTACGAGCACTTCGGCCGGCTGTGTGAGGTCAGCGTCGGCGGGAAGGTCGTCGAGATGATAGGGAATGGCGTCCGACAGGATCCGCACGAAGCCCAGCGCCCGCAGATTCTCGACGACGCCTTCGGTGCTTCGACGTGCCGCCGCTGGCAGGGGGAAGGCGACCTGCAGCCGGCCGCTCACCGAGCGAGAAACTTCCTCGGTGGCGGATTGAGGAGTGTCCCGGCGGACTGGAGCGCCGCACACACGGCAGAAGGGCCGGCCGGCCCGCGCCCAGAGCAGCCTGAGGTAGTCGTAGATCTCGGTTGCCGTGCCGACCGTGGAGCGGCTGGAGACGGTGGGATTCCGCTGCTCGATGGCGACCGCCGGGGCCAGGCCTTCGAGCCGGTCCACCAGCGGCTTGGGCATCCGCTCGAGAAACTGCTTCGCGTACGTGGAGAGCGACTCGATATACCGCCGCTGGCCCTCGGCGTACAGCGTGTCGAACGCGAGAGAGCTCTTGCCGGATCCGGACGGACCGGTGATGACAATGAGCGCGCGACGGGGAAGGTCGACCGTGATGCCCTGCAGATTGTGCTGCCGTGCATTGACGATCCGGAGCGGAGAAAGCGACGACATAGCCGGGAAGAATAACCCGATCCGACCGGCGACTGAACGGCGGACCGGCGACCGAGACGGGCCGGCGTCGCCCGCGGCGCACCGAGGGCGCCGGGTCGTTCCGCTGTCCCATCCACGGCCTTACATTCCCGGGTTCATGGCCAACATTCTTTCTCCCCGCCTGCTGCTCCGTGGTTTCGCGGTCTTCGTCATCATCTCGCTGGTGGGCTACGGCGCGGTACTCCTCTACGGGAACAACCTCCCCGCGTTCATCAAGGCCGTCGGCCAGATCCGCTGGATCTGGATCCTCGTGGGATTGATGCTCGCCTCCATGGACTGGCTGGGGGGCGGACTGCGAAACTGGGTGCTGGTGCGGCACGTCCATCCGAATCCTCCGATCGGCGGGATGATCATCTCCGGCGGCATGGGTGCCTGGGCGGCGTACCTCACTCCGCTCAATTCGGGTGCAGGGCCGATGATGATCTACGCCATGCGCCGGGTGGGCGTCCCGCTTCCGGTGGCCGCGACGGCCACATTGATGTCATTTATCGCGACGGTGATCTTCTTCGCGCTCGCGGGCCCGCTGGCGATCATTTTTGGCGCGGGAAAATCGCTCGGTCATCACGGCAACGTGCTCGGGCTCACCCTCTACGATCTCTTCCTCGGCAGCCTCGGTGTGTTCGTGGGGATCGGGGTGATCCTGGTGGTGGTGATTCTCTTTCCGCGCATCGCGCGGGACGTGATTCAGCGGCTCGCGGTGCGGATCAGCAAGCGGAGCGAGCGGGTCGCGCGGCGGCTCGAGGGACTGCAGCGCGGCATCGACCAGGCGCACGAGAGCGTGGTCGCATTCAACAGTCCGGGCGGATGGCTGGCGCTGTTCTGGGCGATCCTTCTATCGGGACCATCTCACGCCAACAAGCTGCTCGCCGGATACGTGGCGCTCCGCGCCGTCGGCATCGAGGCGAATTTCGTCGACGTGCTGCTGCTCCAGACGCTCATCACGTTTCTGCTCTATTTCGCCCCGACGCCTGGGGCCTCCGGGATCGCCGAACTACTCTCCGCGGCCGTGATGAGCTCGGTCTACATGCCGCCCTCGCTCACTCCGCTCTATACGCTCATATGGCGCAGCATTCTCAGTTATTTCACCCTGACCTTCGGGTTCATCGTGTTCACCAACTGGGTACGCAACGGTCTCCGCGGCTTCGCCGACGATGGGGAGCCGAGCCCGGCGTGATCGTGTTCGGGAGCCGCTGTGTCGGGTGAGCAAGAGGAGGAAGAGTTCGGGCGAGGGTACGACGCCGACCTTGCCCGACGGCTGTTCGTGTACCTGCGGCCGTACCGGGGGCGGGCCCTGCTCGCGGTGGGCCTGCTCTTCGCGACCGCGGGACTCGCGCTCGTCGGACCGCTGCTCACGCAGCGGGCGCTCGACGTGGCGATCCCCGCGAAGGACGTCCATCTCCTGAGCCTGCTGAGCGGGCTGTATCTGCTCTCGCTGGTGCTGGATTTCGCGTTCGACTATGGACAGGCGCTGCTCACGACCTGGATCGGGCAGCGGGTCATGCTCGATCTCCGGCTCCAGATTTTTTCCCACCTGCAGCGACTCAGCATCCCGTATTTCGACCGGAACCCCGTGGGCCGTCTGATGACGCGGGTCACGTCGGACGTCGAAACCCTCAACGAGCTCTTTTCATCGGGCGTCGTGAGCGTCTTCGGGGACGTCTTCACGCTCACCGCCATCATGGTAGCGATGCTGGTAACCGACTGGCGGCTGGCGCTCGTCGCGTTCGGCGTAATGCCCCTCGTCCTGCTCACGGCGTCGATTTTCCGCCGCCATGTGCGCGCCGCCTTTCGGGACATCCGCACCCGGCTCGCGCAACTCAACAGCTACCTGCAGGAACACCTCTCCGGAATGCGAGTGGTGCAGCTCTTCGGGCGCGAGGCCGATGCTTCGGCGCGGTTCGCCGAGATCAACCAGGGGCATCTCGAGGCGCATCTCAGGTCGATCACGGTCTACGCCATCTTCTTTCCCGTCATAGAACTTCTCACGGCGGTGGCACTGGCGGCGCTGCTCTTCTATGGCGGCATCCGGGCGCTCGACCATACGCTCACAGTCGGTGTGCTCGCCGCGTTCATCCAGCTGACCCGGCGTTTCTTCCAGCCGCTGCAGGACCTCTCGGAGAAATACAACCTGCTGCAGAGCGCGATGGCGTCATCGGAGCGGATCTTCAATCTGCTCGACACGCCCGTGACGATCGTCGAACCGGAGACCCCGCGTGAGCTCCCACTGCATCCCAGGGGGGAGGTCCGCTTCGAAAACGTCTGGTTCGCCTACGGTGCGGAGCGTCCGGGGCACGCTACCAACTGGGTGCTCAAGGATGTCTCGTTCACGGCGCGGCCGGGGCAGACGCTGGCCATCGTGGGGCACACGGGCGCGGGGAAGACCACGATCATCAGTCTGCTCCTTCGGTTTTACGATCCGCAGCGGGGCCGGATCACGATCGACGGCGTGGACATCAGGGAGCTCTCCTCCGGCGAGGTCCGGCGGCTCATCGGCTTCGTGCAACAGGATCTCTTCCTCTTTACCGGGAGCATTCTGCGAAATCTCACGCTCGATGCCCCAATCCCGCCCGAACAGGCCAGGGAAGCCGCGCGACGCGTGGGCGCCGACCGGTTCATCCGGCGTCTCCCCGACGGCTACGAGCATGTACTCGGCGAGCGGGGACGAAGCCTGAGTGTCGGTGAGCGGCAGCTGCTCAGCTTCGCGCGGGCGCTCGCGCTCGATCCCCGCATCCTGGTGCTCGACGAAGCGACGAGCTCCGTCGACACGGAGGCCGAGGCGCAGATTCAGCAGGCAATCGCCGAGCTCATGAGCGGGCGGACCAGCCTGGTGGTCGCCCATCGATTGAGTACGATCCTGCACGCCGACGAAATTCTCGTGATGCATCACGGTGAGGTAAAGGAACGAGGCAATCACCAGGTGCTGCTCCAGGCGGGCGGTCTCTACGAACGGCTCTATCAGCTTCAGCTGAGCGCGGGCCGCGCACGGAGCGCCTGAGGGAACCGATTCAATCGCCAACTTTGTGAGACCGAATCCCCGGATTCGGTAGCGGTCCGGTCGCCCGCCGCAAGGGCATCCGGCGGCCGGATTTCCGAACCGCCTGACGGTGTAAGGCGGTTTCGCTTGCGCCCTTAGATGCGCCTCGGTACGTTTGTCGAACCCCGGTTTTTCGACAGGAATCGCTCCATGATGGAACTCGAAATCGGTGGGCAGCGGTACGCCGTTCCCACCGGGGAACTGATCGTTGGCTCGGATCCATCCAGTGCGATCTGCCTGTCCGGCGAGGGGGTGCGCCCGCGACATGCCATCGTGCAGGGTGCCAGTGACGGCACCGCCGCCGCTCGGCAGGCCGTTCCCGATGCCGAGGTGCTGCTGAACGGAGTTCGACTCGGGGCTGAGCCTTCGCCAGTCCTTCATGGAGACAAGCTTCAGATCGGTACTCAGGAAATCCTCGTCACCGATCCCCGCCGCAGCGGCAGTACCCAATTCGTCAGCGCAGCAGAAATAGCCCGCATGGTGGCGGGAGCCCGACCGGGCACGGCGCACTCCGCGACCGCCGCCACCGGAGGCCGACTCGTCTGCCTCACCGATGGTCGCGAGTATACCATCGGTGCCACCGCGCTCGTGTTCGGACGCGAAGCCGGCTGCGATGTCGTAGTGCCCAACAAGGATGTCTCGCGTCGCCACGCCGAAATTCTCGCGACGCCGCAGGGATACGTAGTGGTCGACAGCAGCACCAACGGCACCTTCGTCAATGGAGATCGTATCGAGTCGCAGCGGGTCCTTGCCCGTGCGGACGTGATCCGGATCGGAGACCACGAGTTCCGGTTCTACGCCGATGCCGCGGCACCAGCCGCGCCGGCAGGCGCGCCCGCCGCTCCGCCGGCCGTCCCCGTGGCTGTAGCGCCGCCGGTGGTCGCTCCACCTGTCCGCCCACCGGTTTTCGAATCGTCCGAACCGACACCGGCGCCGGCTGGAGCCGCTCAGCGTCTGCACGATACGATGCACGGGATGCCGCTCTCGCCGCTCACGCCTCCCAAGCTGGTTCCTGTTGCCGCACGCCCATCCGCTTCGGTGCCGGCGATGGCGTCCTTCCTCGTACGCAGCGGCAGTCTCAAGGGGACGCGGCTGCAGGTGCGCGTGCCGGTCGTCAACCTGGGGCGGGCCGACTACAACGATCTCGTCGTGCCGGACGAAAGCGTCAGCACCAACCACGCGAAGCTGCAGCACCGCGAAGAGCTCTGGATCCTCACGGACCTGGGCTCGACCAACGGCACCTTCGTCGATGGCGAGCGGATCACCGGGGAAGCGATTCTCAGTCCGGGCGCGGCCGTGCGGATCGGCGAGGTCTCCCTGATGTTCGAGCCGCTGGACGACGTCGATCACGTCGCGAAGGGCTCCGGCACCAAGGTGCTCACTGCCATGCCGATGCCCCAGAGCGCCGCCAAGGCGCCATCCCAACCGGCTCCGGAGCCGAAAGCTCCTGTCAGGCTCGAACCCCAGGCCGAGGCGCCTCGGCCCGTCGCACCGCCGGTGAAGAGTCCGCAGCCGCGGCGGGCGCCGGTCGTCGTCGCGTCTCCTCCCGCTAAGGCGGGACTGCCGTCGTGGGTCCTTCCGGTGATCGTCATCGCCGTAATTGCAGCCGTCGTCGCCGCCTTCCTCCTCAAGAGATAGCGCACTCCGTGCACTTCACCTGCGCCGCGCGCACCGACACCGGCATTGTCCGGTCGGGTAATGAAGACAACTATCTCATGCTCTCGGACCGCGGCGTGTTCATCGTCGCGGACGGCATGGGAGGGCACGCTGCGGGTGAAGTCGCGAGCGAGATGGCCGTGCGGATCATCTCCAAGGAGCTGGGCAGCCTTCGCGGCCTGACCGACGAGCAGGCGGGCGACCGGATGCGCACCGCGATCATCAACGCCAACAACGCGATTTTCGATCGAACGCTCACTGAGCACGACAAGCGCGGCATGGGGACCACCACCACCGCGATGATCCTGCTGCCGAAACGTTTTCTGATCGGGCAGGTGGGCGACAGCCGGGCCTACATTCTCCGGGACGGCGAATTTCTCCAGATCACCAAGGATCACTCCTACGTGCAGGAGCAGGTCGACCTGGGCCTGCTCACCGCGGAGCAGGCACGGGTCCACCCATACAGCAACGTCATCACCCGCTGCATCGGCGCGAACAACGACGTGGTCCCGGATCTCTACTTCGGTCAGCTCAGGCCGGGGGACATCATTCTGCTTGCCTCCGACGGCCTCACCGGCATGCTCGAGGATCCGCATCTCGTGACGATCCTTTCGTCCGAGGGCGGTCCTCAGCAGTGGGTGGACCGGATGATCAGCGAGGCCAACCGCCGCGGCGGGCTGGACAACATCACCGCGATCATCGTCCGCATCGAGCCGGATTGAAACCTCGGGGCGCCCTGCCCCGTTGAACGGCCTCATGCGGTCTGCCACGTTCTCCTCCATCATCGTCGGTTTCGGTGCGCTCCGCGCCAATCCTCTGCGGACCTTTCTCGCCACGCTCGGCATTATTGTCGGCGCCGCCGCGCTCGTCGCTGTGCTCGCACTTGGCGACGGCATGGCGCGGTTCGGCCGGCAGCAGCTCTCACAGACGACGGATGTGCAGGCTGTCGTCATCCAGCCGATTCTCACCCGAACCATCGACGGTCAGGAATATCCGCTGGATGACTACCTTGTCTTCTCCGCGGCGGACGGTCTCGATGCCCGTCGTTCGATCACCGACGTCGAGGGCTCGGCACTCAACGTAAGTGGCAGTGCAACGCTCGTGGGGCCGACGGGGAATGTGGATACGGCTACGGTCAATGCCACGCTTCCGCAAGCGGACAGCGTATTCCGCTCGGGTTTTGCTCGGGGACACTACTTCACCGAGATGCAGGCGGAGTCGAACGCACCCGTCGTGGTTCTCTCTCATGCGCTCGCGCTCCGCCTCGGTGGGGCATCGCCGGAAAATCTGGTAGGGCAGGAGGTGCGAGTCCGGGAAAGGAAGCGCACAGTCGTCGGGGTGCTGGCCGGAATCGAGGAGGAGACACACGGCGCGGCCTTCATACCACTCGAAGGCATTGCGGATGCTCTCGAACCGACGCCCCGGCCCCGGGCGCCGACGCTGATCCTCAAGGCGGCGAGCATCGAGCAGGTCGCCGCGGTGCAGCGAGGCGCCGAGGAATGGTTGGAGAAGCGGTTTGGAGACTGGAAACGAAAGGCGCGCATCTCGACTCAGGCGCGACGCCTGGAGCAGGCCGCGCAGGC
The DNA here is from genome assembly GCA_040002695.1 of Gemmatimonadota bacterium. GTDB lineage: Bacteria > Gemmatimonadota > Gemmatimonadetes > Gemmatimonadales > GWC2-71-9 > JBDUEA01. The sequence continues at coordinate 7,749 of JBDUEA010000069.1, read as the reverse complement.
CATGATGGTGTTCAAGCTGTTCATGGGCGCCATCACCGGCATCTCGCTGCTGGTGGGCGGAATCGGAATCATGAACGTTCTTCTGGCCTCGGTAACTGAACGCACGCGCGAGTTGGGCATTCGAAAGGCGATTGGAGCTCGCCAGCGGGATCTCCTCGTGCAGTTTCTGGCGGAGTCGGTGGCGATTGCGGGGGCGGGGAGTCTGATTGGAGTGGCGCTGGGACTAGTCTCGGCGTTTGCGCTCACCGGAATCATCCGCGCGAACACGCAGGCGCAGATCTATGCAGGCGTTTCGTGGGGAACGGTGACAGTAGCCGCTCTTTCGGCGATTATCGTGGGACTGGGGTTCGGATTGTACCCGGCGCTTCGCGCCGCCCGCCTCTCCCCGATCGAGGCCATCCGCCACGAATGAGAGCAGGAGAATCGAGGGTGTCCAATTCTCAACGCAGGTCCTGTTTGCGCTCGAGAAACCGACAAGCCACGCTGTGACATCAGTGAGATCTGCGGATTTTCCCCTCCTCGGCCACTCGCCTGCCCGCTCCAGTCCCTATCGGCGGACCAGCGCCCGCTCCTCCGCTACCCGTTTCCGCACCTCGTCCGCCGGCATCGCAATCACGTCGAGGATGCCATCCAGCCCGCGCGATGGCCGCTCAGATGTGAACACGCGGAAGCGCTGCGCACTGGCGTAAAGCTCGCTGGCCACTCGCGGCAAGCCGAACTGTCCGGCGCGCCCCTCTCCGGTGAGCCGCTCGACCTGTCCGCTACGCGTGCGAAGTGGCAGGTTCACCGCCAGCATCGACGGATTCGAGGGAAAATCGAGCAGCAGTTGTCCGGGCAGGAGTCCGTATTCCCTGGCGAGCGCATCCTCCGCGAGGGCCAGCAGTCCTGCGTCCTTCATGAGCCAGGGCTGGGTCTCCGCGGGTACGTCGCTGGCGGGCAGATCGAGCGCGCGCTTGTAGAGCCGGCGCGACTGCACCGCCGCCGCAAGGCCGGTCCTGTCAGCCGCAAGCAGGCGCTCGGTCAGTCCGTCGTCCGTCGCGCGGGCAATTCCTTCGGGAGATAGTCCGCCGGCACTGACCGCGCAGCAGACGGCGCGCTTGAACATGCAGGTGGCGGACCGAACGGCGTGGTGCCAGTAGACGTTGCGGTACATCTGGTACTTCGCGAACAACAGCGACTCCAGCGCGCTGATTCCCTTCTCCTGCACGCCGACCTCGATTACTCCTGGTGCGGTTTCCACCAGCGTCAGCGCGGCAAGCAGCCGATCTACATCGACCGCGCCGTAGGGGACGCCGCACATGCGCGCATCCCGGCTCAGGTAGTCGATCTTGTCGAGGTCGAGCGATCCGGAAATAAGTCCGCGCAGCGGACTCGCACTCGTTCCCGTGATGAAACCGCCGATTTCGCCGATCAGGTTCGGGACACCCATGGCCTCGAGGCGGGCCGCGAGCTCACCCCGCGAGAGCTCGGCGACGCCGAGTTTCTCATGGTGCGGAAAACCGGCTTCCTCCAGCGTATGTGAAAACGGATAGTGGCCGATATCGTGGAGCAGTGCGGCCAGCCGGGCAGCGAGCCGGTCACCGTCAGGCACCTGGTCCAGCTCTCCCCGTTCCTCGAGCGCCGCCAGCGCGCGGCGAGTGAGATGATAGGCGCCGAGGGCGTGCTCGAAGCGGGTGTGCGTCGCGCCGGGATAGACGAGAAAGGCATGACCGAGTTGGCGGATATATCTGAGACGCTGCATCGCGGGAGTGTCCAGCACGTCCACGGCGCCGGGCTCCAATCGAATGTTGTCCCAGAGCGGATCCCTGATGACTTCAAACTCCCGGTGGCGCAGCATACGGCTCCGTTCGTGTAATCTTTCACCGAGGGGAAGGACAGGACTCCGGAAAGACGAACGTTCCCGTTCGGCGGCATAAATCTATCGCCAAAGGGGAACGTCGTGGGCCGTCAGGTTGCAGTCGCCGGTCACATAATCTTGCGCCGGGTATTGTCCGGCGCCAGTTCGTGCTAGAGGAGTGGTCCGGCCTTTACGATCGCCTCATTCACTCCGGCCCGGTACCGCTCGAAATTCTCCCGGAACATGGTCACGAGCTTCCTGGCCTGCGCATCGTATGCGTCGGGATCGGGCCAGGTCGCGCGCGGCTGCAACACGGCGGCGGGAACATCGGGCACGGAAGTGGGGACCTGGATTCCGAACACGGGATCGGTGCGGAATTCCGCGTTGTCGAGCTTGCCGGCCAGTGCCGCACGCACCATCGCGCGCGTATGGGAAAGCTTCATCCGGGTTCCGACGCCATAGGGTCCTCCGGTCCAACCGGTGTTGACCAGCCAGACCCTCGACTGGTGCTTTCCGACCAGCTCACCGAGCATCTTCGCATACTCCCCCGGGTGAAGCGGCAGGAAGGGAGCACCGAAGCATGCCGAGAAGGTTGCGGCAGGCTCGGTAACGCCGCGCTCCGTCCCCGCGACTTTCGCGGTATATCCCGAAAGAAAGTGATACATCGCCTGCTCGGCGGTGAGCCGGGCGATCGGGGGCAGCACACCGAAAGCATCAGCGGTCAGGAAAATGACATTCTTCGGATGACCACCGCGCCCGCTGGCAACGTGATTCTGAATGCAGGTGATCGGATAGCAGGCGCGGGTATTCTCGGTGATTGCCTGCGAGTCGTAGTCTACCACGCCCGTATCCGGGTCGACGGTAGCGTTCTCGAGCACGGTCCCGAACATCTGGCTCGCCGCGAAGATTTCGGGCTCGCCCTCTCGACTGAGCCGGATGATCTTGGCGTAGCAGCCGCCTTCGAAATTGAAGACGCCGTGATCGCTCCAGCCGTGTTCGTCGTCGCCGATGAGCTGTCGGGTCGGGTCGGCACTGAGCGTCGTCTTGCCGGTGCCGGAAAGTCCGAAGAAAATCGCGGTATCGCCGGCCGGCCCGATGTTGGCGGAGCAGTGCATCGAGAGGATGCCCTGCCGTGGGAGCAGGTAGTTGAGCGCGGAGAAGATGGATTTCTTGAGCTCGCCCGCGTAACGGGTGCCGCCGATCAGTATCATCCGGCGACCGAAGTGGATCACGATGAAGGTGCCGGTCCGCGTGCCGTGGGTCGCCGGATCGGCCATCAACTCAGGAGCGTGGAGCACCGTGAAGCCCGCCTGGAATTCTGCCAGCTCGGCGGTCGTGGGACGGATGAACATGTTGTTCACGAAGAGCGCATGCCACGCATTCGGCGTCACGAACCGGACGGGCAGCCGGTAGGCCGGATCAGCGCCACCGAACAGGTCCTGGATGAAGAGCTTCTGGCCCTTGAGGTGAGAGAGCACGGCGGCGTGCAGGCGCTCGAAGGAGGCCTCGTCCATCCGCGCATTCTTCTCCCACCAGATGTGCGGTGAAGACTCGGGCTCCTGCACGAGGAACTTGTCCTGCGGTGACCGGCCGGTATGAGGCGATGTGACTACTGAAAGGGCCCCATGATCCGTGAAACGCGCTTCCTGCCGGAGAATGGCCTGCTCGGCGAGCGCCGCGGGCGACAGATTGCGGTGGGCCAGGGAAGGGGCGAGTCCTGGGATCTGGAAGCTGGCGGCCTCGGGGGCCGGGGTTATACGAGTGCCCATGTGTCCTTCGCGCAGAGACGGTTGACGACTGAGCGCAGTCCCGAGGGAGGAGACTCGCGCCGATCGATCCGGGGCGGGAAAGATCGGCAGATTACCGGGGACGGGCAACGGGCCGGATGGGATGGATTTTTATGCAGATTCAGCGGAGATTGATGCGTCCTCTTGCCCCCGAGAGGGAATTAAGCAAGCCAATCGTCTGCCTGGTGCGTGATCAAACCGATCTTCGGCCACACTCCTGCCCAGTACCACTGAATTCCCCGCGCCGAATTGCAGGGCGCCTACGGCCGCACCGGCACCAGGCTCACCGGAAAGTGATACACCGTCTCCACCGTGCGGATGTCGCGCGGACTCGGCTGCTCCGCCACCGGGTCGGAGAACATCACGTCGAGGGTATCGCCGCTGTGCTGAAAGAGACCGAGGGTGTGACCGAGCTCGTGTGTGGCCGTGATGCGGAAACACTGGGTGAGATCATTGGTCGTCGGATCGAACTTGGGATACACGTAGGCGTGCACGGGAAGCCGGAGCTGGTTCCGGGTCGCGACGGTATCGATGTCCGTTTCACCGCTGCAGCCGGGAAAGAGTGCGCTCGCGAGACGGCCGGCGGAGGGCGACGGCTTGAGCGGCGCGATGATCGTCCGGACGATCACGTCCGCGGTACTCGAGTCCGTAACGATGACGGCATCGTACTCGCCGTAGAGGAAGGCATTCTTCCAGAGGCCGATCGAGTGCTGAACGAACCCAGGCATGCCGTACTGATTTTCCACCCAGATCTTGACCGGCAGAGAGCTCGCAGGCCAGTGGAAGGTCAGCGAATCCTCCCGTGGTCCGAGGCTGTCAAAGGCGACGAACAGACGCCACTCGTAACGCCCGAAGCGCGAGGGTGCGACGATATCGGAGCAGGCGATCACTGCGAAAGCCGCGAGAGCGGCGCCGGCGAGCAGCAGGCGACGAATCATGATTTGAGCCAGGAGATGCCGAACGTCAGCGCCACGCGGTGCACGTTTTCCGTGCGGAAGAAGCCGCGGCTCTTGAGCTCGGCCGTGGTGAAGCGGTGATAGTCGTAGCGCGCCGCGACCACCAGCGCGAACGGGGGCCGCACCTTCCAGCTGTAGTCGAGACCCGCCCCGCCGATGATCTCGGTCGGGCCTCCCTGCAGAAACAATCCCTCGTGGCGCGACGGGAAATACTTGATGGCGCCAACGCCCAGACGCCATCGGGTGCCGAGGATGAATCGGCCGTCCGCGCCACCGGTCAGCGAGACCGTGCGCAAGCTGACGAAGTCCCGTGAGACCCCGTTCTCCCTGATCTTGAGACCGCCGCTCGTGATGCCGAGTTCGGCGTTGATGCCGTAGCCGTGCGCGAGTCCTTTCTCGGCGCGCAGGTTGAGAGTCGGGGCAACTTTCGGCTGCACGTCGATCCCGCTCACGATCTGATCGTGGAGGAGACGGGTGCTGGCGGTGGCGCCGAGAGCGGCGGTAAAAGTCTGGGCGGCAAGGCGGGCGGGCGCCGGCGCGAGCAGCAGGACCAGGAAAGCGCTGGTGCGCACCGCGGGATGGATCAGAGGTCGCATCAGGATAAGATGGCCGTAAGCGGAGGAGCGGTCAACGCGCCGGACGGCGCGGCCCTCGCGCGTACGCGCGGAGGCGTCGGAGCATTTTTCGATCGAGCGTGACCATATCATCGCCCTTCGGTGTCTCGAGGATCTTCGGCACGTTCACGAACCGGGGATCGGTCATCAGCCGGCGGAAGGGAATCGCACCGAGGCTGCCTTCGGCGATCAGCTCATGGCGATCGCGATGCGAGGCAAACGGCGTCTTCGAGTCGTTGAAATGAAAGCAGTCGAGGTGTTCGAGCCCGATGACCCGATCCCACTCTGCCCACACGCCGTCGTAGTCCCCGGCGAGGTCGTAACCCGCCGAGTAGAGATGGCAGGTATCGGCACAGAATCCAATACGGGGACGCACACTGGCCGGCACCAGCGCACGGAGCTCGGCCAGTTCCTCGAAGCGGCTGCCGAGCGAGGTTCCGGTGCCAGCCGTCGTCTCGATGAGCACCTTTACTTCGCCGGGCACCTCTTCGAGACAGCGCGTATAGTTCGCTGCATTCCTTTGGAGACCGGCAATCGGGTCATCAATGTAGTTGCCCGGATGCGACACAATGTAGCCGATGCCGAGGGCGGTACACCGGCGCAACTCCGCAATGAAAGAGTCGATGGAGCGTGCAGTTAGCGCAGGGTCTGGAGAGGCGAGATTGATCAGGTACGAATCGTGCGAGGTGGCAACCGAAAGCCCGTGTTGTGCCATGGCCTGCTGGAATCGCTCGCAGGTCCCACCGTCGATCTCCGGCTCGCGCCACTGGTTGGGAGTCTTGGTGAAAACCTGGATGGCGGTCGCTCCGATCGCGCCACCGCGCTCCGGCGCCGAGTCCACTCCTCCCTGCGAAGAGACGTGCGCCCCCAGTACATCGCGGGCCCTCAAGGCAACTGCCATTCTATGGTCGCTTGACAGAGGTGAAGCTACGCGTACGTTCCTCCCGGCCTTTTCCCGGCATACTTGATTGACTGACCAGAATCGGCCGCGGGTCCTGCTCATGGGCGATGCTGCAACCCGTCCTGACGGACTGGAACGCTCGCTGGTCCGCGGCGGCTACGTCGTCATGGAAACAGATACGACGCCGGGCCTCGCGCCTGACGCCGGCGATGGCCCACCTCCCGACGTCATCATCATCACAGCTTCCCGCGCCGATGAACATCTCGGGGCCCGGCTTCAGAGTCTCGAGTCCTCAGCGTGGCGTGTGGTCCCGCGTGTCGCCGTCCTCGGAGAGAACGACCGGGATGCGGTGACCCGTGCGCTCGCGTTCGGCGCGGATGACGCGGTGGTCTCTCCGGTGCACCTGGCCGAGCTGAATGCGCGGATCGGCGCCCGCCTCCGCACGCGTTCGGATGCCGCGGCGATCCGCACGACGATGCGCGCGCAGGAACAGATGTTCGATATCCTGCAGGAAGTCTCCACGACCCTGCGCTCCGACGAGATCGTCGAGACGCTGGTGCGCCGGATCGGCCTCGCGCTCGAGCTCTCGCGCTGCTCGTTCATCCTGACTGCGCCGGGTGAAGAATTCGGCCGCGTGGTTGCGGTCTGTGAGAGCCCCTCGACGCGGGATCTTCGCGTGGATCTTCGCCGGTATCCCGAAGTTCTCGAGGCGCTCCACACCGATCAGCCGGTGTTCATTCCCGACGTACGCACCCATCCGCTCTTCGAGGAGATCCGCCCGCACTGGAACGCACAGGGAGTCCAGATCGACGTGCGGAGTGTCGCCGTCATTCCGGTCACGCTGCAGGGCCGGACCGCCGGCGTGCTGCTGCTCCGGACGCGCCGCACCGATCCGAATCTCACGCCGGAACAGCTCGAGTTCGTGGAGAAGCTGGCCAACGCCGCCACCAAGCTCCTCGAGAACGAGGAACGCCGGGCCGGAATCGCTCGGCGCCAGGTGAGTGCGCTCTCCACCGACATGCTTACCGGCTGCGGCAGCCTCGACGCGCTCGACCGCCGGATCCGTGAGGAATTCGAGCGGGCGCGCCGCTACGCCCTCAGCTTCAGCCTGATTCTGCTGGATGTCGATCAGCTGCGCAGCTTCAACGAGCGGTTCGGTAACGTGGTCGGCGACCGCATCATGTCGGAGCTCGGCGGCATTCTGCAGCGCGAACTTCGGGCGCCGGATTTCGTCTCGCGCTATGGCGGCGATGAGTTCGCGCTGGTCCTCCCCGAGACCGACCTCGAGGGTGCGCGTTCGAGCGTGGGTCGCGTGCGCCAGATCATCGAGAGCCATCCGTTTCCGGAGCTCGCGGCCGGTGATCGCCCGATGCTGAGTGCCGGCATCGTGACCTTCCCGCATCCCTCCGCGACCGAAACCAAGGATCTCTTCGCCCTCGTCGAAGCCGCACTGCTCCGCGGAAAATCGCAGGCGAACGGCCGGATCGGTACCGCGGAATCCGTGGCGGCATGAGGGCGGAGAAGGCGGAGAAGGCGGAGAAGGGCACCGAACCCGCCGGCTGACATTTCGAGGTGAGGACGCCTACATTCGCAGGCCCTTTCCCCGTTCCCCGTTCCCCGTTCCCCGTTCCCCGTTCCCCGTTCCCCGTTCCCC
>JBDUEA010000068.1:0-15850 GCA_040002695.1 Gemmatimonadota bacterium | reverse complement strand
GGCCGGGATCGTCGTCGTCCCCATTCCCGGAGTCTCTGCCGTGGTGACGGCGCTGTCCATATCGGGGCTGCCGGCCGACCGACACCTGTTTCTCGGGTTTCTACCGCGGAAGGGGAGGGAGCGGAGCCGACTCCTTCGGCAGGCCGCGGAGAGCGAATGGTCGGTCGTGCTGTACGAGGCTCCGCCGCGGCTGGTTGCCCTGCTGGAGGACCTCGCTGCAGCTGCAGGTGCCGAACGTACAGTCGTGGTTACTCGGGAGCTCACGAAACTTCATGAGGAGATTCGCTCGTCTACGCTGCATGAGGCCGTGGAGCATTTCACTGCGCATCCGCCGCGCGGAGAACTGACTATCGTTCTGGAAGGCGCCGGCGACAGCCCGACGCCGGCTGAGTCGGAGCAGGATCCGATGGCTACTGCGTCGGGCCTGGCACGCGAGCTCCTGGAGGGAGGCATGTCACGAAAGGCCACCGTCCAGCATCTGATAAAGACCCTCGGGCTTCCCCGCAACGACGTTTATCGCCTGGTGATGGAGCTACCCTGATCGTGCAAAAGCTGCTGCTCGTGCTCGGACTCTCGACGGTCTCCTTCACGGGACCACGGTCCCATCCCGCAACAAGCGCCAGCGTACCGGGCACGATGACGGTTGGTCGTCTGCACTATGAGGGCGGCGGAGACTGGTACGCCAATCCCTCGAGTCTTCCCAATCTGCTGCAGGCCATCGGGAGCCGGACTTCACTCCGGGTCGCGCCGAAGGAACGCGTGGTATCGCTCGCCGATGACGACCTCTGGGATGTGCCTTACATCTATATGACCGGGCATGGCAACGTTCACTGGAGCGATCACGATCTGCTGACGCTTCGGCGATACCTGGAGCAGGGCGGATTTTTGCACGCCGACGACAACTACGGAATGGATCAGTCGCTCCGCCGCGAATTGGCGCGCCTCTTTCCCGACCACCCCCTGGTCGAAGTCCCGCTGACGCACCCGATCTATCATCTGGTGTACGACTTTCCGAAGGGTATTCCCAAGATTCACCAGCATGATGGGAAGCCTGCGCAGGGATTCGGGATCTTTCTGGACGGTCGCCTCGTCGTCTATTACTCGTATCAATCCGACCTCGGCGATGGGTGGGAAGACTTCGAAGTCCATCGCGATCCCCCGGAAAAGCATGAGGCAGCGCTTCGCATGGGCGTGAACCTGTTTGCATACGCGGTAGGGTACGGCGGTTGACGGAGACCGCGGCCGCACTTCGGCGACTGACCTGGCCCCTCCGCGGTCTGAGCGCGCTGACCTGGGCGGCATCCGGACTCGGCGTGATGGCGCTGCTGCTCGCGGTCGTCATCTCGGCGTTGAGGCTCGGGTGGTTTGATCAGCCCTGGTGGGTGCTGGTCGCATGGGGATTATTCCTGCTGCTCGGGGCCGTCCTCGCGGCGTTAGGTATTCGACATCTCCGCGCCCTCACTCCTTCGTGGATGGCCCGCCATCTCGAGGGACTCGGCGCGCGCCGGGGCGGGTCGCTCACGGCTCTGCTCGAGCTACCCGCTTCCGGTACCAGCGGCGCCCTCCTGCAGGCAGCGGACCGGCGGCATGCCGGAGATCTCTCCCGCGACGGGCAGCTGCAACTTCGTCCGCTCGCGGCCGCCTTTCGCCTTCGTGCACTCGGCGGCACCGGCGTTCTCGTCCTCGGTCTCACCGCCTTCACCGCCACCAGCCCATTTTCGGGTGCCGCCGCGACCCTCTGGCACCCGGGCCGCGCATGGACGGCCACGGTATCGCCGGTCATGATCCGGGCGGCCCACGATCAAGTCGATCGCGGGGCAACGGTGGACGTGGCACTTCGCGCCCTGGGGCGCCGCCGGGCGATCCTGTGGACTCGCGCACCGGGAGAATCGTGGCGCGGGCGCGCGGTCCAGCTGGATTCCACCGGTGAAGCGACGGTGTCGGTGGGGCCGCTCGAGACGGATCTGTTCGCCAGGATCACGAGTGGGAGCCGCGGGTCGGACACGGTCCAGGTAAAGGTGAGGATCCCCGCGTTCCTGGGAAGTCTCGCGGTCACCGCGCACTACCCGAAATATCTCCATCTCGACGAAGAACCGATTCCGACCAATGGCGACACGGTGCCTCTGCCGGCCGGCACCCGCCTCGAGACGCGTGGGGACGCCACGGCTCCTCTCTCCGTCGCCGCATGGGTCTCAAGCGGGAGTGTCGATTCACTCGACATCGCGAACAGCCACTTCTCCGGCAGCTTCGTTCCGGCCGCGAGCCGCGGGTACCGCCTCGCACTCTCCACTGCCTCGGGCGGACCGCTGGCTGGAGACACTTCCCGCCTGCTGCTCCGAATAATCCCCGACAGCGCTCCCCAGGTCGATGTGCCGGTGCCCGGAGCCGACACTGTCGCTCCGCTCAGCCTGCACCTGCCCCTGGTGATCGATGCGCGCGACGATCACGGTCTCGACCGGCTCGTGGTTGAGAGCCGACGAGTCAGCAGTCTTGGATTCGCTGATCCGGCGCGACTGGAGACGGTCGCCCTTCCGGCGGCGGCGCCGGATCATGCCATCCTTTCGTTCGATCTCGACCTCAATCAGCGGGGCCTGCTCCCCGGCGACACGGTCCATTACTTCGTCCGGGCGACCGACAATTCCCCGCAGGCGAATGTCGGCCGTTCTCGGGAGTTCGTCCTTCGACTCGCCACGCTGAGCGAGATCCGCGCGGCCGAGCGTCAGGCATCCCAGTCAGTCGGCGCGCGGCTGGACAGTATCGTGGCGCAGAGCCAGCGACTCGAGCGCCAGACCGGCGACCTCGCCCAGGAGCGCGCGCGCGAGGCCGGTGAACAGCGCACCGGCAGCAGCGATCAGTCCATGAGCTTCGAGCAGGCCAAGCGCGCTGAGGCCGCGGCGGCTGCGCAGGAACAACTCATCAAGCAGGCGGAAGACCTCAAGCGTTCCGTCGAGGCGATTCAACAGAGTGCCAAGGCGGCCGGACTGAACGATCCGGCGTGGCAGCAGCGGCTCCAGGAGATTCGGGAGCAGCTCGACCGTGCCCTCACACCGGAGTTGCGCCAGCGTCTCGCCGAACTCCAGAGTGCGCTCAAGGACCTTGATCCCGAACGCACGAAGGATGCACTCGCGCAACTCGCTGATGCGCAGAAACAGTTGCAGGAGGCGCTGGAGCGGAGCCGGGAACTGTTCCGCCGTGCCGCCGTCGAAGGCGACATGGCGAACCTCACCGCTGAAACGAAGGAGCTCACTCGGCAACAGCAGGACTGGGCCAGGCAGGTGCCCGCCGCGGACTCTTCGCGGGCGGCAGCGGAGGAGCGTCAGCTCGCCGCGCGCACCGACTCGCTCGCCGCCGCGCTGCAGAAACTTTCCCGGGAAGCCGGGGACGCGAAGGCCGAACAGAAACTCGGGGAGGCAGCCAGCCAGGTGCAACAGGCCGCTCGCCAGATGAGCCAGGCGAGTCAGTCCGCGCGGAGCGGTCAGCGCCAGCGCGCTCAGAAGCAGGGAGAGGATGCGGCCAAGGCGCTCCAGCCGCTGGGCGAGCAGCTTGATCAGCAGCGGAAGGACCTGCAGCAGGAATGGCGCGAGGAGGTAGCGGAGACGATGGGCCGCGCAATGTCCGAAACCAGCCGCCTGTCCGAGCGACAGCTCGCGCTTTCGGACGCGCTCAAACGCGGTGATGCTTCCGCGGCGGCACGCTCGGAGCAGGGCGCGCTGTCCGAGGGCCTTGACCGCGTGATGGCACAGCTCAAAGATGCCGCCGGCAAGAACGCACTCGTTTCAGCGCAATCGACCGTAGCGCTCGCGACGGCCAAGGACCAGATGCGGCAGGCGCTGGATGCGCTTTCAACGGCTGCGCCCAACGCCCGCGAAGCCGCCGATCATGCCGGCCAGGCCGTCGATGCGATGAACGCCGCCTCGTACCAGTTGTTCAAGAACCGGAACGACGTCTCGGGTGCGGGGAGCGGCTCCGGTCTCGCGGAGGCGCTCGAACAGATGAGCAAGATGGCCGCACAGCAGGGTCAGATCGGCCAGCAGTCTGGCGGTCTGCTGCCGATGGCCGGAAACAGCGGGGCCGTACAGGACCAGCTGCGGAGACTCGGCGCGCAGCAGCGCGCATTGAGCGAGCAGCTCGAGCGGATGCGCGCCTCCGGCAATTCGCCCGGCGCGGGCACGATGGCCGACGAAGCGAAGGACCTCGCGCGCCGCCTTGAAGCGGGGCGGATCGACCGGCAAACTGTCGATCGCCAGGAGCGGCTCTTCCGTCGCATGCTCGACGCGGGGCGCACCCTGCAGGGTCAGGAAGAAGATCAGAAGAAGGAACGCCAGAGCACCACGGCCACCGACGACAGCGTCCATCTGCCTCCGGCGCTCCGGGCGAGTATCCTGGCGCGTGATTCTGTGCTGCGTCTGCCTTCCTGGGAAACGCTGCAGGAACTCTCGCCCGAAGAGCGCAAACTCGTCCTGGAATACTTCCGGCGACTGGCCGACCATCCGGACAGCGGGAGCGCTCCCCGGTGAACCGACTCGCTCGAGGAACCGGCCGGGGTGTGCTGATCGCGGTTGCATTCGCTGGTTTTGCGACGGTCGTGCGGGCGCAGCAGGATCCGCTCAATCGAGCATTCGATCTCGAACGGCGTGGGAGCTACGCGGCCGCCGCCGAGCTGTATCGCACCGTACTGGCCAGCCGTCCAGCCGAAGCATCCGCCCTGCTCGGGCTCGAGCGTTCCCTGGTACCGCTGAACAAACTTCCTGAGATCATTCCGCAGGCGCAGAAGGCCATCGCTGCAGATCCCAAGTCGACATCGGCCTACGGCGTGGCCGTTCGCGCGTGGGCTGCTGCCGATCTGCCCGACAGCGTGCGCAAGGTCGTCGAGCGCTGGGCAGCCGTCGAGCCTTATGATGAGGCTCCGTATCGGGAATGGGGCGCCGCCGCGCTTTCGCACCGCGATCGCACCTCTGCCCGGAGGGCGTACCTGCTGGCCCGCGAGCGCATGAACCGCCCCGACGTCCTTGCCGCGGAGCTCGCGCAACTCGCCGCGCTCGATCAAGACTATCCCACGGCTGCGCACGAGTGGATCATGGCCGTTCGTCAGCTGCCAGGATATCGCGGAGTGGCGGTGTCCTCGCTCGCACAGACGCCCGAACGCCTTCGGCCGGACATCCTCAAGCAGATCGATCGAGACTCGACCACCGATGCCCGTCGGCTGGAAGTCGACCTGCGCACGCGCTGGGGCGATCCGCTCGGTGCGTACAAGCTGCTCGCGGGTTCGCTCTCTCCCTCACCCGCGGTCGCGATTGACGCGCTGCAACAGTTCTATGAGGAGGTGCGCGGGCTGACGTCGAAGGATGGACTCGAGGCCAGGGGCATGGTCCTCGAAGCGCTGGCGGGCAGGCTCGCGGTTGCCCAGCGACCCAAGCTTCAGCTCGATGCGGCACGTGCGTACGCTGATGCCGGCGACCGGAATGCCGCGCACCGGATGCTGACCGCGGTCGCCGGCGATTCCCGGAATGCCCCGGATATCGTCTCGGGTGCCGCCGCGACTCTCATCGGGCTGCTTGTGGATGAGGGCAACGTCGCGGAAGCGTCCAAGAAGATGGAGGAGTTCCGGACATCGCTTCCCGTCGATGATTTCCAGCGCGTGCGACGCAGTCTCGCGCTCGGCTGGGTGCGGCAGGGTCAGATGGATCGAGCGCTGCAACTTCTCGCCTCCGACAGCACGGTCGACGGGACCGCGCTCGCCGGGCGTATCCTGCTCTATCGTGGAGACATCGCCAACGCGAAGAAGGCGCTGCAGGCCGCAGGACCGTTCGCCGGGAGCCGCGAGGAAGCGACGGCCCGAGCGTCGCTGCTGGCGATACTGCAGCCGATCGAGGAGGATTCGCTCCCCGCGCTCGGCAAAGCTTTCTATTCGCTGGACCAGGGAGATACGACGGCCGCCAGCGCGGCGCTCGTGGACGTGGCCGCCAAACTTGCACCCGACGGAGGGGGCGCCGAACTGCGGCTCCTCGCGGGGCAGCTGCTGGCCGCGCAGGGAAAGACCGAGGATGCAGAGCGTCTTTTTCGAGCGGCCATCGTGCCGAAGTCGCCCGCGACTGCCGCCGCGGCGACGCTGGAGCTCGGACGGCTCCTCCTCACTCTCGGCCGTCGTGACGATGCGACGCACACTCTCGAACAGCTCATCCTCGACTATCCCCAGAGCGCGATCGTCCCGCAGGCGCGACGCCTGCTGGATCAGAGTCGGGGGGCGGTGCCACAGACATGAAGCGGCGCGACTTCCTGCTTCACGGGTCGACCGGACTGGCCGCGCTGGGCGGACTGCCCGTGGTCTCTCGCATCCTCCGCCTCCCGCTGATCGCGGCTCCCTGGGTGCTGGTCCCCATGGACGATCTGCAGTCGGACCATCTCAAGGCGTATGGCGTGGCGTTCCGGGTACTGGAACGCGGAGGCAGGGGCGAGTGGTTTCTGAACTATCGGGGCGGTTCGTTCCTCTTGCCTTCCGACCTCACGGTCACGCGTGACGCTGCGCTCGCTGGCGTGCGTTGCGAACCGCTGGACGAAGGGGCACTGCTCCAGATCAGGGCGGAGATCGCGCAGGGCAACATGGATGCGATTCCGCTCGAGAAGGTGCCTAAGGTCGCAGTGTACGCTCCGCCCAACGCGCAGCCGTGGGACGACGCGGTCACGATGGTCCTCCAGTATGCCGGTATTTCGTTCGACAAGGTGTGGGACACCGAGGTGCTCGCGAAGGGACTGACCAAGTACGACTGGCTCCATCTGCATCATGAGGATTTTACCGGCCAGTACTCGAAATTCTTCCTGAACTACGCGGGCGCTCCCTGGCTCGCGGACATGGTGGACCGGAACACGCGGGTCAGCAAGTCCTTCGGCTATCCGTCGGTCCCCGCCGAAAAGCGTGCGGTCGCCCAGACGATCGCCGCCTTCGTGGAGAAAGGGGGATTTCTCTTCGCGATGTGTACTGCGACTGAAACCCTGGATCTCGCGCTTGCCAGCCAGAATGTCGACATCGCCGCGAATTATGCCGACGGCACACCGATGGACCCGGAGGCCACCTCGAAGATGGACTGGAGCCGCACCCTGGCATTTCAGAACGCCCGACTCGAGCTCAGCCCGACGGTGCCCGAATTTTCCGACATCGACGGGCATCAGGTAAACACCGCGGACCGGCGGCAGCAGCTCGGCGCCTTTACGCTGTTCAACTTCAGCGCGAAGATCGATCCCGTCGCTACCATGCTCGTTCAAAATCACCGTGACGTGATTCCCGACTTCTACGGACTGACCACATCCTTCACCCGTCGCACCCTCAAGCCCGCGGTGACTGTGCTTGCGGACGAGGCCGGCGCGCCGTGGGTCAAATACATTCACGGTGAGCATGGCCAGGGCACCTGGACCTTCTACGGCGGCCACGATCCGGAAGACCCGCAGCACCAGATCGGTGATCCCCCGACCGACCTCTCGCTCCATCCGCACTCACCCGGTTACCGGCTGATCCTCAACAACGTGCTCTTTCCGGCGGCGAAGAAGCGGGAACTCAAGACCTGACCGCCTTTCCACTCAGCCTTCGTCCGCCTTTGGTCTGGGCGCCTCCCGGCGCTCCCGTGCTCCCTCGTCCACCATGGCCTGTTTTCGGTGCCTGTTCGGAGCTAGCTTTGTCTCCCTTCGGCAAATGAAGCCGTTCATCCTCATCATCCAGACGCCAAGCCTGACCCCGCATGAACGCTGAGCTTCCCGAATTCCGAATCCAGGAACCGGTCCGCGAATTTCTCGCGCGTGAAATTCACCTCGCTGGGGGACGCGAGGTTTCGTTCGTCGCGAGACTGAACGGGAAAGGACTCCTGGTCGAAGCAAGGGTCCTGGCACGCGGGACGGTCGACATGGTGCTGGCTCTGCCTGGAGCCGCGTCGCGTGGAGAGATGCTCCTTCACAACCATCCCAGCGGGTATCTGGAGCCTTCGGGACCCGATCTCCATGTCGCGGCGCGACTGCACGATGGCGGCGTTGGATTCGGCATCGTCAACAACGACGCCTCGGCGTTGTATGTCGTCGTCGAAGTGCCGAAGGCGCGGCAGATCACGCCGATTGATCCATTCGATATTGTGCAGATGATCGGAGAGCATGGACCGGTGGCGGCGGCTCTCGGCGCTTACGAGGATCGTCCGAGTCAGCGGGATATGGCGGCGCATATCGCGGACGCGTACAACGGCGGCGGTACCGTCCTGCTCGAGGCCGGGACCGGCGTTGGGAAATCATTCGCCTATCTGGTTCCGGCGCTTGCCTGGGCCAAGGCGAACGGGGAACGCACCGTCGTCAGCACCAACACGATCAACCTGCAGGAGCAACTCGTCGGCAAGGATCTTCCGCTCCTCAGGGACGCGCTCGGAACCGCAGACTATACGCCCACCTTTGCTCTGCTCAAGGGCTGGCGGAATTATCTCTGCCTCGCGCGTCTGCATCAGGCCGTCTCCGCTCAGCGCTCATTGCTCGAGCCTGACAAACTCGATGAACTGATGGGCCTCGCGGAGTGGGCGGGACGCACCGCCGATGGCACGCTGGCTGATCTTGCGGTCACGCCGAGCTCCGAGGTGTGGGACGAGGTAAGCGCGGAGGCCGATCTCTGCCCCCGGCTCAAGTGCCCGCATTTCGAACCCTGTTTTCTCTTTCGCGCGCGTCGCCGCGCGGCTGAAGCCGATGTCGTGGTCGTGAATCACCACCTCCTCGCTGCCGATCTGGCCGTGCGCCAGGCTCAGGACAACTGGGAAGAGGCCGCGGTGCTTCCGCCCTACCAGCGGCTCATTCTCGATGAAGCCCATCATCTCGAAGACGTCGCGGCCACCCACCTCGGCGCGCAGGTTACCAGT
The DNA here is from genome assembly GCA_040002695.1 of Gemmatimonadota bacterium. Classification (GTDB taxonomy): domain Bacteria; phylum Gemmatimonadota; class Gemmatimonadetes; order Gemmatimonadales; family GWC2-71-9; genus JBDUEA01. The sequence goes on along the minus strand of JBDUEA010000068.1, from coordinate 6,974 downwards.
CGAGCGATTCGAAGAGTGCTCGGCCGGCTGGAACGGAACGGAAAGGGCCTCGCACCGACTCTGGCCTATGAGCTCAGCACGCGGGACGATCTCCTGAGCCGAGCGAGTCTCGACCTGCTGCGCGAACGCCTGCTGCCGGCGCTGGCGGATGCCAGGCGCTCGACCGATGCGCTGATTCTCAGGCTGCATGCCCGGGTCGAAATGGAACCGGGTGGCGTGCTCCGACTCACCGATGAATTCGCCACGGATGATATCTGGAAAACGGGACTCGGGGTGGAGCTCGACTCAGCCCTGCTGGCATTTCGCAGCCTCAAGGATCACGTGGAGACTATCGCGGACCGGATGCAGGGTGGGGATGAATCGGACCGGCGGACCCGGTTACTGCAGGAAGTGCGGGCGGTCATCCGTCGGCTCGATTCGATCGCGGACGGGCTCAACCTGTCGCTCCGACCTACTCGCGGCGGCCCGGCGACGGTTCGCTGGCTGGAGCGGACGGGTACCCGGGGCGGTGGTATCACGCTGGCCGCGGTTCCGCTGGACCTCGCGCCGCTCCTGCGCGGGCTGCTGTTCGACCGCCTGGAGACGGTCACGCTCACGAGCGCCACTCTTGCAGCCGGCGGAGACTTTGGTTTTCTCGAGTCGCGACTCGGGCTCTCCACGGAACCGTGTCCCGTCACCGTCAGGGAAATCCTTCCCTCGCCCTTTGATTTTCCGTCGCAATGCCTGTTCGGCGTCCCCAACGATATCCCGGACCCGCGGGAGGATGAGTCCGCGCATGCCGACGCGGTGCACCAGATCGTGTACGATCTCGCCCACGCTTCCGACGGCGGCATGTTCGTGCTGTTCACGAGTCATGTCGCCCTTCGGCGCGCCGCGGCGGAGCTGCGAACCACGATCGGACCGCGGTGGCCGCTGCTCGTGCAGGGGGAGGCCACGCGCGACATTCTGCTCCGCCGTTTCCGGGAGGCAGGCAATGCGATTCTGTTGGGAACCGACTCCTTCTGGGAGGGCGTGGATGTGCCGGGTCGAGCCCTCCGCTCGCTCGTGCTGACCAAGTTGCCGTTCAAGGTTCCATCGGAGCCGATTACCGCCGCGCGGCTCGAGCGCCTGGCGGAACAGGGGGACGATGGCTTCATGCATTATCTTCTCCCGCACGCCGCGCTCAAGCTCAAGCAGGGCTTCGGTCGGCTGATCCGGACGCGAACCGACGTGGGGGCGGTCGTTCTCCTCGACCGGCGCGTGGTAACGAAACGATACGGCCCGCTGGTGCTGAGTGGCCTTCCGCGCGCCGAACGAGTCATCGGCAGCTGGGTCCAGGTCCGGACCAAGATCGAAGACTTTTTCGCCCGACACGGCATTGGAGCGAGCGTATGATCCCCATCCGGCCCTCGAAAATCGTCTGCGTCGGTCGCAACTATCTGGCCCACGCACGGGAGCTCGGCAATGAGGTCCCCGCGCAGCCCCTGCTCTTTTTCAAGCCGCCGAGTGCGCTGATCGAGCCGGACGCGGCGATCATTCTTCCGTCTGTCTCCAGCCGAGTGGAATTCGAGGCGGAGATCGGCATCGTGGTTCCGCGGCGCATGCGAAACGTCTCCGTAGAACAGGCGGAAGCGGCGGATCTCGGGTATACGTGCGTCAACGACGTGACCGCGCGAGATCTGCAGAAAACCGACGGGCAATGGGGACGCGCGAAAGGGTTCGACACCTTCTGTCCGGTGGGTCCGCGCGTGGTCACCGGGCTCGACTGGAGAACCCTCGAGGTCGTGTGCCGAGTAGATGGCGTGGAACGTCAGCGGGGCAAGGCGACCGACATGGCATTCTCGATTCCGTTTCTGGTTTCGTATATCAGCGAGATCATGACGCTCGAGCCGGGCGATCTGATCGCCACGGGGACGCCGGCCGGCACTGGAGCGCTGGAGTCGGGCCAGGTCGTCGAGGTAGAAGTGCCGGGCGTGGGAATTCTCCGCAACCGCGTCCAGGGCGATCGTGGGTAACACGAGAGAGGGGCGCAGAGCTCGCGCCGCAGACGCAGCACTGATTCGCGGGTTCAACGGTGGCGACTTCGGCCGCGGATTGATTCTTTGCGGGAGGGAAACCCGTGATCACCGAGACTTCAGCACAGGCGCCTGATCGAATGATTTCATTCAACCCGCGGCTGGACTTGCTTCCCGGCTATCCACTAGCCGAGGTGCCCGCCATCAAGCGGCGGCTCATCGAGCAGGGAGTCGACGTCATCGATCTCGGCGCCGGGGACGCGGACTATCCGCCCCCCGCGGAGGTGATCGCCGGCCTCAAGACCGCGCTCGATGACCCTGCTCTCAGCAAATACGGTTTTCAGCAGGGACTGCCTGCCTTCCGCAGGGCGGCCTCCGACTGGATGGAGCGACGTTTCGGATACCGTCTTGATCCGGCCACCGAAACCCTGCCGCTCATCGGTTCCAAGGAAGGTCTGGCGCATCTTCCGATGGCCGTCCTTAACGCGGGCGATGTCGCCATCGTTCCCGAGCCCGGTTACCAGGCGTACCTTGGCGGCACCGTGCTGAGCGGCGGAACGCCCCACGTCTCGGCCATCACACCCGCCACCGACTTTCTCGTGGACCTGGAGGCGGTGCCCGCGGACGTCCTCCGCCGGACGAAGCTGCTCTTCCTGAATTATCCGAACAATCCGACCACGGCCATCGCGCCGATGGAATATCTCGAGCGTACGGTGGCGCTCTGCCGGAAGCATGGAATCGTCCTCGCGTATGACAATCCCTATGTGGATCTCACCTTCGACGATTATCGGGCGCCGAGCATCTTCGAAATCAAGGGCGCGCGAGACGTCGCGGTGGAGTTTTTCTCGCTCTCCAAGAGCTTTTCCATGACCGGCTGGCGACTCGGTTGGGCCGCAGGTGCACCGGAGTTCATCCGGGCCCTCGTGCGAGTGAAATCGTACGTGGATACCGGACCGTTTCTCGCCGTCCAGAAGGCGGGGGCGATCGCGCTGGAGCATGCGGAGGCGCTGGTCGCACCCAATGTGGCGGAGCTGAAACGCCGGCGCGACGCGGGCGTCCGTGCGTTGCGCGAGGCGGGATTCGCCGTCGAGAGTCCAAAGGCGACCATGTACTTGTGGGTTGCGTTGCCGGCCGACCTGCCTTCCGCGGTGTTTACGCGCCGGGCGCTGGAGGATGGAGGAGTCGTCGTGCTGCCGGGAAGCTCGTTCGGGCCAGGCGGAGAGGGGTTTTTTCGCATCGCGCTGACGGTGGCTGCCGCGCGACTCGTTGAGGCGGTCGCGCGCCTTGGAAAGACGCTGGATGGACTCCGGGGAGAACGGGTCGCGGCGGCGGTATGACCTGCGCGGGGCGCGCCGGCCATACCCATGGCGATGGATCGCGCTCAGCACGGCATTCCACAGTTTGCTGCTGTTCGGCTGGATTGCGGCTCGTCTGCCCGTAATGCCGCCGTTGCGCAGGGAAATGCTCGTGGCGTTGCCTCCAGGACCCGCCCTCGCGCGCGAGTTCGAGCTTCCACGAGCTTCGTCGGTCGCGGATCGGACTCCGGGACGAGGCCAGACGGTCCTGCCGACACCAGGTCGCGTCGTTGAACCGATTCGACGTCCGCGCCCGGTGAGTCCGCTCGAACCCAGGGTCACGGCGCCGGTCTCATCCGAGCCCCGTCTCGAGACGCCGCCGGTCGAGAGCGTTACTGCCGTTCCAAGAGAATCGGCATCGAGAATCGGAGCGAACCTTGCGAACGGGCGACTCTGGGTTCGACCGCTGCCGCTACCGCCACGCGAACTGGCTCAGCGGTTGAGCGGGTCGCCCACGCAGCTCAGCGACAGCGCCGTGCACGTGATCATTCAGGCGTTCCTCGATTCGGCCGCCATGGAGCCAGGAGCGGACCAGACGAAGCTGCCGAGCTGGACCAAGGAAATCGGTGGCAAGAAATTCGGGATCGACTCGAGAAATATCTATATCGCCGGGCTCAAGATCCCGGCCGCAGTCCTGGCGCTCCTCTCCCTGCCCGGCGGTACCAATCAGAGTAGAGCGTTCGACCGAAGCGGCCAGATGTACGATGATCTGCGGCGCGCCGCCACTCGCTCGGCGACGCTCGATGAATTCAAACAGGCGATCCGGGACCTGCGTGCGCAGAAGGAGCGCGAACACGAGATGCAGAAAGCGCAGCGCGCACTCCCGGATTCCCAGGCAGAGACGACCCAGCCATGAAGCTCGTGGATACCGAAGAAACCATCGTGATCGTCACCGGTTCCGACCTGCGCGCGGAAGAGCGGGACCGGCCGTTGGCGTATAAGCTGAAGGAGGAAGTAGACCGTCGGAGTGACGGGCAGAGTTTTCGTCGCGCGGTGGTCGTGGGTGACGTCTGGTTCCTGGAGAACCGGATCTTCCACATGAATCCGACGGTCGCGGTGGGTGGTCCGGGCGTGAATGGCGTCTGCCAGCAGCTGACGGCGGTGTTGCCTACACTCTGGACCGAATCGGAACGCAGCTTCGTGCAGGCCGATTTCGAGGGCGAGCTCAAGCGCGCGGCGCTCTGGGGCATGGACATGGCCACCACGAGCATGGCGGTGGACGCCTTCGTTTCCCGAGGCTTTCTCGACGATCTGCTCCGCCGGATCTGGCGCTTTCGAACTGGAGTAATGGTCTAGCCGCCCACTTCGCCCGCGCTTCCGCGAGTTCGTGACGGGCGCCCTTGCGGGCGCCTGTTTTTTTGGGCATTATCGCTACAAAATCTCTCCATGAGGTCTTCGTGTTTCAGCGCCGATGGTGGTTGTCCCTTGGCGCCCTGGCCGCGCTTCTGGCCGTGGGCTCATGCTCGCTCGACGAATCCGCGGCCGGGCCCGGCGGGCCTGGTGCCGCAGGGATCAAGTTTACCGCGCCGCTGCCGAGGTTCAGTCGCGTAGGACCCACGCTGGCCATCGAGCAGCTTCGCGTGACGATCACTCGGCCGTCCACAGTCATCGACGCGCCGCCCACCGATACGCTCGCCGCTCGCACGTTCCCCTTTGACGTGAACGCCGTGGCGCTGAACGCCAGCCTGCCCGTGTTGCTCATCAACCAGGCGGAGCAGCTCGATATCAGTCTTTCCTACGAGACGGCGCAAAGCATCCCGCTCTTCTTCACGCAGCAGCGGGTACTGGTACATACCGGCGCCCCGGCACCGGCGGCGTTGCCTCCACCGGTATATATCGGACCCGGCTTCAACATCGCAGCGCTCAATCTGACTCCATTGGACACCACTGTGACCGGCGGAGATTCGTTGCTCTATCAGGTCTCCGCCATCGACGCGAATCAGCAGCCGGTGACCAGCTTTTATATCAACTGGAGCACGAGCGATCCGAGAGTGACGATCAATGCCCTCGGGTTGCTCCGGACCCCGTCGATCTCCAAGGTGATCGACATCTCCGCGACGACGCCCAATAGCGTCGTCGCAACGACGACCGTGACGGTCCTCAATGGCGGGCTTGGTCTACTGCCCGATTCGGTCGAGAAGCTCCCTGGTGGCACCCAGCAGTTCGCCGTCGTGCTCGGTGGCTTGCGCGGGGCGACCTATAGCTGGTCCGTGAACGGAGTCGCCGGAGGGAACTCCACGTTCGGGCTGATCGACACGACCGGACTGTACACCGCTCCGTCCGTCATTCCTTCGCCCTCCACCTTCTCCGTGTGCGCCACGCAGGTGGGCGCCCCGACGATCACTGGCTGTGCCCGAATCGTGCTGCTCAAGGTCCCGAGCGCCGGCGCGGACCTGATCGTCATTAACGACCAGAACCTGTTCGACTCGATTCCCATGCGGCCGGATTCAGGACCTTACAATGCGCGGTTCGCAAAGAATCTGTTCTCCTTCAGCGGGACAGGACCCAGATCCTCCGGGAACGTGATCTACTACGATCGTGGGCGAAACGCGCCCTGCTTCAGCGTCGGCAATCAGGAATGTGGCGACGGGGAGAAGGCGCGCTTTGATTCCGTCCTTGTCTCCGCCGGCTTCACGATCCAGAAGTTCGACACGATCGCGGCCTTCACTTCGATTCCTCCCAACGTGAAGGCGATCGTGCTCTGGATGCCCACGGTCTCGTACACGACCGCGGACATCAACAGCTTCAAGAACTTCGCCGCACAAGGCGGGCGGATCATCTTCATCGGTGAGCGGCTCGGATTCTATCTCCAGACCGGGATCGACCTCGAAAACCAGTTCCTGGCGGACATGGGCGCGCAGATGACCAATGTCGGCGCCGACTTCGACTGTTTCGTGCAGGTCAATTCCTACATCCGGTTGCCGGCCGCCTCGCTCCGTGCCTCGTCGATCACTGCCGGTATGGGCGGACTCTCGATCGCCTGCGCGTCGGAGATTTCGCCGGGTCCCAACGATTTCCCGCTCTTCTACGACACGTCGAACCAGCATGTACTTGCTGCCGTCGCGAAGATCGATCTGACGCCGATCGTTCCCGTGCCGGCGCCGCCATCTCCGAACGTTCGTCGACTGATTGCACCCGCACGGACAGCGCAGGCAAATGGGAAAGAGAATCGGTAGGAAGCGCTGAGGAATATTGCGGAGCGGCAAATGGGGCGGGCCTACTGGCCCGCTCCGTTCGTTTTGGGAGGCGATACCTCGCCGTCGCGTCCGATCCGGGCCCCGGTTTTCGGAAAATCGAGCCTGGTCACTCGGCGAAGAAGTACGAGCGATGTCCTTGTTGAATCGGGAGCGGGCCCCACGAGCGGCAGCTGGCGAATGGACGCGTAACGCGCCGAGCGAAACGTGCCGTCACCACCGAGGTTCAGCCGAAGAATGGCGCTCATGCCAAGGGGACCCGACAGGTTGAACCCCCGGTACGTGGCGAAATTGCCGAGGGAATAGAACACCGGCTTCCGATGATAGAACTCCGCGCCACGCAGCACGTGCGGCCCATGTCCGATCACCGCGTCCGCACCCGCGTCGATGACCGCGTGCGCCCAGCGGCGCAGGTCTCCCCGAGGTTCCTT
>JBDUEA010000067.1:0-15937 GCA_040002695.1 Gemmatimonadota bacterium | reverse complement strand
GTTTCGCTTTACCCACGTACAGGATGGTTCCCTCCGCGTCCTTCCACAGATACACCCCGGGCCCATCCGGAAGCGTATCGAGTTTGCGCTGGAGCGATTCGGGGAGATTTTCGATCATCGAGCTGAGTGGAGACGGGAAAGCAATCCGACGAATGGCGCCGGGCCGATCGGCGGGAATTGCGCAGACGGCCAGGCGTGATCTACTCGGGTGACGACAGAGCCGGACACTCCTGAATGGTACACTGCCATCAAGTCGCAGTGCTCACCGTCCACCGCGACCGGCGCGCGCCAGCAGCGCCCGAGCTTCCGGAACCCGCAGCAACAGCGTGACCGCGAGGTAGACACCGCCGAACGCACCCAGGACGAACAGCGCCTCGACGATCGGATGGACCGCCGGCAGCAGGCGCTCAACGCCGAGGCCGAATACCGCACCCAGAAGGGCCGCGGCCCAGAGACGAATCTGATAGGCAGTCTCCAGGCCGGTATCCCCCAGGCGACGATTGAGGGTGCGGCGCAGCAGAAAGAACTCGACCCAGCCCGCGATGCCCGCGGAAGCGGTTAGGCCCGCCGCTCCCCAGCGCGAGCCTATCCCCAGAAGATGCGGCAGCGGAATCGCGAAGAGGACGCCGAGCACGATGGTGAGGCCAACACGGATCATGGCATATCGAAGCGGTGTTCGCGTATCGTGAAGTGCGTAGTACGTGGACGAATAGAGCCTGCCGAGTGTGCTCGCCAGCAATCCAACCGCGCTTCCCGCGAGAATCACCCACACATATTCGCTGTCCGCACGCTGAAATCTGCCGGATTGATACACCGCGCCCGCGATGACTCCGCCGAACGCGAGAAACGCGGCGGCCGATGGTACCACGAAAAATGCGATGCGCCGGAGTCCCGCGTTGAGTCGACCCTGCAGGTACACGCCGACCGATGCCGTATCGCCGGTGGCGCTGGACATTTCGGGCAGCTCCGCCGCCGAAACGGCCATCCCGAAGAGGCTCACCGGAAGAGTGTAGAGCACCTGGGCGTTGCCCAGCGCGGCGACTGCGCCCTCGGGAAGGAGGCTCGCGATGATCGTATCAGCGAATGCGCTTAACTGCACTACCCCGCGACCGATGAACACCGGAATGAAGTTTCGCACGACCGTGCGCACATGTACCGAGGTAGTGTCGAGCACCGGCCGGAATCCGCCGAGCACTCGAAGCACCGTTGGGAGCTGAATGCCGAACTGCAGGGCGCTGCCGATCACCGAGCCCCAGGCCGCGACTTCGGCGAGCGGATACGGCTCCATCCGCGAGCCGAAACCGAGCAGTGCCGCGATGATCGCCACATTCCAGACGACCGGCGCGGTGTATGAGAGGAAAAATCGCCGGTGGCTGTTGAGAACTCCGAGACACCAGGCGGACAGGACCAGCAGCCCGGAGCCTGGAAAGAGAATTCGGACGAGCCGGACGGTGAGGTCGCGCTTCGGACCGTCGAACCCCGGCGCGATGACCCTGGTGAGCGGACCGGCCCCGAGCACCCCGACCAGCACCAGGAGCGAGGTGACGAGAGCGAGAATCGCGAACACGGCATTGGCGACCCGCCGCGCCTCATCTTCCCTGCCCTCAGCGCGCAGCCGCGCATAAACCGGAATGAAAGAGGCGGAGAGGACGCCTTCGCCGAACAGGTTCTGCAGAACGTTGGGGATGCGAAACGCGGCGATGAATGCGTCCGCGGCGCCGTGAATGCCGAAGTAGTGTGCCAGCGCGCGCTGGCGGACGACACCGAGAATTCTGCTCAGCAGGATCCCGGATGCCACCAGAAACGCGGCCCGGCCCGAGCGGGAGCCTGTCGCACGCTCCGGCGGAGCCGAGGGTTGGGGGCTCAGGGTTTGGGCGGCGGAAGTGTGGGTCGGGCGGAGGAGTCTTCGAGCAGGCGCTGCATGAAGGCATTCTCGTCCTGGAGCGCCGAGACCGCGCGATTCAGGTCGTCGACTTCACCCTCCAGCAGGTCCACCTTCTTGGCGAGTTCCACGAGACTGGGCTCGACGGGCTGGGGACCCTCGAGCCTCCGCGCCAGCGCCCGGCCGATCGGCGAGTCGATGATGATTCCCATGATCGGGATCATCAGGGCTACGAGGAGAATTATGCCGATGAGGATCATGATCGAGTCTACGACGGAACCGGGACGCCTTCAAGGCCGGCGTCGTACCAGCTCTTCATGTCGGCAAGGAGTTCCTGGAGGAGCATCGGCCCCGACCTAGCCAGCCAGGGCGCGAGGGTCAGCACTCGCTCCTGAGGCTTTCCGCCTGGCAGGACCGCCTCGCGCGCGCGCGCAACCTGGCCGAGCTCGACTTCCTGCCGCTTCTTGAGGTGCTGCACCAGCCGCTTCTCGACATCCTGCGTGCCAGCGAGTGCCTGATTGCGTGCATTGAGTACGGGCTTTTCAATGGTGGGGTCGATGCCGGCCGCGGCTCGGCCAAGGGTACCGTACTCGCGCTCGATGGCCGCGCGCAGTTTGGCCAGTGCGGCCGTTGCATCATCCGGCAGCTGCGAGCGCACCAGCCTCGCTTCCAGGTGCCCACCGCCGGCAAGCAGCTCTTCGAGGGTCGCGCCGAACTTTTCCAGCACTCGATCCACCCGCGCCTCGACGAGCAGCCCCGACCAGCGCGGAACCGGTTGCTGGGGAGGGACCTTCAACGGCTGGTATAGTACTTCGGCGAGGCGGAGGTAGCGCAGCTCGCCGGGCCCTCCGGCGTATGCCACGGTCGGGATACTCGCGCTCTCCACGATGGGACGGAGAAGCACATTGGGCGACAGGCGCTGAGGTTCTTCGGCGGCGATACGGGCGAGCGCCTCGCGCGTAAACCTCTCTCCGCTCCGACGAGTGACAAACCCACCCGCTGTTGCAATCAGACGGTCCCGCCCGGCGGACGCCTCGAGCATGACGAGCGTAGCCTGCTCACCGACAGCGACACCGGCATCCACGCCCTCGGTTCTGAGCTCCGCGACTCGCGTGACGAGGCGCCGATCGAGTTCTCCTGCCTGGTCGAGCGCGGCGAGCAGCACCGGTGCGGCCGCACGCTTCGCTGCCGCGTGCGTGCTGTCGAAGCACAGAATGCCGAGCGGCGCGAGCAGCTCAGCCATGGCTGCACCGAATGCGCTCGCCACGGTCGCGGTCTCGCGATAATGGCGTCGCAGCCAGTCGACTGTGGATTCGCGAAACTCCGACGGCGGGAGATCTGCCTCGAGTTTCGCGAGCGCGGCATTCACATCGTCCCCGAGCAGTTCACGATACATCGGGGTGAGTGGCTCATCCGGAGCGCGCTTGCGAAGCTCGGCGTTTCGGAGGGTACCGTCAGCCGCAAGCCAGGAAGTGTGATTCGCTTCGGCGAAATCATGGTCGTCGCCGGCGAGCCAGAAGAGGGGCACCACCGGACGATGCCAGCGGCGTTCGAGCGCCGCGGCAAGCGCCGCAGCGGAAAGCGCCTTGTAGACGGTGTAGAGCGGGCCGGTGAACAGTCCGGGTTGCTGACCCGTGGTGACCACCAGTGCGTCGGGCCGACGGAGCTTCTCGACTGCGGCACCGGTTCCGTCAGCGGAGACGAGCGCGCCGAAGAGGTCGGTAGCGAATCCGGAAGGGCGATCCTGTCCGGAGGAGCGATCCGCGAGGATGATCGCTCGCGGCGGCTCCGCGATCGGAGTGCGGATGAGACGCGGAATCATGTGCGGCGCCCGACGAGAATAGCGCGGGCTCCCTGCCCTATCGGTGCGCCGGCGTAGTCACCGAACCGGGCCGTGACCTCGAGACCTGCCGCGGCCAGCATGGCCTCGAGCTCGGAGGATGAAAAAAGTCGCACGCGTTCCATGTATTCCCGGCCGTCTGCGGTGAGGATGTGCTTGACGACGAATCGGTCATCTTCCGTGATGCGCCGCTTCACCTTCACCTCGGCACCGCCCAGGACCATAGTTGCCTCGGGCACGAGCGAGCGCCGGACATGGGCTGCGTCCAGAAAATCCATCGCGAACCAGCCGCCATGCCGTACACTCCCGACCATCTGTTCCAGCGCCGAGGCGTGTTCCGCGTCCGTCGCGAAGTAGCCGAAGCTGGTGAACAGATTGACCGTAAGGTCCATGCTTTCCTTCCGCACAGGCAGCGCCCGCATGTCGGCCCGCACCAGGTTCTCGTGCCCCTGGGCGCACGCTTGCTTGAGCAGTCCGGGTGAGAGATCCAGGCCGATGACATGGGCGCCGTTCCTGGCGAGGGCGCGCATGTGCCGTCCCGCGCCGCTGGCGACATCGAGGACGCGCCAAGCTTCGCCCCAGGGGATCACTCCCTCGAGCAACGCAACGAGCTGCTGTGCCTCGGCCTCATCCCGATGGGGATAGAGGTGGAGATACTCCTCCGTAAACCAGTCCTCGAACCATTCCGGCATTCGCGGCGGTTTCGTGTCGGTGTTGGGATGCGACATGCGGTACCTGCTATTTCCCCTTATGGTAGGGTTCGCCGCGGCAAATCGTGAACGCGCGATAGAGCTGCTCCAGGACGATGACACGAGCGAGCTCATGCGGGAGAGTCAGCGGGCCCAGGCTCCATCGGACCGACGCCCGGGCACAGAGTCCCGGTGAAAGGCCGGTTGACCCCCCGACGAAAAACGCCAGCGGCCGAGCCGCCAGCATCCAGCGGTCGACCTGCCCGGCGAGGTGTTCGCTGGTCCATGCGCTTCCGTCGCGCGCCAGCGCCACGAGGGTGGCACCTCGCGGGACGCCTTCCACCAGTCGACGTTCCTCCTCGAGCTGGCGCGCCTCCACCGCCACGATGCGTCCTGCTTCCTTGACTTCTCGCTCTTCAGCCTTGACGTAGTGCCTGAGGCGCGCGAGATACTCGTCGGCCGCGTCCCGGAAGTACGGGCGCAGCTTTCCAACGGCGTGAACGACTAGCTCCAACGTCTCACCAGGCTCGAGCGGGCGACCGCAGGGACCGAGCGACTGGTGCTCGGCATACCCGGTGGCACCCGCTCCAGCGCTGTGGCATCAGGCGTACATGCCGCGAAGCCGGTGCACCGCGGACACCCGCTGGACGGCGAGCATATAGGCGCCGATCCGGTTGTCGAGGCCGTGCCGGCCGGCCATGGCCGTCACTTCGTTGAACGAGCGGACCATGATCTTCTCCAGCCGCTGATTGACGGTCTCCTCGTCCCAGAAATATCCACCGCGGTTCTGCACCCACTCGAAGTAGCTGACCGTCACCCCACCGGCATTCGCCAGGATGTCGGGAATGACGAAGACGCCTTTTTCGTTCAGGATCTTGTCGGCATTCGCGGTCGTCGGGCCGTTGGCGCCTTCGCAGATGATGCGCGCCTGAATGTTCGCGGCGTTCTTGCTCGTGATCACATTTTCCAGCGCGGCCGGCACGAGCACGTCGCAATCGATGGTCAGGAGCTGCTCGTTGGTGATCGCTTCGGCGCCCGGATACCCGGTGAGAAAACGGTGCTTCTTCACGTGCTGGATGACGTCCTTGATGGACAGTCCCTTTGCGTTATAAATACCGCCGGACTTGTCGCTGACGGCCACGATCTTCATGCCTTCCTGCTCCATCAGCTCCGCAGCGATCGATCCCACGTTGCCGAAGCCCTGCACGGCCACCCGAGTCCCGGCGACGGGGAGATTGAGCCGCTTGATGGCTTCTTTCGTCACAATCGTGCAGCCGCGTCCGGTCGCTTCGCGCCGGCCGAGGGATCCGCCCATTTCGACCGGCTTCCCGGTGACGACGGCGGTGACCGTATGACGCTTGTGCATCGAGTAGGTGTCCATCACCCACGCCATCACGCGCTCGTTGGTATTGACGTCCGGGGCCGGCACGTCCGAGTCGGGGCCGAGGGTCTCGATGATCGCGGAGGTGTAGCGGCGGGTGAGCCGTTCCAGTTCCGTGTTGGACATCGTGCTCGGATCGCAGATGACGCCACCCTTGGCGCCGCCGAACGGAATGTCGACGACGGCGCACTTCCACGTCATCCAGGCGGCCAGCGCCTTCACCTCGTCCAGGTTCACCTGCATGTCGAACCGGATGCCGCCCTTGGCCGGCCCGCGCGACGTATTGTAGAGCACGCGGTATCCGGTGAAGACGTCGACTTCCCCGTTGTCCCGGAGCACCGGAACGGAGACAATGATCTGCTTCTCAGGGTGCCGGAGAATCTTGTAGAGTCCGGGCTCGAGATTGAGGAGCTGAGCGGCATGATCGAAGCGGGACATCATCGCCTCGAAGGGATTATCCTCTTGCAGAAAACGATCCTTGTCGGGGCGAATGACATCCTGGCTGGGACGTGGACTGGCTGCGGTCATAAATTCTCCGGTAGACTCCCTCAGATAGTGGCGATGCGGCGCGACTGGCGCCGCCCGTGCTACAAGCGATCGGCGGGCGTCACGACGGCATCGAGCCCGAGGGTGATCGCCTCACCGTTCTCCTCCCACGTCAGGTCCAGCACCGCGACCAGCGGTTCCGGCGCGCCAGCCGGCCACCGGCCGCGGAGCTTGACCGCATCTTTCTCGGTAATCACCACGTGATCCGCGCGACGAGCGGCGTGAGCCAGCCACGCGATATCCTCGTCGCGATAATCATGATGATCGCCCCAGGTGGCCACCTGCACCGCGGCACCGGTCTGCTTCGTCTGCGCGACGAATGCTTCAGGATCTCCGATGGCGGAGGCCGCCACCACACGTTTCCCGGCGAGCGTTGACGGCAGCCGCTGTTCCTCGCTCAACAATCCTTCCAGGCGCGCGAGTCCGAGGTGCGCGATGGCTACCGGACCCGTGAACTTCGATTGGATCTCGAGAACCAGCTGGGCCGCCGCTTCCCGGGTCGCTCGTTTGCGCGTCACGATCACGGCATCCGCGCGCGCCAGCGCGTCCCATCCCTCGCGCCACGGACCCGCGGGCAGCGACCAGCGTACCGCCCGCGTCGTCTCCGCGCTCACGACGCAGATATTGAAATCCCGCCGCACATCGAGCCGCTGAAACGCATCGTCGAGAACCAGCACCTCGGCTCCATTCGCGAGTGCCCGTTCCGCTCCTGCCCAGCGATCGGGATCGGCGATGACCCGCGCCGTGGGCACCGAACGGGCGTGCACCAGCGTTTCGTCTCCGCTGCCGTATCCGCGGAGGAGAATCCCCGGGACCAGGCCACGCCCAGCGTAATATCGCGCGATCCAGATGGCGATGGGCGTCTTCCCCGAACCACCTACAGTGAGGTTGCCCACCGCGACCGAGGGAAGCGGCAGATCTCTCACCGTGAAGGTGCCGCGCGCATACGCCCGGGCGCGGAGCTTCATGACGCTCCGGTACAATCCCGAGGCGGGAAGCAGCGCCAGCCTCGCGAGGCGCGCATCGATACGCCGGCTCGTCCAGAGCCAGCGAATCACCCGGTGGGTGTCGCCCCGTCTTCCGGCCATGCCGCCATCCTGAACGCATCTTCGAGCCCGGCACGCGCGCGCTCGACGCCCTGCGAAAGCCCGGCTTTCCCCGCCGCAACCACGAACGGTTGTCCGTACGCGATCCGTACCGGCGCGAACGGCTTGGGAATCATCATCCGATCCCACGATCGGAGTCGCCACGCGCGTCCCGCGTCGGCATGGAGCGGGACGATCACTGCCTCGCCTCGCTGCGCCGCTGCCACGACACCAGGCTTCACCTGGCGGTGGGGACCAGTAGGACCATCGGGCGTGAACGCGACCGAGTGCCCGGCGCGGAGCTCTTTGACGGCCCCCAGCAGGGCTCGCATCGCGCCACGATGACTCGAGCCACGCACCGCGCGATATCCGATCGAGCCCGCGAAATCCACCAGGTAATCCCCCTCGAGCGCTTCGCTCACGACGATCGCAATTCCCTGCCCCCGGTGGCGCCAGAGCAGCGGGAGCATGGCCTCATGCCAGCACATGAACACGTGGGGACGCCCCGTGTCGTAGACAGCCCGCCAGCGCTCCTCATGCACGGTCCTGACGCGCCACGACGCCGCCAGCATCCGCATGGTGAGCCGAGCAGCCACGCGGGCGGCCGCCGGCGGACGGCGCGTGGTCATCGTCCGAGCAGCTCGCCCGCAATCGCCGCCACCCGTTCCGCGGCCCCCGGCTTTCCCAGCCGGCGGCGGACTTCGGCCAGCCCTTCGCGCTGCTCCACCGTGCGCGGATCGTCTGGATCCAGCAGCGGCCGCAAGGCATCCGCGATGCGATCGGCATCGACCGGACGACGCCAGAACTCGGGGACCACCAGCCGCTCCGCCACGAGATTAACGAGGCTGATCGAGTCGACCGTCATCAGGCGAATCGCGAGCTCATAGGTCCAGCGATTGGTCAGATATGCCACGACCATCGGCGTGTCCGCCAGCGCGGCCTCGAGCGTTGTCGTCCCCGATTTGGCGAGCGCGGCGTCCGCGGCGGCGAACACCGGGACCGGATCCTCGCGCAGAATTTCGATCGGCCCCGCCTCGGGATAAACGCCTTCGCGCGTCCCCGCTACGATGATTCGACCGCACCGTCGTTCGGCCAGCATTTGCAGCGCGACGGTCCGAAAGAGCGGCCAGTGTCTTCCGATTTCCTGAGTTCGACTCCCCGGGAAAATTCCGAGGACCCGCTCTTCGAGCGGAATCCCGAGTCGCGCGCGGGCCTCGGCGCGAGTCGGCCACGGTCCGCTCTCCGCGAGCGGATGTCCGACGAAATCTGCGGTGAGTCCCAGCCGCCGGAAGAACGCCTGCTCGAAGGGAAGAATGACCGCCATGCGGTCGACGCCGCGTGCGAGCCGTCGTGCGCGGCCGGGACGCCATGCCCACAGCTGCGGCACGATGTAGTACAGCACCTTGATCCCCGCCGACTTCGCCGATTCCGCCACCCGAAGATGAAATCCCGGATAGTCGATCAGGATCACCAGGTCGTACCGGCCCTCGCGGAATTCCCGCCGGAGTGTCCGGAGCAGCGCGAGATGCGACGGGATCTTGCCGATCACCTCGACGAAGCCGAACGCGCTCATCTGGTCGATCGAATAGCGGATCTTCGCCCCTGCTTCCGCCATCCGGGGACCGCCGAAGGCGTCGATGGTCGCGCCGGGATACCGCTCCCGCAACGCCCGGACTACCTGCGCGCCATGAAGATCGCCGGAGGGTTCACCCGCGGAAATGAATATCCGCGGTCCCTCGGACCCGCTCATGCTTGCGGTTGAGGCATCATGGGCGAGCGATTGACCGCTTCCGCCACCTGCAACGCGAGCTTGAGCGCGGCGCGCCCCTCTTCCCCCGTGACCACCGTCTCCCGGCCACCCCGAACCGCGTGCACGAATGACTGGAGCTCCAGCTGCAAGGCGTCAGCCTCCGGTGCCTCGAACGTGATCCGTTCGACGATGTCCTCGAGCTTGGTCCCCATCCCCGGCGTCCATCCGCGGCGGAGCCGCATGAATTCGCCCACGCCGGTCGCGAGGTCGAGCGAGAGGTATCCAGTCGGCTGGAATATACGCAGCTTGCGGATCCGTTCCCGGGCAATCCGGGAGGCGGTGACCATGGCGACCGCGCCCCCCGCAAATTCGACCCGCGCGTTGGCCATATCGAGATGCTGGGAGAGCACGGCCACGCCAGACGCGCGGACGTCGGTTGCCTCCGGGCCGCCGATGAGATGAAGAACGAGATCGAGATCGTGGATCATCAGATCGAGAATCACGGCAACGTCGGTCCCTCGCGGCTGGAATGGGGCCATGCGCATGCTCTCGAGAAACCGCGGCCCTTCGAGATACGGCAAGGCGGCCCGCAACGCCCGGTTGAATCGCTCGATATGCCCGACCTGCAGCTGCAAGCCTCTGGACGCGGCCGCGTCGACGAGTGCGTCGGCTTCCTCCAGTGTCACCGCGAGCGGCTTTTCCATGAGCACCGCGACCCCTCGCTCGAGCGCCCGGAGCCCGATCTCGGCGTGCGCGGGCGTCGGCACCGCGATCGTCACTGCCTTGACCGAGCCGAGCAGACGGTCGAGATCCCGATAGGCGGTCGTCTTCACCTGCTCGGCGACCTGCGTGGCGCGGGCCGGGGATTCATCGTAGACGCCGATCAGGTCGACATCGGGAAAGGTCGCGAGATGACGCGCGTGATGCATGCCCAGAGAGCCGACACCGATGACCGCCATCGGCAGCCGGGCGTTCACGCCGGGACTCCACGCGCGGACGATTCGACGAAGGAGATGAATCGCTGGACCTCGGCCGCAGCCGGAAGGTCGGTACGGGCCCGCTCGAGCGCCTGAGAGAGATTGAGATCCGAATTGAAGAAGAGCCGGTAGGCGCGCTTGAGTGCGACGATCGTTTCGGCGGCGAAACCGGCGCGCTGCAGGCCGATGGAATTGAGCCCATAGAGCTCCATCGGATTGCCGACGGCCTTCACGTACGGTGGGATGTCCTGGTTCACGCGGGAGCCGCCGCCGACGAAGGCGAAGGTGCCGATCGTGACGAACTGATGGACTGCGTTGAGACCGCTCAGCGTCGCCCGGTCGTGGATTGTCACGTGACCCGCGAGCTGAGTTGCGTTGGCGATGATCACACCGTCGCCGAGGTGACAGTCGTGGGCGACGTGGACATAGGTCATCAGGAAACATCGGCTCCCGACTGTCGTGCGACCGGTCGCGGTTGTCCCCCGATTGATGGTCGAGTATTCCCGGATGATCGTCTCCGCGCCGACCTCGACCCACGTCTCTTCGCCGCGGTACTTGAGGTCCTGCGGGTCGCCGCCCAGAATGCTTCCCTCTCCCACCTGCACGCTCCCGGCCAGCAACACGTTCTGGACGAGCGTGGTGCGAGGACCGAGGCGACACCCGTCCCCGATGGTCACTCGTGGACCGACGATGGCCCAGGGGCCGATCTCGACATCTCCACCAATCTCCGCGGTCGGATCGATCAACGCAGAGGGGTGAATGCGCGAGCTCACCGGTCCACCACGCGCGCCATCATCTCGGCTTCCGCGGCGACCTGGCCGTCCACGATCGCTACGCCCTTCATCTTGCAGGTCTTCCCGCGAAACTGAACCATTTCGAGTTCGAAACGGAGCTGGTCGCCCGGCACCACCGGTCGCCGGAATTTGACGTTGTCGAGCGACATGAAATAGACCACCTTCGACGCCCGATCCTCGATGGCGCCCATCAGCAGCATCCCACCGACCTGCGCCATCGCCTCGATGATCAGCACGCCGGGCATGATCGGATGCCCCGGGAAGTGTCCCTGAAAGAACGGCTCGTTGATGGTCACGTTCTTGATACCGACGATGCGCTGCACGCCTTCGATCTCGATGATCCGGTCGACGAGCAGGAACGGGTAACGGTGGGGAATTACGTCGAGGATCTGTCCGATATCCATCGCGACGCCGCCGGCCCTTTGTCCGGTGCGTGAAATCGCGCGCGCGAGCGCCACGTTTCCCTGGTGACTGGGCCGAGTCGCGATGATGTGCGCGTTGATCCGTCCGCCCAGAAGGCCAAGGTCGCCGATGATGTCACCGACTTTATGCCGGACGAATTCATCGGGCCAGCGAAGCGTGGTTCCTACGATTCCCGTCGGGGTCAGCGCAACCGCGCTGTCGGTCGATGCGCCTTTGAGGAGACCGCGGGCCTGCAGCCCTTCAACCTCCTCCGTGAATCCGAAGGTGCGGGCATGCGCGAGCTCACGGGCAAAGGCGTCGGGCGCCACATCATAGGTGCCGGTCTGCCGCCCGATCAGCGGATGCGGCCACTCGATCATCGCCGTGACGCGGAGGGCCTTGGCCGGCGAGACGACGTAGGTGGAATCACCCTCCGTGACCTGGAACGGCGCCTGTACCCGGAAGACCACCGGCTCCCCTTCCTGCTCCCGAATTCCGGCGCCGGAGAGGAGCTCGAAGTACGGCGCGAAGGAACCGTCGAGGATCGGCGCCTCGGGGCCATCGAGGTCCACCAGCAGGTCATCGAGCCCCAGCGCCATGACAGCTGCAAGAAGATGCTCCACGGTGTGAATCGTCCGCTCGCCGTGGCCGATCGCCGTCCGTCGCTCGGTGGCCACCACTTCGGTCAGGCGGGCAGGCACCTCCGGCGATCCAGCGACATCGAGGCGCCGGAAGACGATCCCCGTTCCCGATTTCGCGGGATGACAGGTGATCGTGGTCGTGACTCCGGTATGCAGACCGACACCCGAAATCGTGGCGTCGCGGTCAATCGTTCTTCTGGGCACCGTCACTCCGTTCGTGGGCCAGGTCTTCGAGCCGGTCGATGATCGCCGGGAGGCGGTAGAGCGCGGCCTGCGCGCGCAGGAAGTCGCGGTGCCCACGCGCCGGATAACCGCCCATCGTGGCACCCTCGGGCACATTGCTGAAGACTACGCTGCGCGCGCTGAGCCGCGCGCGATCACCTACATGCACGTGATCCCCGATTCCCGCGCCGCCGGCCAGAATGATATCGGCGCCGATCCTGGCGCTTCCGGCGATCGCCGCGGTGCCCATGACCAGACAGCGCGGGCCCATTCGCACGTTGTGCCCGATGTGAACCAGGTTGTCGATCTTGGAGCCGCGGCCGATCACGGTATCGTCCAGGCTCCCGCGATCGATCGTCGTATTCGATCCGATCTCGACCTCATCCTCGAGCACGCAGAGCCCGATGTGCGGCAACCGCGTGTGTCCCTCTGCCGTCGGTGTATAGCCGAAGCCCGGGCCCGCGATCACTGCGCCGGACTTGAGCACCACCCGGTTGCCGAGCCGGGCTCCGGGATAGCATACCGCATGCGCATCGATGACGCAGTCATCACCGACCAGTACGCCGGCACCGATTACGGCGAGCGCGCCCACGCGAGTCCGGGCACCTAGCACGGCTCCTTCTCCGACGACGGCTCCGGGTCCGACAAATACCTGCTCGCCCAGCTTCACGCCCACGCCAATACTCGCAGTCGGATCGACGCCTGCTGTTTGCGCCTGCTCGGGATACAGTACCGGAACGATCCGGAGCATCGCCTTCTGGGGATCGGGGACCACGATGCGCGTGGCCGGTCCATCGGGCTCGGCGGAGAGCCCCTCGCTGACCAGCACCGCACCGGCGCGGGAGGCTCGAAAATACGAGCGATACTTGGGAGATACAAGAAATGAAAGCGTGTCCGGTCCCGCCCGGTCGAGCGGACCCACACTCGAAAGGACGACGGCCCCATTGCCAAGCAGGCGGCCGCCGACGATGTCGGCGACCGCCTGTGCGGTCAGGAGGACCGGAGACACGGGGCTATTTGCCCGCCTGCAGGCGCTGAACGACCTTGGCGGTGATGTCGAGCGTCTTGTCGGCCGAGACAATGACGCCATTGGAGGCGGTGACGTCGAAGATCATCGCGTAGTTGCCCTCGGCGCGAATCCCGTCAATGACCGTGCTGATACGGCTGCGGATCGGATCGAGCAGCTCGCGCTCCCGCGCGTTCGCCTTGTCCCGGAGGGCGTCAGTGCGCTGCTGAAGCTGATCCTGCTGAGTCTGGAGATCCTTGCGCTTGGCCGTGCGGGCCGTCGGGCTCAGCATCACCGACTGCTGCTCGAAATCCGACGCCGCCGAATCCAGCGTGGCCTGGAGCTTCTGCACTTCCTGCCGGTACCCGTCGACTTCCTTGGTGAACGTCGATTCGGCCTTCGCATAGCCAGGCGTCTGCTGCAGGATCGTCTGCGAATTCACGTACGCCAGCTTCGATCCCGCGCTCGCCTGCGCCTGGGCCGGCGCGGCGGCTCCGGCAACGAGGCCAGTGAAGAGGATGGCGCTCGCCACAACGCAGAAAAATCGCTTCATCACGCACTCCCGGACGAAAAAGGTGAACATCGGTTAGAAGAAATTGCCAAGCTTGAAGTGGAGTTTCCAGCCCGGCTTCGGTGCTCCGAATACGTCGACACGGTCGAAGCCGTAGCCGAGGTCGACACCGATCGGCCCGAGCGGAGAGACGAGCGCCGCGCCGAAACCTGCACCGCGAAAGAGCCGGCTGGGGTCGAACTGCGCCGGCGTGCGGTACACGTTACCAGCATCGAGAAAGGCGTCGACATACAGCGACTGACTGATACGGGCCCCCGTCTCAACGGTAAACGCCGCATACGATTTGCCGAACGAACTGGTTCCCGCGGCAGTATTGCCGCCCGCGTTCGGATCGAACCCGTTCGGCGTAATCGAGAACTCTTCGTAGCCCCGCAACGGAATGCCGTACTGGGTCCCACCCATCGAGTACAGTTCGGTGAAGAAGGGGCCCGCGTCCCCGAAGATGAACCCTGACTTGGCGGTGAGTCCCAGCACCAGATGTACGCCGCCACCGAGCTGATCGTTTCCGCCAAGCGAACCGAGCGGCGCATACCACCGGCCCTCGGCCTCGAGTTTCCGGTAGTTGCCGGTGCCGCCGAGGAACCCGCCATTCGTTTCGCCGGTAACGCTGACCATCGAGCCGGCGGTCGCGAAGGGAAGGTCGATGCGGGTATCCCGCAGCAGGTTCGCGGCGATCGTCGACCGCGTGCAGTTGTTGCACTGAAACTGGGTCCGCAGATCGACCGAGCCGCCCGTGAACCGGATCCGCTGCAATCCATACGAGGCGAACACGCGGGTGTAACGCGAGCCGAGGAATGGGAAGCCGAGCTGGAGGCTGCCGCCTTCCTGGCGCCGCTGTCCGAGGTCGCCCACCGTGTAGCGCTGGCGTGAATTGAACAGTGTCACCGTGCCCGACACTCGGCTGTCACGGATCGTCGGATCGGTATAACTCAGTGTGAAGTCGTTGATGTTCGATCCGAACTGCCACTGCAGTTTTCCGCGCTTGCCCCGGCCGAAGAGATTCGGCTCCTCGAGACCAAGAAATCCGCCGACGCCGGTGCCCTGCCCGAGCGAAGCACCGAAATTGATGTTTCCGGTACGCTTCTCCTCGACCCGGAATACGATATCCACGTCGACGCCGTTGCTGGTCGGACGGACGTCCGGCGTCGCGAGCGGCTGCTGGAAGAATCCGAGGTTGGCGATGTTCTGGTACGAGCGGATCAGCCGGTCACGGTTGAACAGCTCCCCCGGCACCAGCACGATGGCTTCCCGGATCACTCGTTCATGGGTCACATCGTTGCCGACGATATCGATCTTGTTGATCGTCGCCGGCGATCCTTCGCGGACGGTCCAGTGCAGGTCGATGACGGGCTTGCCGTCGGGACCAGTGCGTCGAATCGCCTGCGGTTCCACCTGGGCGTAGATGTAGCCGTTGTTGTTGTAGAGCGTCCTGACCTT
The DNA here is from genome assembly GCA_040002695.1 of Gemmatimonadota bacterium. GTDB lineage: Bacteria > Gemmatimonadota > Gemmatimonadetes > Gemmatimonadales > GWC2-71-9 > JBDUEA01. Next base: position 714 of record JBDUEA010000067.1, on the reverse strand, counting down.
CTCGGTCGCACCATCCCATTCCGACTGACTGAACGCGCGCGGCTGCAGCTTGGCGCCCGGCAGCGGTGTGAACGGGTAGAACTGGTTCAGGTCTTCCTGCGAGAAGCGACGGTTCCCCGAGATGTCGAACGTGCCCACCTGGTAGCGCTGTCCCTCGTCCACAGTCAGCGACAGGACTGCCTTCCCCGAGGCGGTATCGACCTTGAGCGTGTCGTGGAGGACCTGGAAATCGATATAGCCATGGTCGCTGTACCAGGCCGGCAGGTGCTCCCGGGTGTCCCGATCGACCTCCTGGTCGTCGTACTTGCCGCGCTGAAACCAGAAGAAACCTTCCGGACGCGAGGCCATGTGCCCGACGATCTCTTTGTCGGTAAAGTGCGTATTCCCCTCGACGCTGACCTGACTGATGGAGACTCGGCTCCCCTCTTCGATGTCGAACACCACGCGCACCTGGCCCGACGGTTCCTTGATCTCGGAGGTCTTGATCCGGGCCGCGTAGTAGCCGGCGGACTTGTAAACCGAGTCGATGCCGGCGCGCGCCCGTTCCACCGCCGCACGGTCGAGAGGATGGCCGTCCACCAGTTTCACCTTCTCACGCACAGCGCGTTCGGACACCCGCTCCGCGCCTTTGACCGACCACTTCTGGAGCAGCGGACGTTCCTTCACTGTGATGAGCAGGATCACCTTTCCGCTGTCGCCCTGCTGATCGATGGC
>JBDUEA010000066.1:0-16139 GCA_040002695.1 Gemmatimonadota bacterium | reverse complement strand
GCTGACTGCTAACTGCTGTGTTTTCTCCTGTTTCCGGAGTATTCCATGGAAAAGATCATCAAGGCGGCGGTGGAGCGGGGGGCGTCGGATCTGCACATCAAGGCGGGCGATGTCTTTCGCGCCCGCATCAACGGCAAGCTGGTGCCGCTGACGAAGCAGCGGCTCACGCCGGATCAGACCCGCGCGATCGCTCTCAAGCTCATCGCCAGTGAAGATGACCGCTCCCGGATCGACACTCTGCGGGATTTCGATTGCTCCTGGGGGATGCCCGGTGTCGGCCGATTCCGCGTCAATGTGCTCCGGCAGCGCTCGTCGTTCATGATAGTGATGCGAGTCATTCCCTTCGCAGTCCCCACGATCGATGATCTCGGACTGCCCGAAGTGGTGAAGCGCATCGCCGAATCGGAGCGTGGCCTCATCCTGGTCACCGGCGTGACCGGTTCCGGCAAGTCCTCCACCGTTGCCGCGATGCTCAATCACATCAACCAGACGCTGCACCGGCACGTGGTCACCCTCGAAAATCCGATCGAGTTCCTGCATCGAGACGTGAAGTGCTCTATCACTCAGCGTGAAGTCGGTGTGGACACGGACAGCTTCGCCGTCGGACTCCAGGCGGCACTCCGGCAGGATCCCGACGTGATCGTGATCAGCGAGATGCGCGATGGCGAGACGCTCGACACGGCGATCAAGGCCGTGGAGATGGGCCATCTCGTCATCTCCGCGCTGCCGACGCCCGATGTGACCAGCACCGTGGGCCGTCTCCACTCGATGTTTCCCTCGGATGCCCGTGAAATCGGCCGCATGCGCCTCGCGGAATCCCTGCGCGCAATCATCTCGCAGCGCCTGCTTCCTCGGCGGGACGAGAAGGGCCGAGTCGCCGCATTCGAGGTGCTGCTCGGCTCCGCCGCAACGCGCGCGTGTATTCAGGATCCCGAGCGCCTCGAGACGCTCAAGGAAAAAATCGGCAAGGCGCGCGAGCCGATCGGGATGCAGACATTCGATCAGCATCTCGAGGAATTGCTCCAGGCCGGCGTGATCTCGGCGGAGACCGTTATCGCGGCGGGTGGAGATGAGCCGGGGAACAGGAAGCGGAAGTGAAAAGCGGTGAGTGGTGAGCCGTACGCGGGAGGTACTGGAGGTATTCTATCGGTTCAAACACTCCAGGCCGCACTCAACCGAATGCGCCAGTATTTGCCGGCGCGTTACTGCTACCGATCGCCCGATCCGCACGTTTCGTCGCCGCTAGCCGATCGCCAGGGTTTTCACTCGCCTCATGTCTTCCTCTCGCGCCCTCCTCGCGCAGATTCTCGCCGCTCCGCGTGAAGCCGGAACCCCGGGCGCCGCCGCCGCTCGCGAGGCGTTGAGCACGCACCTCGCAATCCTTGGATTCACGGTCGAGGAGCAGCCATTCGCCTTCAGCCCCGCGACGCTGCTCGCCTTTCCGGTGCTGGGTGCGGGACTCGGCTGGCTCGCGCTGCTGCAGATTCCGCTGCTGTTGATCGGGCATGTGCCGCGCTGGGGCGCACTCGTGGCATGGCTCTTCGGCCTTGGCGCGCTTGCCGTGCTCGTCGCCGGAATGGGGCTCGGCTGGGCGGTGCCGGGCGCGGCGACGCGTCAGGACGCCAATCTGATCGCCACGCGCGGAACCGATATCCGCTGCTGGATCGTCGCGCACTCGGACAGCAAGGCGCAGGGGCATTCGATGGCCGGCCGGCTGGTGGCGGTGTGGATCGTCGCGCTTTCTGTTCTCGTCACTACGCTCCTCGCGATGGGGCGCCTGGCGCTTGGCGCTCCGCTTCCGGCGTGGGGCGTGTCGGTCGGTGCCGCGCTCGCCGTCACGGCGGGCACGCTCGCGGGTCGCGGGCGGCTTCGGGGCGGCTCCCGCGGCGCACTCGACAACGGCTCCGGCATGCTCGCGGCGCTCGTCGCGGCGGAGACCAGCGGCGAAGCTCCAGTCGGCCTGCTGATCACGGGCGCGGAAGAGTTCGGCCTGGTGGGAGCCCGCGTCTTCGCGGCGACTCGTGGCGCTCTGCTTCACGGATCAGACGTAATCAACGTCGACACGGTAGATGACCGCGGGACGCTCTACTTCGTGCGGCACGATCATGCGAGCGAGACGCTCTCGACCGAGCTCTCGCGGCGACTCGCGCATCTGGCCGTGCCGATGGTCTCCCGCAGATTGCCAGCCGGAATCTTTGTAGACAGCCTTGCGCTCCGTCGAGGCGCCGCCCGAACCGTCACCATCGGCCGCCTCGACTGGTCCACGCTGAGACGCATTCATACCCCGCGGGATCTTCCGGAAGACCACGAATTTGCAACCGCCGAGAGCGTGGGAATTGCGCTGGGGGAGATGGTGAGTGGCGGGAAACGGGAAACGGGAAGCGGGAAAGGGAAGTAGGGGAACGGGAGAACGGGGAACGGGGAACGGGGAATCAGAAATTCGAAATCGAACCGACCAAGATCGTCCGACGGCGCCTGCGTTCCCACATCGCGCTGGCGGCTCCATTGACATTCCGGGCCTCGAAGGTAGGTTTTCCCAGAGGATACTGGCCCCGCGAGGGGCTTTTTTTTGTGGACTGATCGGGAGCTCGAATGTTCGATCCGAAGACCTACTGCGTCGTCGTTGTCGGTGCCCAGTGGGGTGACGAAGGCAAGGGAAAGCTGGTGGACGTGCTCGCCGAGCGCGCGGACCTGGTCGTTCGATACCAGGGCGGGGCGAACGCGGGTCACACGGTCGTCATCGGCAACGAACAGTTCATCCTTCAGCAGATTCCCTCGGGCATCCTCCACGACCGGGTCACCTGCATCGTCGGCAACGGCGTCGTGCTCGACCCCGAGACTTTCTTCACCGAGCTCGACGGTCTCGCGGCACGCGGTGTCGTGACCGCCGGCCGGTTGATCGTCTCGGAACGTGCCCACCTCGTGCTTCCGTATCACAAGCTGCTCGATTCCGCCAGCGAGAAGAGCCAGAAGATCGGCACCACCGGCCGCGGAATCGGTCCGACATACGAGGACAAGTATGGCCGGCGCGGCGTGCGCGTCGGAGACCTGCGCCATCTCGAGAGCACCCGCGCGATTCTGGCCGAGCGGGTCGAGCGCGCGAATCAGCTGCTCGGCCTGATGGGGTGTCCGCCATCGGCGAGCCTCGAGCAGCATGTGGAACTCGTCGAGCGGCTCGCACCGCGGCTCCTGCCGATGGCATCGGATACCGGTCTCCTGGTTCATCGTGCACTCAAGAAGGGACAGCGCGTGCTGCTGGAGGGCGCGCAGGGTGCACTGCTCGACGTGGATCACGGCACATACCCATTCGTCACCTCGTCCAATACCACCGCCGGCGGTGCGGCCGTCGGCGCCGGGATCGGCCCCACCGCCATCGATGGCGTACTCGGCGTGGTCAAGGCGTATACGACGCGGGTGGGAAATGGACCGTTGCCGACAGAAGCCCTGGATGGCCACGGTGAAGAGCTGCGACGGCTCGGTGGCGAGTTCGGTGCGGTGACGGGACGGCCCAGGCGCTGCGGCTGGTTCGATGCCACGGTGGTGCGGTATTCGGTGCGGGTGAACGGCCTGACCGGGCTCGCGGTGACGAAGCTCGACGTGCTCGATACGTTCGCCGAGATTCCCGTGGGCACTGATTACGTTCTCGATGGTGGCGCGTGCGGTGAGATGCCGGCGGACATTCGAGCGCTCGAGCGGGTGAAGCCGAAGTACGAAGTGCTTCCCGGCTGGCGGAAGCCGACGACCGGCGCGCGCCGCATGGCGGATCTTCCGCCAGAGGCTCGCGCCTACCTCGATCGACTGCAGGACCTGTCCGGCGCGCCGATCCGCTATGTGAGCGTCGGGACGCGACGGGACCAGATAATTGAAGTGTGAGCGGTGAGGGGTAAGGAGTGAGCGGGAACCACCCCGTGGATCAGTGCCTGATGTGGCTCCCGCTCACCGCTAACCGCTCACCATTTTCCCATGTCTACCAACTCGCACCACACTACCTCGCTTCTCATCATCGGCGCCGGCCCGTGCGGGCTTGCGGTCGGCATCGCTGCGCGGAAGGCGGACGTGCCGTGCATCCTGCTCGACCGGCGCACCGTCGTCTCGACCATCGAACGCTACCCGCTCAACATGACCTTTTTCTCGACGCCGGAGAAGGTCGAAATCGGTGAGGTCCCGTTCATCGCCAGCGGCGAGAAGCCGACGAGGCGGGATGGGCTGCTTTACTACCGGCGCGTGACGGAGCACTACCGGCTCGATGCCCGGCCCGGCCAGGACGTGACTGCAGTTGCGCGGGATCCGGCGGGCGGGTTTCTCGCGCAGGTGCAGACCCGGCATGAATCCCTGACCTACTCTGCCGACGCCGTGGTCTTCGCCACCGGCTACTACGACAATCCGAATCTCCTCGGCATCCCCGGTGAGGAGTTGCCGCACGTCTCCCATTACTTTCTCGAAGGCCATCGGCACTGGCGCCAGCAGGTAATCGTGATCGGGGCGGGGAACAGCAGCGTGGACGCAGCACTCGAGTGCTGGCGCGCCGGGGCGCGGGTGACACTGGTGCATTTTGGCGAAGGGTTCGACCGGACGGTGAAGCCGTGGGTGCTGCCCGACATCACCAATCGAGTGAAGGAAGGCAGTATCGGCGTACGCTGGCGGTCACGAATCGCGGAGATCACCCCGGCCGACGTCGAAGTGGTGGCGCTCGACGCGAGCACGACCGAGCGCCTGCTGGCCGATCACGTGCTCGCCATGACCGGCTATCATGCCGATACGACGCTGCTGGAGCGGCTGGGTGTCCCCGTGAATGCGGAGACGGGCGTGCCCGCGCACGACGAGCGAACGATGCGGACTCCCGTTCCGGGTTGCTATCTCGCGGGTGTGATGGCGAGCGGCAAGGATGCAAATCGGCTCTTCATCGAGAACGCGCGGGTACATGGCGAGCTGATCGTGCGGGACCTGCTGTCCGTTCGCTGATACCCTCTTGCGTTTGTCTGGGCTCGCACGGAATGGAGCGGACAGAAATGAAGAACCCCACCCGGTTGACAGCGACGGGTGGGGTTCTCTGTTAGCGTCCAATGGCCTTCGCCTGACGGCCGACTGGTCTACTGATTGTTTGCATACCAGGTCGCGACGCTGAAGCCGACCGGATCGATCTCATAATACTGATACTTCGAATATCGTCCGGTCGTCGGGAAGTACGGCGGCGGATTGTTGAGCGAGCAGTTGTCGTAGCTGTACTGGTCGTTCCAGCCCGCGCCGGATGTCGAGGCGGTAGCACCGGCATTCCGCTGAATCAGTCCGCCGACGACCACGTCGCAGCCTCGGCCCTGGGCGATGCCGACGGGGCAGTCTTCCCGCCCGGCGGCCGGTGTCGAAGACTGCGCGCCGGTGGTCGGATTTTCGCCGTCGAACGTCGTAAGCGCGAGGAAGACACCGTTATAGGTCTCGCTGTCGGTGTCATCCCAGTGCGCCTGGTAATTGTTGTTCACGCGGAAGGGCGAATTCACGTTGTTGTCTGCCATGTGAATACCTTGGGGGGAAGTATAGCCCAGGATGTCCGCACAGGTCGTGTTGGGAGCCGTGACGTAGGTCAGGTCATCATCGAGCATCACGTCCCCGGTGGCGGCGAGCAGCGCCTGGCTGCGTACCTGCCCGCTGACTCCGATGCTACCGTTCACGTAGATCACACCCTGAAAATTGTTATTGAGCGCACGGGTGATCGGCCAGAGGTATGCGGCCTTGGTAGCACCGACAGCGGCGATCACCGCGGCATTTGGCGCGAGCGCCCAGGGAACCCAGGCGCCATAGGGCGTTGCAACGCTGGGATCCCACGCGTCGGTCAGCGGATTCCTGGTGAGGACCGAATCGCCGCCGAGGTAGCAGCGGTGTCCGGCGCGACCATAGGCCAGGCGGACCGAATCCCGGCCGGCGGCGCTGTTGCCGAAGATCGTGATGATCGAGTCGGCCCGAAGCCAGACAGCGCCGGCGGGCCGCGTAATAAATCCGCCGCAGTTCGGCGAAAACATATTGGGATCGGTTGCGTTGCTCGCACCTCCCATGTACACCACGCCGGCCAGTCCGCCCCATGGACGCGCATTGACGTAGGCCCGGTTGTTGGCGACGGTGCCGGTAGCCGCGGCACGGAATACCCTGATGAAGCCTTCATTGGCGTCGGTGGTATTGCCATTGCCGTTCAGATCGATCGCGACAAACTCGATCCGAACGCTTGGATCTCTCGTTCCGGCAGTCGCGGAACCGCCCGCGATGACCATGTTCGCCGCAGCGGCGATCGTCTGCACCTGCGAGAGCTGCACGGGGGTCGGCATGTTGATGCGCGGCACACCGGTCTGGAAGCCGGCGTTGTACGTTCCCACGGCCTGGTTGGTAATGACACCGACCGCCGTCAGCTTGCCATTGAAGATGGCCGGGCCGGTGCTGCAGAGATTGTAATTCTGGTTGGAGTGCACCGGGCCGAACTTCACGTTACCGTAGCCGACGCAGAGGCCGCCGGGGAAGGTGTCGGTGAACTCCGCGTACTTGGCGAATGATTCCTGGCTCAGCTGCGCCCGGCGCACTACCACCGCGCCTCGGGGATCGCTGATGACCGAGATCACGCTGGCAAACACGCCGAACTGGCCGGTCGTGATGCCGCTTCGACCCGCAAATACCGAGCGGGTGAAGCCCGGAATGATGTTGCCCGAGGCATCGCGCACGGAGGCTGCGAGCTCCAGCGTGTCGAATCCGGTGACGCCGAGTACGACGCCACCGCCGTTGAGGGAGTCACGCCCCTGTTCGAGGCCGGCATCGGCGGCCGCCTCCATCATCGCTTCCTTGGCGTGGAAGCGCGAAATGAGGGTCGCATTGCTCGTCATCATGATGACGCCAATCGCGATGCCCGCGATCACGATCGCCAGGAACAGCGTCATGATCAGCGCGATACCGCGTTCGTTGCCCAGCCTGCTTCCGGTGCGCATATCCAGCTCCCGCAAGAGTGAGGAATCCGCGTTCAATTCGCCGTGAAGGGCGCTGTGGTGAGCAGCGGCGATTCATTCGGCGTACAATCCGAGGCGGCGACCGCGAAGTTGTACAGGGCGCCAGCCGTGATGCCGGACGACAGGAACACCTGATAGGGGCCACCCGTCGCGCGCTGCGTCAGCACCGGGGGACCCCAGGCCGGAGCGAGCACGGGCTTCATGTAGATGTTGTACTGCTGCACGTCCCGCTCGCCGCCGGTCTCGTCGAACGCCGGGCTCCAGGTGATCGTGTCGCCGACCGGCACGCTGTTCACGACAGCGACCGTAGTGGGAGCGACACCGATCGCGCTGCTGAACAGCGGCACCGAGCCGCAGGTCCGGAGCGGGATGAGTCCGTTGTTCGGCATCGGGATAGTGGTACTCACGTCGCGGAAACGCTGGTCCGCGGCGAGAAGGCCGTTGGTCACGCGCACGTTGACGCGCAACGCCTTCACGCTGTCCGCTACCGCTGACGTGCTGCCGGCCGTGTCGCCGGCGCTGCCGTGCAGCGTGATCGAGTGGCGGATCGGCACCATGCCGGCCACCAGGGTCGAGAGCACCAGCGAGTCCCGCGTCGCCGGCGGCACAGGCAACGTCCGCGGATGGACGTAATACTCGAAGAAGGCTCGGCTGGGATAGTGATAGATATTCCGCGCGACGACTTCGGCCGGAAGGCTGTTCACCTTCTGCCAGAGCGCGTAGTCGAGTGGATCGGCGGTGGTCGGGTCGAGCTGGAAGTAGAAGACGATTGTCTCCGCCGGTCCCGGCGTGCCATTCACGTCGTTATAGGTCGTGCTCGGATAGACGAAGGCGGTACCGGGAAGGGTGTAGGCGTTCGCGACCGGAAGCGCTGTGAAGGAGCCGGAGGGCGCATCGGGGTTCACGTACACGGCGTTACCGCTGTTAATACTGTCGGTATAGTCGGCGTTCACCGCTACGGTGTTGCTGTCGCCATAGACAAACATCGGCTGCACGGCGGTCGCGCCCGCGCCGGTGGTGCGGATCACGCGATCGATGGTGCCGACGGCGAAGCGCAGGTTCTGGGACATTTCGAGCCGCTCGCCGCCGATCTTGAAGTTCCGGCTCTGGGAGCGGAAGACCGTGAGGGCGCTGCCCATCACCAGGCCCAGCACCACGAGCCCGATCATGACTTCGATGAGCGTGAAGCCGGCGGTGCGACGCGTCGTGAGCATGGAATACCTCATGGGCGGGCCACCACGGCGGTGACGTTGACGGTGTCCTTCATCGTGGGCTCGAGCACGCGCACCGTGACCACCGTGTAGTCGCGGGTGGCGTACGAGGGACCACCGAGCCGGTTGAGCACCGTGGTCCTCGTCATGGAGCCGTAACCGGGAAAACCGGTAACGGTGCCGGAGTAACCGTTGGGAAGCGGATAGGTCGGGTCGGTTCGGATCAGCGCGAGCTGGCTGTAGGCCACCTCGGTGGCGATCGTCTTTACCGTCGACGTGCCGACGGTGTGGAGGAACGCGCCGGCGAAACGGGCGAGTCCCAGCAGCACGACCGTCAGGATGACGAGCGCGATCATGATCTCGATGAGAGTGAAGCCGTTGCGTTTCATCAGTTGCCTCGCACCCAGGCGCCGGTGGCGTACGTGTACCAGATGATGCGGCCGGTCGAGCGCACCAGTTCTCCGGCACGCGCATTCTTGGTGACACCGGCCGCAAGGCTCTTCCGAGGATTCATGTAGAAGCCGCCGTTTTCACTCGCCGTACCATCCCGGCGAAAGATGATCACGGGCAGCGTGCCCTGCAGCCGCGTGAAGTTCACCACCGCGCCGCCGAAGGGGAGTGCCACCTCCGCGCCCTTGTTGAAGGTGACGCCGTCTTCGAGGTTGGCGTAGGTCACCCGCTCCGTCGGCTGAATGACGCCGTCGTTGTTTGCGTCCTCGTGGATGCGGATCCGGTTGAGCGGCAGGTCAAAGGCGACGCGGACGTCGTGCTGAAGGCTCACGGCTTCGCGCTGCGCGTACATCACGGAGCTGTTGATGCCCCGGACGGCGCTGTTCATCTTGTATTCGTCGATGTCGAGCTTGGGCAGGGCAAAGGCGGCGACGAGGCCGATGATGACGATGACCGTGAGGATCTCGATCAGGGTCATACCTGCGGTCGCCGGCGGGATGCGCCGGACGGCGGGACGTACGGATGGAAGGACGGAGTTCATCGTGCCATCGCTCCAGGCAGCCGGGCTGTCTCGAGATCCGAGACCCCTGGGCTTTGCGTCCCGTCGTCGCCGACGGTTTGCCGTTGCTGGATCCGGGAAGCCACCTGGCTCCCGCGAGGGGGGAAAGCACTACCCGCCTCAAGACCCAATCTCCGGTCGCCTCGCCCCTGAGTCAAGAGGTTTCGATCACACCTCCAGCCACCAGTTGAGGATTACGACCGGTTGTCAGACGGATGGAAAGCAATAACCACGCCCTCTGTTCGGTGCGTACGAATGCATTGTACCGGCAAGCGTTACGCTGCATGGTGACTTCCGGGAGGACCGGGGACTCGTGGCATTGTGCGGCGGATCGCTCATAGAATAGCGGCTCCGCCGCGGCCCAGCAAGCAGAAGTCGTACAACATCTTGAGGCCAGTCTGGCACTTGCGGTCCCGTGCGCCTGCACCGGCCCGGTTTACGGGGCCGACGACTCCCCACCCAGCCGCCGCCCGGCGAATCGACTTCTCCGGCGGCGTTCGACTGATCTGCTGCAAGTTCGTTCCGAACTGGACGAACGACGCGGGATCCCGGTGAAAGGGCTGCACGCCCGCCACAGCGAGCCTCGTCTCGTTGACGCAGTAGAGGCGCTCGGAACGCGAGCTCACAATAAGGCAGCTGCTGTCGTTCTGGTCGTTCTGGTTCTTGTGCCGCACGCTCACGCCGGGTGGCGAATATTGCTTGCTGGCCCTCTACGGCCCCTCTATCTTGCTGGGCTTCATTTGACTCCACATCGATCCGGATCTCATGGCCGATACCACGTTGATGGACAAGCTCGTGTCGCTCTGCAAGCGACGCGGTTTCGTATTTCAGTCCTCCGAGATCTACGGCGGACTCGGCTCCGTCTGGGATTACGGTCCCCTCGGCGTCGAGCTCAAGAAGAACGTCAAGGACCGGTGGTGGCGCGCGATGGTTCATGCGCGCGACGACATCGAGGGTCTCGACGCGGCGATTCTCATGCATCCGCGCGTCTGGGAAGCGTCAGGCCATGTCAGTGGCTTCTCGGATCCTCTGATCGACTGCAAGCAGTGCAAGAATCGCTTTCGCGCCGATGATCCACGCATCAAGGGCGTCCCGGGACAGCCGGACGCACAATGCCCGGTCTGCGGCACCCGCGGATCGCTGACCGAGCCGCGGATGTTCAATCTCATGTTCAAGACGTTCATGGGCCCGGTGGAGGAGTCAGCAGCGGTGGTGTACCTGCGTCCGGAGACCGCCCAGGGCATCTACGTGAACTATCTCAACGTGCTGCAGGCTTCGCGGCAGCGGATTCCATTCGGCATCGCGCAGATCGGCAAGGCGTTCCGCAACGAGATCACGCCGGGGAATTTCATCTTCCGGACCCGAGAGTTCGAGCAGATGGAAATGCAGTTCTTCGTGAAGCCGGGGACGGACCAGGAGTGGTTCGAGCGCTGGCGGGAATGGCGTATGGCGTGGCACCACTCACTGGGGCTCAACCCCGCGAAGCTCAACTGGCATCAGCACGCGGGCAACGAGCTCGCGCACTATGCGCGCGCTGCCTATGACATCCAGTACGAATTTCCCTTCGGCTGGCAGGAGATCGAAGGCATTCACAACCGGGGAGACTTCGACCTGGGCCGGCACCAGGAGTTCTCCGGCAAGAAGCTGGAGTATTTCGATCAGGCCGGCAACGAACGGTACCTTCCGTACATCGTGGAGACATCGGCCGGTGCGGACCGGGTCACGCTCACCACCCTCGTGGACGCCTATCGGGAAGAAAGCGTCGAAGGGGAGACTCGCGTGGTGCTCGGTTTTCACCCGGGAATCGCGCCGATCAAGGCCGCCGTGCTTCCGCTGGTCAAGAAGGACGGAATGCCGGAGGTGGCTGACCGGATCTTCCACGACCTCAAACGCGAATTCCCGGTCTTCTATGACGACAGTGGGGCAATCGGGAGGCGCTACCGGCGCATGGACGAAGCCGGCACGCCGTTCTGCATGACCGTCGATGGGGAGACGCTGAGCGGCGGCCATCTCACGATCCGCGACCGGGACACCATGGCACAGGTGCGGGTTCACCAGGATCAGCTTGCGAACTGGGTGCGGGAGCGTCTGCTGGCCTAGCGCTCAGTCTGCAGGTCTCGCGCCCTGCATCAGCTCGATCAGATTGACGGAAACTTACCGTAGCGGGCGTCGTACTTCCGGTTGCGCTTTCCCCACGACAAGGAATTCCAGATGCGTACTGGAGTGACCAGGGCCGCTCACGCGGCCATGTTCCTGCTCGCGGTTTCCGTTCCCTCCGTCGCCATTCTCCACGCACAACAGGCTCCCGCCGACACCTCAGCCATGACCGCCGCGCAGAAGGCGGCGCTTCGGGTCGAATCCATCCAGATCACGCCCGCGGAGCTCACGCTCACGGTCGGCGATACGGTGCAGCTGCACGCGACGGGTCTCGATGCCGCGGGCAAGCCCGTGGACGGCGCGCGCATTCTCTTCAACGCGCCGAGCAAGTCGGCCGTGCTCGTCGGGTCGGATCGACTGGCGGGGACGAAGCCGGGTTCGGGGGACCTGCGCGCGTACGTCGTCAAGCCACCGGTCGGCGGCCAGCGGCCCACCGCTGTTACCGCGTCGGTGCCGATTCGGGTCAAGGATTATCCGGTGGCGAAGGTCGAGGTCCTTCCGGCCACGGGGACATTGTACGCCGGCACCACGATCTCGCACGCGGCGCGGGCGCTGGTGGCGGACGGCCGTGAAAGTGCCGATGCGGAGATCAGCTGGTCCACTGACAGGCCGTCGATCGCGACGGTGGACCGGTTCGGCGCCGTCACTGGGCACGCGCCCGGCGCCTTTGCACTGATCGCGAAATCGGGCGAAGTCTCCGGGCGGCAGCGACTGGCCGTCATCGCGAACCCGATCGCACAGCTCCGCGTGAGCGGAGGCACGGACAAGGCGAAGACCGGAGACGTGGTGCATTACAGCGTGGCGGCGCTCAACGCATCCGGCAAGCCGGTCACCGGCGTGGTGCCGCTCTGGACAGTAAGCACCGCGGACCAGGGCGACGATATCGGCGCGCGGATTTACGGCGACGGCGCGTTCGTGGCGGAAAAGCCCGGGATCTATTCAGTCGTGGCGACGGTGGGCAACCGCTCGGTCAGAAATTCCATCCGGGTGGACGCGAGAAACATCGGACGCCAGGTCAAGCGGATTGGGCAGGGACTGCAGACCGATCACTCGACGTCCGAGCTGCATGTGTGGACCGGGAGCGACGGGCGGGACTACGCCTACGTCGGTACCCACGCTGCCGGCATCCGGCCGAACGTCACCGGCAACGTCATGTTCGTCTATGACGTGACCAATGCGGCGCAGCCGGTGCTCACCGATTCGGTCATGGTCAACGCGCGTCTCATCAACGATATCCTGGTCCGTGAAGACGGCTCGCTCGGGGTGCTCACGCGTGAAGGCGCGGCGGATCGGAAGAACGGTCTCGTGGTGCTCGATGTGAGCACGCCCGCCCACCCGAAGATTCTTTCGGAATATACGGACAGCCTGACCGGCGGCATCCACAACACCTGGTTCTACAAGAATGTCGTGTACGTCACGAATGACGGCACCTCGGCGCTCCATATCATTGACCTGACTGATCCCAAACATCCGAAGCAGGTTGGACGCTGGGAGACCGGTGATCCGAACAACCGGTATCTGCATGACGTGTGGGTCCACGACGGCATCATGTATCTGTCCTACTGGGACGATGGGGTGCAGATCCTCGACGTGGGCGGACTCAATCGGGGCGGCACGCCGGAGAAGCCGGTGTTCGTCTCCAAGTTCTCCTATCCGATCGGCAACACGCACAACGTCTGGCGGGACCGGAACTATCTCTTCGTGGGCGACGAGATCTTCGGATGTCCACAATGCATCAACGGTCCCCGCGGATATGTGCACGTCGTCGACCTGTCCGACATCGAGCATCCGGTAGAGGTGGGCAAGTACGAGGTGCCGGAAGCGGGGACGCACAACATGTGGGCGGAGGACGGCAAGCTGTATATCGCCTACTACAATGGTGGCCTCCGGATCGTGGATATCAGCGGTGAGCTTCGCGGAGATCTGTATCGCGAGGGCCGGCAGATCGGCTACTTCGACACCGCCGCTGAAAAGGGATTCACACCGAACTCGGCCTTTGCATGGGGACCGCAGCCGTTCAAGGGGAACGTGTTCGTCTCGGACATGAACTCGGGGCTGTGGGTGGTGAAGCTGGATGAGAAGGGACCGACGGTGCCGTAAGCGGTAAGGGGTAAGGAGTGAGGAGTAAGGAGCAAGGAGTAAGGATCAGGGAGCAAGGAGTAAGGAGTAAGGAGTAAGGGGTGAGGGGGTACCAGAAGCTCTCCTCACTCCTCACTCGTCACTCCTCACTCCTCACGTTGTCTCGGGAGTATTACATGCTCACCTTCGTTTCACTCAGCGTACTTTTGCAGGCGCAGGCTACGATGCCTGTCCCCTCGCTTACGGTGTACGTCGCCAGTGAGGCGGTGGACAATGTCAGCCGGGTGCATTTCGGGCCGGAGGGCAATATTGTCGAGAAGGTGATTCCCGTCGATCCGCGTCCGTCGGAGACCGACGGGCCCCACAATCTCAATATTTCGCCGGACGGAAAATACTGGTACGTGAGCGTCGCCCACGGCACGCCGAATGGCACCCTCTGGAAGTTCGACCTCGGTCCCGACACGCTCCTGGGCATCGCCACGCTCTCGAGATTCCCCGCGACAATCAGCTTCTCTCCGGACGGCGACTATGCGTGGGTCGCCAATTTCAATTTGTATGGCGATATGGTCCCCTCGTCCATTTCGGTAGTCTACACACCCGCCATGAGCGAGATCGCGCGGATCCCGACCTGTCTCATGCCGCACGGAATGCGGCTGAATCGCCAGGGTACTCGCGCGTACATGACCTGCATGATGGACGACAAGGTGGTGGAGATCGATCCGGCTTCCTACGCCATCACGCGCGTACTCTCGGTCAAGCCTTCGGCGGAGCGTGTGACGACCACCAGCAGCGCGATGGCGCCCGGCGAGTTGGATCACAAGCATGCGACCATGTCGCATGACGCGCCGGGTGGCGCCCCGTCTCCCTCGCCGGCTCCGGCGACCTGCGCACCAACGTGGGTGCAGCCTTCGCCCGATGGCACCAGGCTCTACGTCGCGTGCAACCGGCACGCGGAGGTGCTGGAGCTGGACGCCGCGACGCTGATGGTGACTCGCCGGATCGCGACGGGGAAGACGCCGTACAATCTCGCTATAAGCGCCGATGGCCGCACGCTGCTCGCGACGCTCAAAGGCGTCCAGGCGCTGAGCGTGATCGATCTCGGGGCGGGGAAGGAAGTCGCGCAACTCCCGACGTCCCACACGATCCCGAGCGGCGTCCAGATCACCATTGATGGCCGGTATGCGGTCGTATCACAAGAGGGAAAGGCGGCTGAGGCGGGGGCAGTGGATCTGTTCGACCTGCCGACGCGGAGCCGGATTGGAACCGTGCAGGTAGGGGCGGGAGCGGGAGGGGTACAGATCAGTGAGCGGTGAGCGGTAAGGGGTGAGCGGGAGTTGCCAGGCCGGAAGGGGAGCCGTACATGGGAAATTCTCCCGTTCCCCGTTCCCCGTTCCCCGTTCCCCGTTCCCCTTCCCCGCTTCCCGGCATCCCTTTCCCACCCTTATCTTCCCCTGGTTCGGCCGGGCGGTCAGCCGGCGGGCATTTCATCGCAGGCATTTCTCTCGAGGTCAGACGCTATGCACCGCGCGATTCTCCTCATCGGACTCGTGGCCGCGCTGCCGCTCCAGGCGCAATCGGCTCCCTCCGGCAGTACCGGCGACTATCGTGTCGGCGTGGTCAGCGAATCCGGCGATATCGTGACCTGGCTGCGTCCGGGGAACGGCACGCTCACAGTGGACCATGTCGTGCCGGTGGGGATCATGCCTGCGGACATCGATGGCCCGCACAATATCACCGTCGCCCCCGACCAGAAGTCCTACTACATCACCATCGCGCACGGCACGCCCTTCGGCACGCTCTGGAAGATGGACGTCGCGACTGACTCGGTAGTTGGACGCGCCAAGGTCGAGCTCTTCCCGACCACGATCAGTCTGACGCCTGATGGCGAGCTGGCTTTCGTCGCGAACTCGGATTTCTACGGCGATCATCCGCGCACGAATTTCGTCTCGATCATCCATAC
This sequence comes from Gemmatimonadota bacterium, assembly GCA_040002695.1. GTDB lineage: Bacteria > Gemmatimonadota > Gemmatimonadetes > Gemmatimonadales > GWC2-71-9 > JBDUEA01. The sequence continues at coordinate 743 of JBDUEA010000066.1, read as the reverse complement.
GCCGACGATGAGCAACATCACCGATCTCCCGGCGTGCGATATGCCGCACGGTGTGAAGGTCAATCACGCCGGCACCAAGGTGTACGTCTCCTGCATGCACAGCGATGAGCTGCTCGAGATCGAGGTGGCCACTTTCCGGATCACCCGGCGGGGGAAGACCGGCACCGCCGGAGACCACATGGCGTCGATGGCCGGGATGGACCACAGCTCGGCGGCGAAGGCTACGCCCGCATCGGCGCCGGCCACCAATCCCGCCGCGGCGGCAAGCGCTCCGGCTCCGGCGGCTGCAGCGGATGGGGAGTGCCAGCCCACCTTCGTCAGCGTCTCTCCGGACGACCGGACGCTGTATGCCGCCTGCAATCACTCGGGGACGCTGCAGGTCTGGGATGCGGCGACGATGACCATGACCAAAGAGATTCCGGTCGGGGCCGGCGCCTACAACGTCGAACCTTCGCGGGACGGCTCGATCGTCATCGTGACGAACAAGAAGGCCCAGAGCGTGAGTCTGGTGGACACGAAGACGCTGACCGAGGTCGCGCGGATCCCCACGGCAAAGAAGATCGTGCATGGCGTGGCGTACTCGCCGGACGGGAAGTACGCATTCATCAGTCAGGAGTCGATCGGAGCCGATCCCGGCGCCGTGGACATGATCGACCTCGCGACGCGGAAAGTGGTCGCAACGGTGCCGGTCCCCGCTCAGCCGACGGGGATTACGATCCTACTGAAATAGCGGGAAGCGGGAA
>JBDUEA010000065.1:0-16187 GCA_040002695.1 Gemmatimonadota bacterium | reverse complement strand
GGACTCGCATGCACATAGCGGAGGCAGAATCATATGCGCAACAGAAGCGTCGCCATCTTCGCAACCACCTTCGCATTACTGGTAGTTCTACCCGGATGGACCTCGACGACGGGGGACATTGACTGGTCGAAGGTAGGGGAGGCACTCGGTAAGGCGGGGACTCTGCAGCCGGGGGATGTGTACAAAGTGGGACTCCCTCGTGGCGATCTGCATGTCTCCATTGGCGGCATCGCTATCAAGCCAGCGCTGGCGCTCGGATCATGGGTCGCCTTCAAGCAGGCGGGCGCCAAACAAGCGATGGCGATGGGAGATCTGGTGCTGCTCGAAAGCGAGGTCGGCCCGGTCGCGGCCAGGCTGCAGGAAGGCGGAATCGAGCAGACGGCGATCCACAACCATCTGCTGAATGAATCGCCGCACGTGATGTACATGCACCTCCGGGGCAAAGGCGATCCCGTGAAGCTCGCGAGCACGATCCACTCCGCCCTCATGCTAACGGAGACGCCGTGGGGTGCGGTCACTGCAATGGCTCAGGGCTTCGATCTGGACACTACGAAGCTGAGCCAGGCGCTGGGCCGCGCCGGAAAAGTGAACGGCGGCGTGTACCAGGTGAGCGTTCCGCGCGCCGACTCAGTGACCGAGCATGGCATGGAGATTCCACCCGCCATGGGGGTCGCGACGGCGTTGAACTTCCAGCCTACGGGTGAGGGCAAGGCCGCGATCACGGGAGACTTCGTGGTGATCGGCAGCGAGGTCAATCCGGTGATCCAGGCGCTCAATCAGAACGGCATCGAGGTCACGGCACTTCATAGTCATATGCTCGAGGAATCGCCGCGATTGTTTTTCCTGCACTTCTGGGCGAACGACGACGCGGTGAAGCTTGCCATTGGACTGAAGTCGGCGCTCGAGAGGATGAATGTGAAACCGGCGAGCTGAGCCGCGGGCGCCAATCGTAAATTATCCAACCGAGGTCTTCGGGTGTCCTCATACCCGAAATCTGACAGCATCACTTCGTCCTGAAGTGATGCTGTTTTTCTTTTTGGCGGTTCATCGACGCGGATTCGCCTGCGACGAGTTTGCGGCTTCGGTGCTCTCGCGGTGAAAGCCCCGTCAGCCCGGCCTGATCCCGCCGCAATGCATGGGCACTTCCCACGGGGGCGATTCCCGGATGACGTTGTAGTCGAAGCAATCCGAATTGGTGGGGTCCTGGTACGGCGCCAGGCCCGGCATCGACGGCATGGCGCCGCCGGCTGGGCGCGGCGGCAGGTCGGTGTAGGTGGCGAGCATTTTCCTGAACATCGCGGGGGTCAGACGGTAACTGCCCGCGATCTTCTCGAGGACCGGGCGCGCTTCCGCCGCTCGGCTCGAGGGCGCCTGCAGGAGGAACACGATGTTCTTGTAAAACCCAAGCCAGTCGGGCCGAAGCGAACAGAGGATTCCCTCGAACTTCTTCGAATCCGACCCGTAGACTGACGTTCCCAGGAACCGCGAGCACATCGGCAACTTCGTCGGAGTCTCCGAGGCGATGGTGATTTCCGGCTTGGTCAATCCCTGTTTCGCCGCGCCGGCCAGGAGAATCGTGGTGAATTTCTCCTTGAGACTGGCGGCGAATGGCAGCGAGAACGCGACATCGCTACCAGGGGCTCCCGCGGCAGCCGGTCCATTCTTCGCGACGACGATGACTCCAAGATTAACCCGTTCATCATTGGGGCCGGTAACGTAGACGAAGCCGTTCGACCCTTTGACCAGGGTCCACCCGGCGGGAATTCCCACCGACGCGGTCTTGTCCTCGTTGGTCACGGTCTTGAGCGTAACCGTTGAAGCGCCGGCCGCCGCTCCCTGTCCAAATGCCTGCGAAATCATCGGACCACTGGCGGCCGACGCGACGACGGCCAGGACACGCAGGAGTCTGCCGGGAAGTCTTTGCATATCGAGGATTCCTCTCGAGGTCGATGGGCACTTTGGCGATCCGTGGAATGTAGACCTGTGGCTACGTCGGCGCCTCGCTCCACCCGCGGTCTTCGACGCTCCGCGCACTCAGGGCAGCCTCCTGCCGATGGCCCCCGAGATCATCGCTGTTTCCCCCGTCTGTGACTGCGCCCGGACGGGTGATCCCCTCCGGGCGCTTGAACTGATCGCGCATCTCCTGCTTACGGCGTGAATGTCAGTGGCACGGTTCGGGTCGGAGTCACCGGATCGTTGGTGCGGACGACGAGCGTAGCACTCGCCGGCGGCGTCGCTCCCGGTGCGAGGCCGACTGCCATCTGGCAGAAGCTCTTCGGGGCAAGCAGGGTCCCCGCGAAGCAGTTGCTCAAGCCGTGATTTGCCGTGAAGAACGCGAAGGCGTTCGGATTGGCGCCACCGATACTGATAGAGTTGAGCGACAGCGTCTGGCCGCCCGTGTTCTGAATGGTGAAATTCGCCGGCGCGGAGCCGGCGATGAAATTGAATGGGCCAATCGGTGCCAGCACCGGCCGCTGGGGCAGGCCGCTGCCGGTCAGGAAGATCTGGGCGATGCCGGCCGCCGAGGACACCTGCAGAGTAGCGGCTCGCGGGCCCTCGGCCCTGGGGGTGAAGAGGACGTGCAAAGCTTCGGACGCGCCCCTATTCGGAGGCAGGACCGTCGTCGATGCCGCCGCGAGGTCCGCCGCAGGAATCGAGAAGTCCCCGGGATTGACGCCCACGAAAGTGATTCCGGTGATCGTCAGCGCGGTCTTCTTGCTCACGTTGAAGACCAGCTCGGTGGCAGAGCGGCTGGTGCCGACGCTGATGCCACCGGGAGAGAGATCCTGCAGCGCATCGAAGTTGACGTTCGCCGTGAACGGACCCGCGCCGCCGCCGAATTCCGCGAAGAACCAGGCCGGACCGTCCACCTGCGGCGAAGGCGGGACCTGCGTGCCACCAGACGGAGCCGGGGCGGGCGAGGTCGGTGGTGTGACCGGAAGCGGTGTGCCTCCGCCGCCGGGAGCGCCCTTGGATGCGGAGGGGGCGCCAGGCTGCGGCTGAAGGTCGTTCTCCAGACCGTTGCAGGCTGCTGCCGAGAACAACAGAAATACCGAAGCGCTCATCAATCTGTGATTCATTTGACAAATCCTTTACAGGTGGGACCGGGCGATTCTGGATATTCACTGACGACTTGCTGATCCCTGATGGGTCCGAGCCGCAAATCGTCCAGCGATGGCTCGCCCGAAGGCATATCGCGAGCCAAGCCGATCCCGTGTGCCGAGTCACTCGAATCATTGGTTAGCCAACACGATGAAGTCGAGCGTGATCGATTTCCCTGGTGGAGTCTGTATCGTTTTGGAGGAGAGTATATCGATTTGATGCAGCGCCGGACTGGGGTCGGACTCCTTGCCGTTTGAATTCCTTCGCATCCGTCCTCCCACTTGTCTCCGCGTCCTCCGCGCCTCCGCGGTGGGAGTGTGGCGGATACAAGCACCGCCGAGTGCCTGCTCAAGGCACGATATGTGGGAGCGGACGCACGGAATGGCAGCCGACAAGAAGCCGGGCCACTGACCAGCGGACCACCGTGCTTTCCGGCGAGTTGCTGCTGACGTGTGCCGGACCGGCGCCGGAAGAACGTCTCCCGCGCCGTGACCGTCCGGGCAGAAATGCCGGACCCGACGCGCCTCAACCGGAGAGTAGTCCTTGGACAACGCCGCCACTGCCGTACATACATCGACCACGCTGACGGACCCGTCTGCCTCTCGCGTTGGCAGCAAGCGCCTGAGCTCCGTAGATATGCTGCGCGGCCTCGTCATCATCTTCATGACTCTGGACCACGTCAGGGACTACTTCACCTCGGTGCGGTTCGATGCGGCCGACCTGACCCGGACAAATGCCGCGCTCTTTCTGACCCGCTGGATCACCCACTTCTGCGCCCCCACCTTCGTGCTGCTCGCCGGAACCAGCGCCTGGCTCGCGGGTCGCCGGAAGAGCCGAGGTGAGCTCGCCGGCTTCCTGCTCAAGCGCGGAGTCTGGCTGGTGCTCGTCGAATTCACAGTGGTGGGATTCGCCTGGTATCTCAATCTCAATTTCGAGCTGGGGCTTCGTGCCCAGGTGATCTGGGCCATCGGCGTCTCGATGATCGCTCTCGCCGGGCTGATTTATCTGCCTCGCCCGGCAATCCTGGCGATTGGTATCGCGATCATCGCGGGACACAATCTTTTGGATGGCATCACTCCCCAGGATGCGGGTAGTTTCGCGACAGTGTGGACGATGCTTCATGTCCAGGGCGCGATTCCCGCATTGCACATGTTCACGACGTATCCCCTCCTCCCCTGGATCGGCGTGATGGCGCTCGGCTACCTCCTCGGCCCGGTGCTGGAATTCCCTGCCGAGGAGCGGCGCCGCACTCTGCTGCGGGTGGGGGTCGCCCTGATCGCAGGGTTCGTGCTGTTGAGGTCGGTGAACGTCTACGGCGATCCAGCGCGGTGGAGTCCGCAGCCCAGCGGGATCATGACCGTTCTCTCGTTCATCAACGTGACCAAGTATCCCGCATCCCTCGAGTTCGTCCTGATCACACTGGGTCCCGCGCTCGTGGGGCTGGCGCTTCTGGAGCGGGTACGCGGCCGGATCGCGGAATGGCTCCGGGTCTTCGGACAGGTCCCCCTCTTCTACTATGTGGTGCACTTGTACGTCATTCACCTGGCGGCGATCGCGGGAGGCGCACTGCAGGGATATCATCTCGGCGAGATGGCCAGGATCTACCGCCAGTTCCCCAGCGGCTATGGGTATGGGTTGCCGGTGATCTATCTCGTCTGGATCGGCGTGGTGGTTGGACTGTATCCGCTCTGCCGCTGGTTCGGAGCCAGGAAACACGCTGGTCGCGGCTGGTGGTGGTCGTATCTGTAGGCAGGGGACGCGTCCTGTTATTCTCTATCCATCACTCGCTGTAGCCATTGGCTCGCGGTTCTGACCTTCCACTACTACGACGACTGCATGACGCTTCCGGATCCCCACCCGCGGACCAGGCGTTTCGGCGCTGGAGAGCGGATTCTCCTGGTCGAAGACGAGGAGATCGTTCGTCAGCATATTCACCGCATGCTGGTGAGGCTGGGTTACACGGTTCTGGATGCAGTCGATGGAGAGGCGGCCATCGGGATTCTCAGACACCCGGATCTCCAGATCGATCTCGCGCTGTGTGACGTGATCATGCCGCGCATGAATGGAGTCTCCTTCTGGACGCACGCGCAGCGGGTGGAGCCGACTCTGCCCTTCCTGTTCATGTCCGGTTTCCCGCCGGATACTCTGCACCAGGATGGATACCCTCGAGACGTGCCGATTCTTACCAAGCCGTTCGATGAACTCGAGTTGTCGATTCGGGTCCGGTCAGCAATCGAAGGCCGGGTGCGGAACTCGGGTCTGCACCCATAGGCCTCATCCAGCTGTTCCTGCGATGCCGTTCCCCTGTGTCATGCGCCTTCGAGTCAGCGTCGGGCCACCGAAGGCGAGCACCAAGCGACTGCGTTGCTGAACCGGCCAACCGACAGGCGCCTCAATTAATCGGCAGGCGAAACGGCCCTGCGAGCAGCTGGCTCGCAGGGCCGTCTTGTTCATTCTACCGGCGAGTGCTTCGGCCGACGGGACTCCTTACTTCTCCGCGCTCGAACTCACGCTGAAATCGAACGCGCCACTGAACGGATCGGCCGCACGATCCCGGCTGGTCAACGGGTCCAGGTGCCAGCGCTTCTCGATCAGCGCCAGAATCGAGGTCGTGTCGTAGCGGTTGTGATCGACGTAGCCTTTCCGCGCCAGCGGGGAAATGACCAGCGTCGGCACCCGGGAACCCGGACCCCAACGATCGACTGTTGGCGGGGCGACGTGATCCCAGAATCCGCCGTTCTCGTCATAGGTGATGATGATCGCGGTGTGCGCCCAGTCCCGGCTCTGCCGGATGGCCTGGATCAGCGCCTCGACGTGATTCTCTCCGGTCAGGATATCCGTGTAACCCGGGTGTTCGTTGTTTGCGCCGTATGGCTTCACGAACGAAACCGCCGGCAGCTCGCCCGACTGCAGGTTGGCCAGGAAATCGGTTTCGTCCTTGAGGTGATCGGCCTTCGCCTTGGTGCCATCCGCGAAATTCGCGAAATAGGCAAAGGGCTGATGGTGAAACTGAAACAGCGCACCCGGGTTGCCGGCGAGCGCATCGTTCCAGCCGCCGGCATACCAGGCCCACGAGATTCCCTTGGCCGAGAGACGATCACCGATCGTGGGGAAGGTCTGGTTCGGCACGAGGTTCACCGCGGGCACTGTTGCCGGATGGGGACTGTTGACGGTAAATGCGGTGTTCACAGCGTAGCCGTCCGGCGTGACGAATCCGTCCTTGATCAGGTTACCGGCCGGATCGAGTTGCACGATCGCACTGGCGGGCGCGTTGGGGAATTCCGGCGTGCGCGCGGCGATCAGCCAGAAATGATTCAGGAAGGAGCCGCCGAAAGCCGCGTGGAAGAAGTTGTCACACAAGGTGTACTGGGCCGCCTCGGCGGCAAGCGGAAGGTGTGCGGTATGGTAGAACCCCATCACCAGGCCCTTCGCATCGCTGGTCAGGGCGAACCGGTCCATCTTGCCGTGATCGATCTGCAGCTGCTCCTGATAAAAGCGGTGCACGAGGTCGATGGTGGGTTGCGTGGCGGCGACATACTGCTCGATCGGGAAGGGCGCGTTGGTCAGCGTCAGCGGATACGGGGCCCCGGCCACTTCCGGGAGCGTCTGGAATGGATGCCCGCTCGAGTCCACCTGCAGCCGTTCATCCCGGAGCCGATCCGGCAGGCCGTTGGCGCCGGGAAATTCACCGTAGGCGTTGTCGAAGCTGCGGTTCTCCAGATAAATCACTACCACGTGCTGCAACTGGTTCAATCCCGCCTGGCTCACCGCCGCGCTGGATGCGACGACCGTCGTGGGTTCCGGCGTATTCTGATCCGTGCAGGCCGAGCCTAGCGTGAGCAACGTCGCGCCGGCGATGATGCTCACCGTCGTCACCCTTGTCCTCCGATTGTGCCGCATGAGACCTCCTGAGGAAGCATCGAAGTAGAAACTTGAGGCCGCAAGATTCCCCTCGAACGTCAAGAGAATTCGATGCTCGCGACGCGAGACTGTAACGGAACTGCAGGGAGCAGGGTGCGGCGCGGTCGGCGGAGCTCGTTCAAGCTGCGGACGAAGTGACACTCCTGTTACCGTGACGTCGCGGAGATCTTGCGGGGCGATGCCTCATTGTCCGGAATGGCTCCTACCTCTCCACCTGGACCGAAACCTTCGAACGCTGTACCGACCCTCATCACGCTGGCGATCTTTGCCATGGTCGCCGTCCTGGCGCTGATCGGACGGCGGATCGTGTCTGAGCACCGGGTGAAGCCGCCGCTCGCGGGGACCATGCCCGTCTATCCGGCGAGCCCCGCGCGAGAATCCTTCGATCTCGGTCTCGACAGTCTCGGGCAGAGGCTCGAGACACTGGAACGGGAGATCTCCGCGGGCCGGCAGAGTTCGAGCCGCACCGCGTTCCTTGAAGCGCGAACTGCGTACAAGCGCGTCGAGTCCTTGCTGGAGTGGTACGCGCCGGCGCTCGCCTCCGCGATGAACGGTCCGCTTCCCGAAGAATCCGAGGATCGGCCTGCCGCGCGACTCGGAGCTCCAGCCGGATTCCAGATACTTGAAGAAGGACTTTTTCCTGGTGGGATGTCGCCGGGCAGGGACTCTATTGGGGCCACGATACGCTCGATGCGAGAGAGCGTGGCGGGGTTTCGCGCGCTGACGCGTTACCTGGCGGTGCCCGACACCAGCGTACTCGAGGCCTTTCGAGCCGAGCTGGCACGAATCACCGCCCTCGGAATGGCCGGCTTCGATGTGGAGTTAACGGGAAACAGCGTGCCGGAAGCTGCTGCTGCAATCGATGGGATGCGCACGATCGAAACCGCGATGAGCCGGCACGGGGCTGATGCTCGCATCGAGGATTCATGGCATCGGTTGGACCAGGCCCTCGCCTCGGCCGTGGCGTATCTGCGCCGGAATCCGAGGTTCGAAACGATTGATCGCCTGGGATTCATCGTGGACTGCGCCAATCCCGCTGCGCGGGCAGTCGCGGCCGTTCGGCGGGAGATGGGTGTCCATTCGCCCAGACTCAAGCGCCTCTGGAGACCCGAAGCGGCCACGATGTTTGATGGCGGCGCATTCGATGCATCGGCATATGCACCTGATTTTTCTCCTCCGCCCACTCCGCGACTCATAGAGCTCGGTCGCCGCCTCTTCTTCGAGCCGCGTCTCTCCAGCACTGGAGATCGTACCTGCGCTTCGTGCCATCATCCGAACCAGGCGTTCGCGGAGCCACGACAGCGGAGCGCCGGGTTGACCGGCTCGACGGGCGTTCTCCGGAATGCGCCAACGCTGCTCAACAGCGCCCTGGCGCCGGCGCTCTTCGCCGATTCGCGTGGTGCTTCGCTCGAGGCGCAGGCGGAGCTTGTACTCGCGAGCCCGGCAGAAATGGGCGCGGGCGCGGAGGCGGCCGCGGGCCGTCTGCATGCAGACCCCAGGTATCGGCGCGACTTCGCAGAAGCGCTGGAGACGCGTGCGGATGGTTCGATCAACGGACGCGATGTGAGAATCGCCCTGGCTGCCTACGTGCGAACGCTCGTCGGTCTCGACGCGCCGTTCGACCGGGCGGTACGTGGCGATTCGACAGCCATGTCCTCCGAGGCCAGTCGCGGATTCAACCTCTTCATGGGAAAGGGACGTTGCGCTACCTGTCACTTCCTTCCCCTGTTTAACGGGACCGCGCCCCCCGACTTCGTGCGTTCGGAAATGGAGATCATCGGCGTCCCGGCAACATCGGCCGGCATGCGACCGCACCTCGACACCGATCCGGGCCGCGCCGCCATCGATCGGGAGGCGACTCACACCGGGGCGTTCAAGGTTCCGACGCTCAGGAACGTCGCGCTTACCGCGCCGTACATGCACAACGGTGTCTTCAGCTCACTGCGAGAGGTGATCGATTTCTACAATCGCGGCGGCGGCAGCGGAATGGGCCTTCGCGTCCCCGGCCAGACGCTGTCCGCACGGCCCCTCCATCTGACGAGGCGGGATCGAAACGACCTTATCGCGTTTCTTAGGGCGTTGACCGACACTTCGAGCAGGAACGAGGCCCCAATGAATTGAGCTCGCGACAGAGCCTATCTCGCCATCGACCGTCCAGGAGAGGTCGGCAAGTCTCCGAACGAAGCTTCTCGCCGGGTTGGAGTCGGAAGGGCAGCATGAGAGCATTACGATGTCCGAATACGGCGAGCCCTACCGCGACTATCGTCTTATCCTGAATCCGTCTGGGTACTCGTACTCGGCTTCGTCTGGCCCGAGTCTGGTGTGCGTCAAGATTGATGTCAATCTGCCGGACGACCTGGGTTTCCTGGCGTGGCGTCCGGACCGGGGTTCGACCCGCACGCCTTGCCCGATGTGCGGGCGGTGTGTACGGTCCCGTGTGGACCAGCTGGTACTTTGACGTCTACGCCTTGAGGGATGACCGATGGCTCGTCGTCTCGGCCCGGTAGACGCGAGTGTCCACGCATGGTTGCTCGGCGAACCCGTGCCGGACTCGAAGCTGCGTTTGCTTTCCAAAACATCAGCGGACCCGATGATCTCATTTTCTGCGCGTCCGATGTCCGAGTCCGGCAATCCTGCTCGATCGGCACCGGAGCTCACCCTCGACCGGGAGTTCTGCCGGCGCGCCTGCGATGCGCGCGACGCGCGGTTCGACGGGCTCTTCTTCATCGCGATTGTGACGACGGGGATCTACTGCCGTCCGGTCTGTCCGGCGCGCCGGGTACCGCTGCACCGTTGCCGATTCTTCCCGACCGCCGCGGCTTCCGAGGAAGCGGGATTTCGGCCCTGCATGCGCTGTCGGCCGGAACTCGCTCCGGGACGTGCCACGGTGGATGCCGTTCCGCGCCTCGCCGCGATGGCCTCCGTCAGAATTGCGGAGGGCGCGCTCAACGGAAGATCGATCGACGAACTCGCCACGGAGTTCGGTGTCTGCGCGCGTCAGCTCCGCCGCGCCGTCAAACATGAACTCGGGGTGACTCCGACGGAGCTCGCGCAGACCCATCGGCTTCTCCTCGCCAAGCAGCTGCTCACCGACACCAGAATGACGGTCTCCCGGGTGGCGTTCGCGAGTGGATTCCAGAGCCTGCGGCGGTTCAATGCCTTGTTCCGCCAGCGCTACCGGATCAATCCGCTCGCGCTCCGCCGTCGCCGAGCAGGTGCGGCGGAGGCGTCGGCTGCCGCGGGCGACGATTTGCTTCTCCGCCTGAGTTACCGTCCGCCTCTCGCGTGGGACGAACTGCTCCGCGCCTTGCGGCAGCGGGCGATCCCCGGCGTCGAACAGGTCGACGCCACCGGGTATCGACGGACCGTTCGAATCGGCGCCGATACCGGAATCGTCGGCGTCGAAGTTCGCTCCGACAGTCGCGGTCCTGCTGTCGGCGGACCGCCGCTTCAGTTGCGGATCTCCGCGACGCTATTGCCCTCCGTCATGGCCCTCCTTCCACGCACTCGCGCACTGCTCGATCTCGATGCGGAACCCGAGCTCATCGACGCGCATCTGAGGAAAGCCGGGCTCGCACCTCTGGTCGATCGTAGGCCGGGGCTCCGCGTGCCCGGATCGTTCGACGCTTTCGAAACCGCCCTCCGAGTTCTCCTGGAGCACACGGATGAAGCGCACGCGGTTCCCCGGAAGCTTGCGCGCCTCGCCGAACATTGGGGTGAACCAATCGCGTCGGCCGAATCGCCGCTGGCCAGACTCTTTCCGACGGCGTCACGCCTTGCCGAGGTCGATGCGGGTTCAATAGAGGCGCAGAATCCTGGTGAAGGCCTGGGGGAAGCGATCGTCGCGATCTCCCGCCTGATCGCGACCGGTCGACTCAGGCTCGGCCCCGGAGCCGATCCCGCGCTGGCGATCGCAGTCCTCGATGAGTGTCTCCGGGCTGCCGTCCGCAGCGGCCCCTCGACGCCCGCCTTGGCGGAGACGATCGCGCGTCGAGCCATGTCCTGGCCTGACAGCTTCGACGACAAAGACGAGAGTCTCGCCATCGAGGCGACCGCTTGCGTGTCGTCCGAATCAACACAACGCACAATCGAGTCGTGGCGGCCGTGGCGAGCGTACGCCGGGCTCCACCTGTGGTTCGCCGCGGCGGACAGGCTGCCGGGAGACGGAGTCGAACCGATCCGGGAGACGCGGGAGGCGAACTCCGAAGCATTGGCCGCAATCTCCTGAAGCGAACATCCCGCCGACATTTCTGATACGACTCCGATCGACGCAAGCCGTGCACGAATGCTCTCCCATCGACCTGCCCGCTGATTGTCTCCTGCCGCCATTGCCGCTCTTCAAGCTCTGAGTTCGTTCGCAGTTCCGAATCATCCTCGCGCGTTCCGCGTCCGAATCCGGCCAGCAATCAGAGTTGCATTCATCAATACTGCGAGTGCTCGAACAGCTCCGTGCCTCACAGCGCGGATTCAATGCTTCAACTCGAAGGAGATGATGATGCGCTCACTTTCGTACGCGCTTCTGCTCGCCGCGCTGTGCGGCTGCGGCAATGAAGACGAGATGACTCGACCCGCAGTATCCATGGCCGCCAACGGCTCGGTCACGCAATACTCCATAACCACGCTCGGTACTCTCGCCGGAACCAGTCGAGGCAACAGCATCGCGAACGACGGCTCGGTGGCTGGCTATTCGAGTCTCGCCGATCTCACTCGGCACGCAGTCCTCTGGCGCGGAGGTGCGCTCCTCGACCTCGGGACGCTTGGAGGCGCGAACAGCAGCGTCGTCTGGCCAGGCCAGAACGAGATGGGAACGATCGTAGGTGTCTCCGAGACCAGTACGCCAGACCCGCTTCACGAGGCCTGGAGCTGCGCCGCGTTCTTTTTCGCGCCGAGTGGCCAGAGCTGCGTCGGGTTTGCGTGGGAGGGCGGCCGCATGCACCCGCTTCCCACCCTCGGCGGGACCAACGGCTTCGCGACCGAGGTCAACAATCGTGGACAGATCGTCGGATGGGCGGAGAACCAGGTTCACGATCCGACCTGCACCGCACCGCAGGTCCTGCAGTTTCGCGCGGTGCTATGGGAGCCGAAACGGAGGCACATGGAACAGCTTCGGCCGCTGGCGGGTGATTCGACCAGCGCCGCAACCGCGATCAACGATCACGGGCAGGTCGTCGGCATCTCGGGAGACTGTAACGATGCGGTTGGAAAATTCAGTGCTCGTCACGCCGTCATCTGGGACCATGGCACCGTGACCGATATCGGCAACCTCGGCGGTGTCGCCTGGAATACACCGATGGCGATCAACGAAGCAGGTCAGGTCGTCGGATTCTCAGACACGACCGGAGACTTCGATGGCACCATCGGGCAGCATGCGTTTCGCTGGACCCGGCAGGACGGCATTCACGACTTGGGCGTGCTGCCGGGCGATGCAGTCAGCGAAGCGCACGGCATCAACGATCGCGGACAGATCGTGGGCATCTCGTGTGATGTGTCCGGAGCGTGTCATGGAGTCGTGTGGCTGGGTGGCGTGATCACCGCGCTCGATTCGCTGGTGACCCCAGGATTCGCCGGCCGGATCACCTTCGCGCAGGATATCAACGACGCAGGAGTGATTACGGGCCGGCTGTTCGACCCGGTGAGCGGAAAAAACCTGGCGTTTGTCGCGACTCCGACGAGGAAGAAGCAGTGATAGTGAGGGGTAGGGGGTGAGGGGGTAGACGAGTAGAAGGGCAGGGGATGCTGGGTCGGGGAGGGTGGTCGGGCTAATTTTGCAGGACCGGTGCCGGATGCCGGAGGCCTGGACCGCACGGTATCGATTCAGCATTCCACTCCCTTTAAAGAGTCACCACATGCGTCGTGCACTATTGATCTTCTTGCCGGCTGCCATGCTCGCCTGCCGCCCGGCGGCCAAATCTCTAAGCGTTGATGGTGCGCCGGCAGGTGTGCGCGCGGCCATTCAGCGGGCGGATGATGACTGGGCAAAGGCGTACGTTGCGGGAGACACCGCCGCTCTCGCGCACATGTACGTTGACGACGCCGTGAGCATGCAGGCGGATACGATCGACGAGGCCGGGCGCGCCGCGATCGTCGGTGGTCTCGCCAGCGAGTTCGCGGTGCGGAACGACACGGTCCTTGCCGTCAAGACCGACATCGTGAGTCTCGAGAGCACCGACTCGCTCGCATGGGAATCCGGACGCGTCGCCTTTACCAGGCGACTCCGCGCCAGGGCGGACACGGTGCCGCACATCGGTCACTATAAGTACGTCACCTTCTGGCAACTGGGCCCGGACGCACGCTGGCGGATTCGGCGCGACATTTCAGTCGCGGACTCCCGTCCCTGATGCGCGCTCTGCGTCAGGGAATGCAGGACTAGCCTTCCACGGACTTTCCCCATGCACACGCTCGGCAGCCCACCGATTGCGGTGACTCCGCGTCCGAAGACGGACGGGCGCTTCGATTCCATCGACATGCTGCGCGGCCTCGTCATGATACTGATGGCGCTCGACCACGTCAGGGATTTCTTCGGCCACGTGGGGGTGAATCCCACGGATCCCGCGCTCACGACGATGCCGCTTTTCTTCACGAGATGGATCACCCACCTGTGCGCTCCGACGTTTTTTCTCCTGACCGGGCTCGGTGCGGCGCTCAGCCGGCGGCGTCGAACGAATCACGAGCTCTCGGTACACCTGATCAGCCGAGGGGCGTGGCTCATCTTCCTGGAGATCGTCGTCGTCCGCAGCCTCGGCTTGCAGTTCAACTTTGATTATCGCGTGACCGTCCTGAATGTTCTCTGGGCGCTGGGCTGGTCAATGATAGCGCTCGCCTTCGTGATTCAGCTGTCGCCGAGGTCGGTTCTGTTGCTCGGGGCCGCGCTGATTCTCGGGCACAATCTGCTGGATTCGATCTCTGCCTCGAGCTTCGGCTCCCTCGCCTTTGTGTGGTCATGGCTCCATGCTCCGGGTGTGATCGTGGCCAGACCGGATTTCACGGTACTACTCGCCTATCCGCTCGTTCCATGGGTCGGCGTCGCCATGGTCGGCTTCGGGCTCTCGCCGATCTACGAATGGGACGCCGCGCGCCGCCGTCGCATGCTGTGGCGGACTGGCGCAGGACTCACCGCGGCATTTCTCCTGCTCCGCGGAATCAATGTGTATGGAGATTTCTCACGCTGGGCTCCGCAGGCCGAGTCGTGGCGTACCGTGCTTTCCTTTCTCAACACCACGAAATATCCGCCATCGCTGCTCTTCCTCCTCATGACGCTCGGCCCCGCGCTCGCACTGCTCGGCTGGCTCGACGGTCGGAGCCCCGGTCTCGCTCGCCCCGTGTGGACGTTCGGCAAGGTGCCGCTCTTCTATTTTCTCGTTCACCTGCCCGTCATTCATCTCCTCGCGATCCTCGTCTGTTTCCTGCGTTACGGCAGTGCACACTGGATGTTCGAATCTCCAGATCTCACGCACTTCCCGTTCACCCAGCCGCCCGGCTGGGGGTTCGATCTTCCTGGCGTCTATGTGGCGTGGTTCGCGGTGGTGCTGCTGATGTACCCACTCTGCCGGTGGTATGCAGCGTACAAGAGGGAACGACGATACTGGTGGCTCAGTTACCTCTGACTCCAGTCGGAACACGCGCGGGCTTGCTCGGCCCGCCGGCCTTCGTCGGTTCAATTCGGCTCTGGGGATGCGATGTTGCGGAGGAGATGACCAGCGCCAACTCCCGTCGAGCCTCAACGGAGGTGACTTCCGATGAATCTCCTCCAGCAGGAAAAAAAGCGAGAGCCTGCCGGAGCATCGAGCCGGCAGCCTGTAGGTTTCCCCGGGCCGCAAGTAGTTCTGCGTATTGCGTCAGGATACCTGGGTATGCTGCGCTATCGACGCGAGTTCCCCCGGTCAGTGAGCCGAGCGCCTCGCGGAATGAGGTATCCGCGGCGCTGGAATCTCCCCGGATTTCGAGGAGCTGCGCTTGCGTGGCTATCAAACCGGCAAAGGCGGGAGGGAGGTGCTCGTACTTGTCACGGACCGTCGCGAGGGTGACGTCGTCGATGCTTCGCGCCTGCGCGAACTGTCCGGCTCGCAGCAGAATGGCGCATAGTCGCTGTCCCGCAAGGAGTGTCCAGTCGTGCCGGTCGCCCAGTTTGAGCCGGAGCCCCTCGTACGCGAGATTCGCGGCTTTCCTGACGTTGGAATCACCCGAGGCTGAACGATACCAGGCGAGTGCCGAGAGGTTGTTGAGCGTCTCCGGATGATCGTCGCCCATCCTCGTGACGAACATGTCATGCGCCATCTCACCGGTTCGGATCGTGGCTGCGACATGCATCTGGAGGAACTGCAGTAACGCCATGCGGTCGAGCGTGCGCGCCAGATTCAAATCACCGTTCTTCTCCACCTGCCGCAGTCCGGCGAGCGCAGTGGTCAGTCGCGGCTCCGCGCCGGCCAGGTCTCCGCGTTTCATCATCACGGAGGCGAGACTCGCCTCACCCACCAGGTAGCGCACGTCCAGTGGATCGAGCACCCCTCTTCTATGCGCCTGAGCCGCGACCAGCGCGGATTCCGCCGGCACCAGGCGATTTTGTCCGCCGAGCAGCACGCCAAGGTCGCTGAGCCGCGAGGCGGTAATCGTGTCGGACGCTCCGGTAAGCCGGATCTGCATCGCGAGCGATCTCCGGTACAGCGACTCCGCCGCAGCCTGCTGGTCGAGCCGCTTCTTCGCGGTCCCGAGAATATCAATTGCATCGGAGAGCGCCTGACTCTCCGGGCCGCCGGCTGCCTGATAGGACGCGAGCGCCCGCGTGAGAAGGCTGTCAGCGTCGCGGTACCTGCCGCGATCATTCAATCCCCACGCTACCGCCATTTCCTGGTCGAGCACTTCCGGATCGCCCGGTCCATAGAGCGCGCGAATGACCGCGAGCCCTTTTCGGTGGAGCGTGTCCGCCTGATCAGCGAGCCCCAGATGAGCGTACGTATTGCCGATCAACTCGTACAGCTCGGCCTGCACGCGTGGTTCCCGGCCCAGCATGCTGTCGACCCTATGCGTGCCGCGGTCGAGCAGCTCGCGGACGGTGAATTCCTTCCCCTGCGTCACGTTCGGATCAGCCTGATGCAGCAGGTCGACCAGGAACTCCTTCACCCGGTCCGCGCGGGCCATTTCCTGTCGCGCGGCGCGCGCCTGCCAGG
>JBDUEA010000064.1:0-16236 GCA_040002695.1 Gemmatimonadota bacterium | reverse complement strand
GCAGGGCCTCGCCGGTTATGTTTGCGGGCAGCGAATACCGCGGACCCATGCGGCCTTGGCAAACGGTGGGCCGGTTCTCCGCGCCAGCGCTATCTGTTTGTGACTCCACCCGTTATCGCGCCCGTCGCTGATCGCGCTCGCGCGCGCCCTGTCCTCTCGCTCAGACAAACATGTCCTTTCGCTCACCCGTCGTCGTTCTCGGACTCTCCATCCTCGTGGCGGCGATCTGTTTCCGCCTCGGCTTCTGGCAGATTCGCCGTCTGGAAACCCGTCGAGCGGCCAATGCGGCCGCACTGTCCGCTCGCGCCCTCCCCGAAATCGTTCTCGACTCGTCCGCCCCATCGGTTCCGATGGCGAATCGCAGAATCCGGGTCACAGGACGCTATGACCTGGCGAGACAGCTCGTTCTCCGCGGATACCTCATGGGGGGTACCCCCGGCGTGCACATCGTGACGCCGCTCCGCCCCGCAAGCGGGGACAGCGCCATCCTCGTGCTGCGCGGATTCGTGCCGTCACCAGACGCCACGACGATAAATCCGGACAGCGCCGCCGAGCCCGACAGCGTGGAAGTTCGTGGAATCGGCGAGGCCATACCTGCCGAGGGTGGCGCCGGACGAGTCGAGCGCGGCGGACAGGTAACATGGAAGCGACTCGACATTTCCGCCGTTCGCGCAGCGATTCCGTATCCAGTGCGCGATACCTATCTCCTGGAAATACGGGACGCGGGCAGGAATGCGTCCCCTACCGGGCTGCCGATCCGCATCGACGTGCCGGAGCTCGATGACGGACCGCACCTGAGCTACGCCATCCAGTGGTTTGCCTTCGGCACGATCGGGCTGATCGGAGGAACGACTATCGCCCGCAAACAACGAAACGGATCTGATCCGGCCGCCCCGCGCGCCGATTCCTGAACGCGGGCCCTCTCCTGAAAAAAGACAGGCGCGGCTCCCTGCCGCGCCCGCCCAGTGTCACTGGATCGATGCTTCCGACTCGATGCTACTTCCTGGGACCATCCAGCTGATCGATGGTCGCCGTAGATGGCTGCCGCGCCGCCCGGAGCCGGACTGAGACGGCCTCCATCTGGTGGAAGGCGCGCAGGAGATTTCCGCCCGCGAGTTTCCTGAGGTCCTCATCGGACCAGCCTCGACGGATCAGCTCGGCGAAGAGGTTCGGAAACGTCGAGACGTCCTCGAGACCCACCGGCCCCTCCTCAATGCCATCGAAGTCGCTGCCGATCCCGACGTGATCCACCCCGGCAACCTTCCGCACGTGCTCGACGTGATCGGCCACCTGCGCAATCGATGCGCGAGGCATCGGATGGGCGTCGTGGTACGCCTTCCAGAGCGCATCACGCTTCGCGGAGTCCGGCTCGGTGCGCCGGAATTCCGCGCGGGCTGAGTCGGCGGCATGCTCCGCCTGCTGGACTTCGTTCGATACGAAAGCCGGGACGAATGTCACCATGACGACTCCGCCGTTCTTCGGCAGTCGTGCCAGGATGGAATCCGGCACATTCCGCGGGTAGTCCACCAGAGCGCGTGCGGATGAGTGCGAGAAGATGACGGGTGCCTCCGTCACGTTGAGTGCGTCACTCATGGTTCCGGGGGAGACGTGCGAGAGATCGACGAACATCCCCAGCCGGTTCATCTCCCGCACGACCTCTTCGCCGAATTTCGTGAGCCCGTCGTGCTTCGCTGTGTCGAGGGCCGCATCCGCCCAGTCGAGCGTCACATTATGCGTGAGCGTCATGTATCGGGCGCCGAGGTCATAGTAGGAGCGGAGGGCACCGAGTGAATTTTCGATCGCATGCCCGCCCTCCATGCCGAGGAGCGAGGCGAGCCGGTGCTCCCGGAACGCCCGTTCAATGTCTCCAGCACTCTGCGCCAGCATCAGCCGGTCGGGATACATCGCGATCATGCGCCGTGCGATGTCAAACTCCTCGAGCTGCACCCGTGCGTATCCGCTGTCCTTGATCTCTCCGGGAACGTAGATCGACCAGAACTGCGCTCCGAGCAGACCCTGTGACAGCCGCGAAAAGTCCGTGAATCCTGGCGTCTTCTTGCGAAGATCGTAGGCCGCAACGTCCCGCGGCGCACCCTTTGCCTCGCGAATCGCCCAGGGAAGATCGTTGTGCCCGTCGATGAGAACGGTCTTCGCGAGGAGCTTGCGGGCGTGCTCGAGTGCGGGATCGGTCTGCGCGGCGGCTGCCATAGGAAAGATGGAGATGAGAAGCAGAAGCGGCAGTCGCCGACCGGCGGACCGCAAAGAACGGATCATCAGACGCAGCGTCATGGACATCAGTGACTTTCCTTGAAAGTGGTCCTGGCCACCACCCGGTCCCAGCCTCGAGCCCCGACTTTTCTCGAGCGCATGAACCACACCCTACATTTCGCGTGCGCCACCGAGTTGCACCAGCTCCGGACGGGTAAGGAACTCCGGGCAGATCGTCTGATCGAACTCGTACGCGCCGCCGGTCTCGGCGTCGACCCAGGGAAATCCGCGGCAGACGGCGGGATAGTGCGGATCAGCATGGATCGTACAGATGTTTTCGCGGAGAAAGACACAACGTCCACCCCGCACCCTCGTCCGAATTTCTCCCCATCGCGTTCGATAAATCTTGTCCGCGCCATATCGAGCCGAGAGTCCGGCCGCTTCTTCGTCGGTCAGCGTAGTGCCGTAGCCGCAGCACGCTGAGTTGTGCGGGCACGGAAAACAGGGAAGCGCGGGAAAGTTGGGCGGCATGCTCGCGGTTCAGTGCCCGCAGAGGGGCGGGGCGCCAGTCGAGGATGTAAGGGAAAGGGAATCGTCGACAATGATAGCGTCACACAGGCGGAATCTCACCTGCGAGCGCCCGGCCGCCCGGCGAGTACCTCCGGCAACACCACTCCGTCGAGCGCCTCGAGCGGCCGTACACCGATGAGCCGGGCGATGGTCGGTGCGATGTCCGTGGTGCGGACCGCCCGCGTCAGCACTCCCGGCCGCACCCCCGCTCCCAGGAAAACGATCGGAACCAGCACGTCATCCTGGTTGGTGCTTCCGTGCGAAGTGGATCCGGCTCCTCCACCCCATTGATAACCCGGCAGGAGCGAGGCGCAGAAAAGCCAGCTGGTGGCGGATGGAAGGCTGCGCCGCCAGCGCGCGGCATTCACATCTGTGCTCGCGGTCCGAGCGAGGGTAGAGGGAGTCCACGTACCGGCGACACCTGGGACGCGCGCTGCCTCTGCCGCGAGCGCTTTCGCCAGGCTGTCCACGCTGATTCCCGCTTTTCTGACTGCGACGGTGTCCGCGAGCAGCAGCCCGGTATCGAAATCCAGACTGAAGACTGATGATCCCCCGCCTCGGTGCCCAGCGCGGACGTCGAGTGAGCTTTCCGCCGAGTGCACCAGGCCCTGGAGGGAGACGCGTCCCCCGGGACGGCCGTGGGCGATTTCAAACTCTGGAAACGAGGTCACGCCGTGATCCGCGGTGAGAACAACCAGCAGGCGTGATCGCGGGACTGCAGTGCCGAGCGAATCGAGGAACCAGCCGAGCCAGCGATCGAGTCGCAGCAGGTGATCGTGGAGCTCCCGCGAATCAGGTCCGTACGTATGGCCGATATCGTCGGTCGTGGACAGGGAGACAGCGAGAAGATCAGGACCGGTCCGGCCGCCGTGCCGCTGACCCAGTTTCAGCTGCCGGGCTCCCTCGAGCGCGAAGTCGAGCGTGAGTGAATCCATCCACGGGAAGTGCGCCAGTTGCGCGCGCACCGAATCGACCGTCGAAGCGAACTGATGGGGAAAGACGAAATCTTTTCCGCCATGCTCGTACTTCATCGAGTCGGCCTCTGGATACGCGGACGCCGGCAGGAGCAGAGTCCATGTGGTACCGGCGAGTCGCGAGAGGCCGTCCATCCGATCGTACGCTCCGACCCATCCCGGCAACGAATCCGCATAGTAACTGCTGGTAGTGAAGCGTCCGCCGGCCCACCAGAAGATCGGCGCCTTTGCCCGGCCTACCGGGAGAATGGCGCCGCGGTCCTTGCGGGAAACCGAGAAGACCCGCGTCCCATGATCGACTGCCAGCAGCCAGTCATAGAGCTCGGTTCCGACGAAGCGTCGCGGGGACGCGCCCGGCGCTCCCGGCGCGCCCAACACCGGGGCAGTCGAATCGCCGACGCCGAGGTCATTGGTGACGATGCCGGTGTGCGCCGGATCTCTGCCCGAGAGCATGGTCGAGTGACCCGGAGCAGTCTCGGTGATCGCATGGTCCTGCATGCCCTGGGTGAAGACCGCGCCACTCCGAAGCATCCGGGCGAACCCGCCGGTCCACTGACTCCGAAACCGTTCCAGGTAATCAGCGCGCAACTGGTCGACGGCAATGAAGACGATGAGTGCCGGTTTTTCGCGCGGCGGTGTCTGGGCTCCGGCGACAGTCCAAAGGAAACTGGCGAGGAAGGCAGTTGAGGCGATTCGAATCATGAGGACCCGGTTTATTTCGTCAGGAGCGCGCGAAGTGAGCGGGGAATTTATTCGACTTCGGGGCGAATGGGCACCTCGTTTTGGCAAAGCGCCGTGCGGATTCCCCGGGCCATGGCCATCTGCGGGTGCACGGCGAATGACCTGCGCCCACCTGCCTATGCAAATGGAAGCGCCGTGTTGCGTTACCTCGCTGGCACCTTTCTCGCCCAGCAATCGGAGGCTAATCGGCGTGTGTTCACCGTGGTCGAAGGCGGCGCGATACTCGACGTTTCCAGCGACTCTTTTCACGGACCATCGGGAGAATGGTGATGACCCGTTCGACAGCGTCACATCGTCGCTCGATCGCCGCTCCGCTCGTCTGGCTGCTGGCACTGTCGGGAGCCGCTGCCTGCGAGGTGCTTACCCCTCCCCCCATGACGGTCCCATCGGCGGCAGCCGCGACTTCGACACCTGACTACGCACGCTGGTGGGAGGAAACCGAGCGCTGCTCCGGACTCAGTGGTGACTTGCGGAGCATCGAGTGGTACGTGGTGCCCGGAGTCTCTTCGTTCGGGACCCAGCATGGAGAACGAATCGGACTCTGGTCCGCATCATCGACGGGCACCAGCGTGGTCCTCGCCGAGAATTTTGCGGACAATGAGCTGGTCGTCCGCCACGAGATGCTGCACGCCCTGCTCGGCGAGCGCGGGCATCCCCCGGAATACTTCGCGCGACGTTGTCACCTGACCTGGGAGAGCTGGCCCGACCGCACGCCACCGCAGCAGCAGCAGCAGCTGGCCACGAGGAATTGAC
This sequence comes from Gemmatimonadota bacterium, assembly GCA_040002695.1. GTDB lineage: Bacteria > Gemmatimonadota > Gemmatimonadetes > Gemmatimonadales > GWC2-71-9 > JBDUEA01. The sequence goes on along the minus strand of JBDUEA010000064.1, from coordinate 10,990 downwards.
GGACCGCAACAAAGGAATCACACCCTCAGGTACCATCGCTTCCGCTCGAACAGCATCATCACTGCGAGCCACAGCAGCACGTAGCAGATCGCGAAGAGCAGCGAACCGTTCAGCAATCCCGCCCATGACGCGAACATCCGATCGTAAATCATCCCCTGCAGCGCGGTCGTCGAGCCGTCCGGACGTCGCACTACCCAGAGCGAGAGCAGTCTCGCGACCAGCCCCGAGAGTACAAAGACGCTGAGTGGATTGGCTCCGAATACGAAGAACGGTCGGGCCCACCGCTCGACGCCCCGAAGGTCGATGAGCCAGTAGCAGAAGGCGAGCGTCACGAGGGCCATGCCCGCAGTGAAGAGCACATATGAGCTGGTCCAGAGATTCTTGTTGATCGGAAACCAGTGGTCCAGCACCAGGCCCGCGACGATCCCCGCGACGCCGGCGAGGATCAACCCCACGACCTTGCCTCGGCCAGTGCGCCCCGACTGAAGCCAGTCTCCCGTGACCGCGCCCAGCAGGCAGGTGGCGATCGCGGGAATCGTGCTGAGCATTCCCTCGGGGTCCCAGGTCTTACGCCACATGTGACCCTTGAAGGCGAGCAGATCGAGATACTGCGCCAGATTTCCCTCTGGCTCCAGCACCCCTCTGCCATATCCCGGTACCGGAACGAACTTCATGAGCACAAAATAGATCGTGAGCAGCGCACCGGCGAACATCCAGTGACCTCGCCGGCCGGTCGTCACGTAGATCGCCCCGGCGAAGAGATAGACCACTCCGATGCGCTGGAGCACCCCGGGATAGCGCAAGGTGGCAAGGTGGTAGTGGGGAAATCCGTTGAGCGCGAGACCGATCGCGACGATCAGCACGCTGCGCCAGATGACTTTCCGGAGCAGATCACCCGTTGACGAGCCTTCTCTCCGCCGGCGGGCGAAGGAGAATGTCATCGCGACGCCCACGATGAACAGGAAGAAGGGGAAGATGAGATCCGTCGGAGTCCAGCCGTTCCACTCCGCGTGTTCCAGCGGCGCGTAGATGTGCGACCAGCTTCCGGGGTTGTTGACCAGAATCATCCCGGCGATGGTCAGACCTCGGAATGCATCCAGCGAACGGAGGCGGGGCGAAAGCGAGGGGACCTGGGTCACCGTGCCCCGCGGGAAGCGGCCAGCAGAGGCAGGTCCTTGATCCAGCTCTGCCGCGAGACGCCCATCGGATACATGACTCGAAGCGAGTCATCGGTCGTATAGGCCAGGACCATGGCGCCGTGATTCATGCCATACGCCATGCCGCCCGCGGTGTCCCGCTGGGCGGCGTGCAGGCCGAGCGTCGCCTGTGCATCGGCAACCTGCTGGGCGGATCCGGTCAATCCGATGAATGTCGAATCGAAACCCCCGAGCCAGCTCCGCAACCGCTCTGGAGTATCGCGGTCGGGATCGGTCGTCACGAACACGACCCGGACCTCCTTCGCTTTTTCGGGCGGCATCTGGTGCAGCGCCGCGGCGATGTTCGCCATGTGTACGGGGCAGACGTCAGGACAGTGGGTGTAGCCGAAGAATAAGAGCGTCGCGTGGCCGTCGGTCTCCTTGCGGAAATCGAAGCGCGCACCGTGCATGTCGGTCAGCGTGAATTCTGCCTTCGACCTGGGCGGCAGCAGTTCCGCGCCGGAGAAACCCGCCGCCGGAACGGAGGGCTTTTGACGGACGCATCCCGACATTCCGAGGAACAGCGCAGCAAGAACGCCCCGGGATACTGCGGCACAGCGGTTAAGCCTCATCAGAAAGGCCATCGGTTAGAGTTCGCGGAGGATCGGCACAACCGAGCCGATGGTCAAGCCCTGCATTGGCGGTTTCCAGCTTGACTCACGGCAGCGGATTGGCCATCGTGCACCTCACCGCGCTCGGCAGCCGCCAGCGACCACCGCCAAATTTCCGGAACCATCACGGAGGAGTGCCCATGCTTCGTCGGCGCATCCCGCTCGTCGTTTCGCTTGCACTCCTGACGCTGTCCGCTGCCTGCCGAAACGATACCACTGCCCCACCGAGCACCAGCCTCACCGGCACATGGCGGCAGAGCGGAGATCTGCGGGATCTTGCCCACAATCAATCCCACATCCACCTGGGCACCTTCACCTTCGCGCAGGCGGGCACGAGCTTCAGCGGCAGCGGACAGCAGGAGGGCATCTGCCATAACGCCGCCGGGGACTACACCGGTCCACTCGCCGATCCGGCGCCGTTCCCCGTTTCGGGGGGGCAGGTCGACGAAACATCGGTGAGCTTTGACGCCGGCATCTGTCATTACCAGGGCACCTTCGAGCACGGAAACCGGAACCGGATTACCGGCACCGGCACCTGCCACTACACAGATCAGGGTGTGGACTACACCTTCGCGGGACAGTGGCAGGCGGATCGATAGACTCCTGAAGCCCGACACCTCCGGGCGTCTTCCAGGCGGGCGGCGAGCGCAGGATTCGTCGCCCGCCAGCTTTTTCCCCCCCAAATCCGCTCATTCTGACCGATCGCGGCCCCTGCGCCGATCCGGAAAGGTGCAGGACGCAACCTTTCCGGCCTTCTCAGCGTCCTCATCTGTATTGCTCGGTCCGGTGAGTCCGAGCACGCTCGAGAAAACGCCCGCCGCCACGCGGGCACTGATTGCCCTAGCGGATCCCGGAGTGCCATGACGTTACCAGATATTGCGCCTGAGGCCCCAGATGTCCTGGAGGAGCGGCGCTGGATGCAGCAGGCGGTCAGCGCCCAGTACGATCTGGTCCGACAGCTCGGGCGCGGAGCCACAGGGGCAGTCTACCTGGCCCTCGACCGCACGCTGCAGCGCTGGGTCGCGATCAAGTTTCTACTGCCCGCCTTCGCCTACGACCTCGAGCGTCGCGAACGATTTCGTCGCGAGGCGCTCACGAACGCCCGGCTCACACACCCCAACATCGTTCCCATTCACAGCTTCGGCGAACAGGCCGGCGTGATGTTCTCCGTGATGCAGTACATCCGGGGGCCCTCCCTTGCCTATACGCTATCGCGACAGCAGCGCCTTCCGGTCGCGGAGGCCTGCCGGATTCTTGCCGACCTCGCTGGTGCCCTGGACTACGCCCACCGCCAGCGGATCGTGCATCGGGACATCAAGCCGGAAAATGTTCTGGTCGACAGCGTGACCGGCCGTCCGATGCTCACCGACTTCGGCATTGCTCGGGCCGTATCTCTCGACGCAATGGCCGCCGGTGAGATCCGCGCCGAGCGCGAGATGATTCGCGGGACGGCGCACTTCATGTCACCAGAACAGGCCGCCGGCGAACCCGAGCTCGATGGCCGGAGCGATCTCTATTCCCTCGGCATTCTCGGCTATGCGCTGCTGAGCGGAACATTGCCGTTCGAAGGCCGCACCATGCTCGAGCTTGCGGCCCGCCATGTCACCGAGACGCCGCCTCCGCTCGCTGAGCGCGCGGCCGGAGCACCGCGAGAAGTAGTGCGCGTGATCACCCGCTGTCTGGCAAAGACGCCGGAGGCGCGCTGGGCAACTGGAGACGAACTGCGCGAGGCGCTGCTCCGTGAGGGAGTCCATCCCAGGCGGATGCGGTGGGGGGGATGGGTGAAGCGAGTGGTACTGAGGCGTTGAGCGGTGAGCGGGAGGGCCTGAAAAGCTTGACGAAACTTTGTCGAGATCGTAAGATCGTGTGCGTTCCACACACCAAGTTAGTGGAGAGTCCATGGCCCGCGATCCGATCGACCTCATGCACGGCACGCTCGACGTGCTCGTTCTCAAGACGCTCTCCTGGGGACCTGCTCATGGGTACGGCGTCTCGCGCGCCATCGAGCAGCGCACTGCCGGCGTCTTCGAAATCGAGGATGCCGCACTGTACAAGGCGCTGCATCGGCTGGAACGCAGCGGCGCCATCGCCGCGGAGTGGGGCCTCTCGGAGAACAATCGTCGCGCCAAGTTCTATCATCTGACTGCCTTCGGCACCCGGGAGCTCCGAGCGGAGACGACCACCTGGCGTCGATATGCCGCCGCGGTCACCAGCGTGCTCGGCACCGCCTGAACCGGGAGACCATCATGAACGCTCCCGGGTCACGACGCAGCTTCCGGTTTCCCTGGCGGGAGCCGAAGGAGATTGACGCAGATCTCGACGACGAGCTCCGCTTTCACGTCGAGATGCGTGTCGCCGAGCTGCAGGCGAACGGGCTCTCCGCGGAGGAAGCGCGACGCGAGGCGCTGCGGCGCTTCGGCGATCTCGAGGACGCGCGCCATTACTGTCGGTCGCTCGATCACCGACGCGCACGGGAGGACCGGCGCCGGGATTCGTTTGCGGGCTGGCGGCAGGACATCGCGTTCGCCCTCCGGCAACTCATCCGCAATCCCGCCTTCACCACAATCGCCGTCGTCACTCTCGCACTCGGGATCGGTGCCAACACGGCGATCTTCAGCGTGGTTCATCGTCTCCTTCTCGATCCGCTTCCATATGTGAACGGGAACCGGATCGTGATGCTCATGCGCGCCGCCTCACACGATCAGATGGTCACGACCCCGACGGTCGATCTGGTCGAGGCCTGGCAGGCAGGCTCGCATTCGTTCGAGAAGATCGAGCGCTTTAGAGAGGATGAATACACGCTCACCGGCGCGGGCGACCCCGAGACTCTCGAGGCCGGGCTGATTTCGGCTACAATGCCGGGCTTTCTGGGAGTCCATCCGCTGCTCGGGCGAACCTTTCTTCCCGAAGAGTGCGCGCCCGGAGGCGCGGCCATCGTCGTGCTGGGTTACGGGATCTGGCAGCGACGATTCGGCGGCCGAACCGAAGTGCTGGGACAAGCAATCACGCTTGGCGGGCGGATCTACACCATCGTCGGTGTGATGCCGCGCGACTTCGATCTGCCCTATTTCGTGGGTGGTGCCGGCCGCCAGGTCTGGCTGCCGCTCGTGGTAGGCCCGACCGATGTGGGAATCCAGGCGATAGGCCGGCTCCGGCCCGGCATCTCGGCCGAGGATGCGAGCCACGAGCTCACCGCGATCATGGCCACACTCCCCGAGAACAAGAGCGGGAACAGAGAGTTCACGGGGCTGGCGCTCCGACCGCAGGACCTGCTGGGTGACGACGTCCGGGCCACACTCCTCGTGCTGTTCGGCGTCGTCGGCGTGGTTCTGCTCATTGCCTGTGCCAACGTGGCAAACCTGCTGCTCGCCCGCGCGTCAACCAGAAGCCGCGAGTTTGTGATCCGGGCGGCACTGGGCGCTGGCCGTGGGCGCCTCATCCGGCAACTCCTCACCGAGAGTCTCTGCCTGGCCATACTGGGCGGAGTACTCGGACTGCTGCTCGCATGGCGCGGCCTCGCGCTGATCGTGTCGCTTCGGCCGGAGAGCCTGAGTGCACTCGATGGCGTGCGCCTCCAGCCGATCGCGCTGGCCTGGAGTCTTGGCGTATCGATTCTGACCGGACTTCTCTTCGGTCTGGCACCGGCATTCCTGGCCACCGAACAGCGGTGGGGTGACGCGCTACGGAGTTCGGCGGGCGGCGCGGGAGGCCCACGGTCCTCGCGCAAACTCCGTGGGGCGCTCGTGGTCCTCGAAGTAGCGCTCTCAGTCACACTGCTCATCGGCGCCGGCCTGCTGGTTCGGACCGTGGCCGGGCTCGAGAAGGTCGAGCTTGGCTTCGAGCCGCGTGGCCTCATCGATGTGCCGATCGTGCTACCGAAGGAGCGATACCCGGCGCGCGGTCAGCTCGCTGTCGCGTTTCGTGAGCTCGTCACGCGCCTGCGCACGATTCCTGGTGCCAGCCAGGTGACGCTCGCCAGTGGGGTGCCTCCGCGCTACGGTGTGTCGTTCGGAGAACTCGAATTGGAAGGACACCCGCTCGCGGGCGGGGAGAAGGTTTCGATCCTGGGATTCGGCGCGGTCCAGCCTGAGTATTTCCATTTGCTCGGGCTCCGGGTGCTCGAGGGTCGGATCTTCGACCCAGACACAACCGGCAACCCGGTAATGATCAACCGGTCGATGGCGCGACGCTTCTGGCCAGGCACGAGCCCCATCGGGCATCGCATGCGAATGAGCAGCTCGGGTCCGTGGCAGACGATCATCGGCGTCGTATCCGATGTGCGAATACCGGGTCGGCAGGGCGGTACGAGTGAGCTCCAGACCTATTCGCCATTTGACGGATCGTTCGAGCAGGCGCAGTTGCTGTTCCGCGGAGACCCGGCGACGCTCCTGCCGCTGATCCGCCGCGAGGTCTCTGCATTCGATCCGCTCGTGCGGGTGCGCGATGCAAACGCGGTGGACTCGATGCTGGACGGGGTTCTCGCCGGACCGAGATTCAGCATGGCCCTGTTCGGCGCATTTGCGCTTCTGGCCCTGCTGCTGGCGACCGTCGGCTTGTATGGCGTGATCGCCTACTCCGTGAGCCAGCGGACTCGTGAGATCGGCGTGCGCATCGCGCTCGGCGCCGGAGCGCCGGCGGTGATCCGCCTGGTGGTATCGCAGGGGCTCCGACTCACGATAGGGGGAGTCGTGCTCGGACTGGTCGTCGCCGCCGGAGGAACGCGCGCGATGCGAAGCATGCTCTACGAGGTGAGTCCGCTCGACCCTTTCACCTTTGGCGCAGTGGCGCTGGGACTTACCGCCGTCGCAGTGGTGGCATCATACATCCCCGCGAGGCGAGCGGCGCGTGTCGATCCGGTGGTGGCACTTCGGAGTGAATGAGGAGCACGGATCGGCGCGCCGCGTTCCGGAAAATAATCGCGCACCAAGCCCATCTCGGTTCCTTTCCCTGGCTCCGTGCCCTTCAGGGCCCCGCGCGCTCATCTGGTGACTGCCCCTTGTCCCGCTGATTCATCGGCTTCTTCCCCCCAACAGGTCTCCGAACGAGGCCGGATTCCCCCCGAACAGCACTTCGATGCAGGACGCGGCAATGATTCGATCCAGCCGCCAGCAGCTGGCAGCTAACCCACGGGTTGTCATATGGTTAGTTGAGTCGGGCCGAGGTACACGATTTGCACTCCACTCTCCTGAATCCCTCCTGGCTGGCCTATAACGAATCTCGATCGTGCGATCGCGGCCGCGCAGCCGTCGGAGGTCTCCGGAATTGCCAGACGTAATACCCAGACCGACCACCCAGCGCAACCGATTCGGCCGTCGGCTACTCCTGTTGTTCCTCGTCTGCTCACTGCTTCCGATGGTGGGGCTCGCTGTCCTTTCGCTCGGGACGGTGACCCGGCAACTTCGCATGGCCAGTCTCGACCGACTCGAGCGGGATGGAAAATCGCTGGCCGGCGCCGTCTCCGATCGGCTCCGTTTCCTCGATGGAGATTTCGTCCAGGTCACGCCGCGGAGTCGTCCCTGCCCCACCATTGTCCCCAGCGCCGGCCGATCATCGACGACGAATCTGAATAGTACCGATAGCGCACCGTGTGACGGTTCGCTGCAGTACGGGTTCACCAGTCTTGCCTTCATTCCCGACGACTCGCGCGCCGTAGACTATTTCGGCACGCTCGAGCACCCGCCCCTCGTCGATCCTCGGAATCAAGCGCAGCTCGCTGCGGGTCGAAGCGTGGTCATTGTCGCACCGCATTCCGGGTCGCCGCGCCTGTATCTCGCGCACCGTGCGGTTGCGCCGAGTGGCGGCCATGGGCTCCTGATCGGCGAGGTCGATCCCGGTTTTCTGTGGGGAGGCGCCGAGCAGAATTCCCTGATTCCTACGATGGAACTGCACGTCTTTGGGGACTCCGGGCTCGTACTCTACGCGACGACCACCGACGCCGTGGAGTTGCCATCGGGATTCTCCACGTTTCCCGCAGGGGAGCGCGGCACGTTCGAGTGGAAGCTCGCCGAGACCGCCTACTTCGCCGCGTATACTCCGGTTGAGGGCGCGTCAGGTATCGCGGTTCCGCGCTGGACACTGGTCCTGAGCGAAGACCGCGGCGCGGTGATGGCGCCGATGGCGCGATTCAGCCGCACCTTCGCGATCACCGCGCTGCTCTCCCTTGGTCTCGCGCTCATGCTTGGCATGAGCCAGCTCCGGCGAAACCTGCTTCCGCTGGTCGCCCTGCAGGAAGGCACCCGCCGCCTCGCGAATCAACAGTTCAACGAGCCCGTGAAGGTTTTCAGCAGCGACGAATTCTCCGACCTCGCGAATTCATTCAATACGATGGCCGACCGGATCGCGCGGCAGTTCAGCTCTCTCACCACGGCCGCCGAAACCGATCGCGCGGTACTCTCTTCGGTCGACACGCCACGCATCGTGGAGGCCGTGGTCGGACGCATGCGGGATCTCTGTCATTGCGACCGCGTCGGCATGATGCTGCTGGACGAGCAGCGAAAAGACGGCACGGCAATCCTCTACCTGAAGGGCGACGATGGTCCTCGGGCGCATGAGGTCTCACTCGCCGCCGGAGATGTGCTTCGGCTGGAGGCAGAGCCCGAAGGCTTCCTGTTCGATGCATTGGAACGGCCGTCGTATCTCAGCGCACTGCTCGACGTGCGCACCGATGTCGTGCGCGTCTTTCCGCTCATCTATAAGGGTGAACTGCACGGCGCGCTGCTGCTCGCCGGCGCGCAATCCGTGGGACGCGGAGAGGATGAGATCGTCCAGGCGAAGCGGATGGCGGCCCATGTCGCCCTCGCACTCGCCAACGCTCGCATGGTCGAACAGATCCGATCCCTGGCATTCTTCGACAGCCTGACGGGTCTCCCCAACAGGGTGTCGTTCAAGCGGCGTATCACCGAGGAACTGGAGCAGAGCCGCCGGAAGGAAGGTGCCTTCGCCATCTGTTTCCTCGACCTCGATCACTTCTCCAGAATCAACGACACGCTTGGCCACAAGCTCGGAGATCGCCTGGTGCAGGAGGTGGCGGTCCGACTCAAGCGGTGCTGCAGCGGCACGACGCCCGTGGCCGAAGTGGCTCGACTTGGCGGGGACGAGTTCACGGTTCTGCTCCCGGATCTCGACGACGTCGCATCGGCCACCGCGCTCGCGCGGAACATCCTGGACTCCTTCAAGACGCCATTCGCACTCGACGGGCACGAGGTATTTGTTTCCACGAGCATCGGTATCGCGGTCTACCCTGGAGACGGGATCGATCTCGAAGACCTGCTCAAGAATGCCGACGTCGCGATGTATCAGGCCAAGCGGAATGGCCGGAGCACTTTCGAGCTGTTCGCTCACGCCATGGGCGCGACGGCGAACCAGCGGCTCGTACTCGAGGGGCAGCTCCGCAAGGCGATCGGCGCGGGACAGTTCAAGCTCCACTACCAGCCACTGGTGAATGCGGAGAGCCGCGAGATTTCAGGAGTGGAGGCGCTGATCCGGTGGGAGCATCCGGAGCGCGGACTGGTGTATCCCGGGGAGTTCATCGCGCTGTGCGAGGAGACCGGACTCATTGTTCCGATCGGCGAATGGGTGCTGCGCACCGCTTGCGCGCAGACTCGCGCGTGGCAGCGACAGGGACTTCCGGTGGTGCCAGTCGCGATCAACCTGTCCGGGCAGCAGTTGAGACGCGGCAACATCGTCGAGCTGGTGCGCGCCACCCTGGCCGAGACGGATCTCGAACCGCGCCTGCTGGAGCTCGAGCTGACGGAGAGCATCCTGATGAATGAACTGGACGGCGCCCAGGCGGCGCTGCCCGCGCTCTCCACACTCGGCGTCGGGCTCGCCATCGACGATTTCGGGACCGGATACTCTTCGCTGAGCTATCTCAAGCATCTGCCAGTCAATACGCTCAAGATCGATCAGTCGTTCATCCGCGATGTTACGACGAGTGCCAATGACGCCACTATCGTCTCCGCCATCGTCGCCATGGGCCACGCGCTCGGCCTTCGCATCGTGGCCGAAGGAGTGGAGACCGCGGCGCAGGACCGGCTGCTGCGGCGCCAGGGTTGTGACATCATCCAGGGGCACTGGATCTCCCTGCCGCTCACCGCGCAGGCCTTTGGCGATTTCCTGCGACAGAGCCGCGAGATGGCGCATGACCGGCGGCAGATGGTGCGGCCTCGCCTCAAGCCGGAGTGGCCGGCGAGCCGTGAGCTTTCAACCTGACGCCCCTTCTTTCGGGGCCGGACAGCTCGTCCGTCCCGGAGTCTCTCGTCTGCCTGCCCCGCCGCGCCATCCATCTGAAAACGAACCGGCTATTTCACGCAGGAACCACCAGCGCCCGGGACGGTACCCAATAGGGAAGGGTTCACCGTCCCAATAAAGGAGCTGGAAAATGGCAGATCATAACGATGACCAGAACAATGCCGGGTTGAAGAACCGCGCGAAGGGCATGGTGAAGGAAGCCAAGGGAAAGGTCCGGGGGGCAGCCGGCGCCCTGACCGGGAATACCGCGGAAGAACTGCGCGGCAAGGCCGAGGAGCTGATCGGCAAGGGACAGCAGAAGGTGGGGAAGGCGCAGCAGGAAGCTGCCAAGGATGACGATCAGGATCTCGACAACGACAACGACAGATAGCCTGCTCAGCGACGCGCCTGCCCTCAGCGCGTCCTGAATGTCACCAATGGGAAATTTCGAACGGCCTCACGGGGCCGTTCGTTTTTTTGCGTCCGCTCATTCGGGTCGGTGCATGAGTACCGTGCAGGTGCCTCCCATGACGGGCTTCCAAAGCTTGTCCCAGCGGGACAACGTGGTGGCGGAATCCCTCCTGGCATTCTCGCTTAACGGGGAGTTGTTCACTGCGCCGGACATCGCAGGACATTCCGCTCTAGAAACGCGGTCGAACGACGACAAAAAAGAGCCAGCCGGGAGTAGCTCCCGGCCGGCCATCGTTTGCGTCTACGTCCTGCAGTGCGCCGTGTCAGAATCGAACTGACAACCTAGTGATTAAGAGTCACTTGCTCTGCCAATTGAGCTAACGGCGCGTCTAAGACAGATAAAAGATCAAAGTCAAAAGTTGAAAAAGGATCCCACCGGGATTCAATACCTTCCACCTTTAACTTTCTACTTTCAACTTCATTTCCCGCATAGCCCCAAGGGGAGTCGAACCCCTCTCTGGACCTTGAAAGGGTCCCGTCCTA
>JBDUEA010000063.1:0-16253 GCA_040002695.1 Gemmatimonadota bacterium | reverse complement strand
CGCATCGGCCCGGGGCAACCTCGGCTCCAACCCAGCCGGGCTCCGAGCTGACCTGCTGGTCATCGCCGAGCGCCTGTCGAAAGCCCGCTATGCCGTCATCGTGAACGATGCGGAACCAGGCTCCGGTTTGTCCGTCGAGCCTGCGCGAGCCGAAGCGCTGATCGCGCTGGCGCAGGCGCTGAATGGACCGACCCGGGCCGCGCTCAGCACCCTCCGAGCCGGGGGCAACCGGTCCGGCGCAGAAGCGGTGATGCTCTGGCAGACAGGGTTTCCTTTCGCTGTGGATTTCGCCAGAGGATTTCCCCGTTATCGGGCCGAGGAGAGCGCCGGCCAGTTCGTCGCGCGCGGTGGCGTATCACTGACCTTCGTGATCGGCTCAGCTGCTGGCATTCCGGAGACCATGCAGGTTGCGCTCAAGGGATTGCCTGCGCCGGTTTCGACGATCATCCTGGGGCCACGGGCGAGTGAGGCTTCGTTTCCATTCGTCGTGGCGATCGATACAGGGATCGCCGGAATCCATGAGGGCGGCACGGCGTACCGCATGGACGACATTCCGCTGCCGCTTCATCCGGCGTTACCGGGGCAGATCGGAACCGCCGACATGCTTCGCACGCTCGCTGCGCGAGCGGGTCAGCGCGCGGGAGGTCACCGATGAGCCAACTCCGAATCAGCGGTGGCGCGATTCACGATCCGGTCAACGGTCTCAACGGCGATGTGCGCGACATTTGCATCGAGAATGGCCGCATCGTCGCTTCGCTGCCTGAGAGTGCCCCGAAAATCGATGCGCGGGGCATGATCGTGATGGCGGGTGGCGTCGATATTCATTCGCACGTCGCGAGCTCGAGCTGCAATCATGGGCGACGGCTGGTGCCTGAAGAGCACTCCGCGGATCCCGTGTCTGCGCCGGCTTTGCTCGAGGGCGAAGGCCGCGCCCGCAGCGGAACCGGGGGAACGATTCCCAGTACGTTTACGACGGCCTACCGCTACGCCGGACTCGGTTACACGACGGTCTTCGATGCCGCCGTTGCTCCGATCACTGCGCGGCACAGTCACCACGAACTCGACGACACGCCCATTCTCGACGCCGGATTCTTCGTGCTCATGGGCAACAACGAGTATCTCCTGCAGCAGATCGCGGCTGGGGAATCGGCGCGCGCGCGGGACTTCGCGGCCTGGCTGCTGAACGCCACGCGAGGGTACGCGATCAAGATCGTGAATCCAGGGGGGGTCGAGCAGTGGAAGAATGGCGGGCGGAACGTCACCGGACTCGACGACGCGGTTGGCGGAACGAGTGTCACGCCGCGCCGCATCCTGGAGACACTGGCCGATGCCGCGAACGGCCTGTCACTCCCGCATGCGGTCCACATCCACGCGAACAATCTTGGGCAGGCGGGAAATGCCGAGACGACTCTGGCGAGTATGGCGGCACTCTCCGGGCGTCGGGCACATTTCACCCATCTCCAGTTTCACAGCTACGGCGGTGAACGCGGCAAGAGCTGGGCATCCGGTGCGTCCCGGGTAATGGAATACGTCAACGCGCATCCGGAGATCAGCGTCGATGTGGGTCAGGTGATGTTCGGGCAGGCCATGACGGTCACGGCGGATGGTCCGGTAGAATACCTGCTGCATTCGAGTACGGGGCGGAAGTGGGTCAACATCGATATCGAGATGGAGACGGGTTGCGGGATCGTGCCGTATACATATCAGGAAAAGCAGTCGGTGAGCGCGCTTCAATGGGCCGTGGGCCTCGAGCTCTTTCTGCTCGCCACGGACCCCTGGCGGGTCATACTGTCCACCGATCATCCGAATGGGGGAACGTTTCTCTCCTACCCGGAACTCATCCGCCTGCTGATGGACCGCAGCTATCGGGATTCACAACTCAAGGGCGTCAATCAGAAACTGCTTGCAGGCAGCGCGCTCCTTGACGGACTCGCTCGCGAGTACACGCTCAACGAGATCGCCATCATCACGCGGGCCGGCCCGGCGCGACTCCTCGGACTCAGCAACAAGGGGCACCTCGGCGCCGGCGCGGATGCCGACATCACGATCTACGCGAAGGACGCAAATATCGCGACGATGTTCGCGGCGCCGCGCTATGTGATCAAAGCGGGGACGGTCGTGGTGGAAGAAGGCCACCTGCGCCGTGCGCCGGAGGGTCGGCGACTGTTCGTGCAGCCGGCCTATGATCGTGTGGTCGAGCAGGACATCAAGGCGCATTTCGATCGATACTCGTCAGTCTCATTCGAAAACTATCCGGTCGGCGAGATCGCCGGTCGCTCGACTCCGGAGCGCTGACGTGGAGATCCGCGGCGTCCAGATCGAGGATACGTTCGCCGAGGCGTTCACCATGCGCGTCGCGCGCCTGCTGATCACGGCGCGCAACCTTCGCTGGGCTCGTCATGCCGCCGACAAACTCACGGGATTTGCCACCTCCGTCATCGCGTGCAAGGTCGAGGCGGGAGTGGAGCGCGAACTGACCGAAGGCGAGACGCCCGACGGACGGCCCGGGCTCAGCGTGCTGATGTTCACGATGGGCAAGGATGACATGCCAAAGCGGCTGGTGGAGCGTGTCGGGCAGACCATTCTCACCTGTCCGACGACGTCCTGCTTCGATGGGTTGCCTGCGGCGCCGGACCGAGCCGGTGTCGGCAGCTCGCTCAAGTATTTTGGGGACGGGTTCCAGGCGAGCAAGGTCATCGGCGGTGAGCGTTTCTGGCGGATCCCTGTCATGGAAGGCGAATTTCTCGTCCAGGAGAAGTTCGGATTCCAGAAAGCGATCGCCGGCGGCAATTTTCTCATCCTGGCCGAATCCGCCGACGCAGCACTTGCCGCGGCAGAGGCCGCGGTCGACGCAATCGCCCCGCTGTCATCGGTGATCCTCCCATTCCCGGGCGGCGTGGTGCGAAGCGGGAGCAAGGTTGGCAGCCGGCGCTCCAAGACGATGATCGCCTCGACGAACGATGCCTACTGCCCGACCCTTCGTGCGGTGACCACGAGCGCGCTCCCCGATGGCGTCAACTCCGTGCTCGAGCTGGTCATCAACGGCCTCGACGTTCCGGCGATCGAGGCCGCCATGCGGGCCGGTATCCGGGCCGCATGCATCGACGGCGTCCGCGCGATCACCGCGGGCAATTACGGCGGCAAGCTCGGCCCTCATCATTTTCACCTGCACCAGATTCTCGGTGAAGGGGGCGGCGCATGAGCGATCAGGTCGTGCTGACGCTCCGCAGCGTTCCGTCCGCGGCGCTCGATGCCGGATGCGTCGCACCGGATCGCTTCTCCTCAATGAGTGAACACGAGATCGCCGGCCTCGAAGTCTGGTCGGAGTCTGAGGGACGGGGAACTCTCGGTGACTACTTCACCGTGCGGGGAGAGCGGTCAGCGCGGGTGCGCGTCGAAGGTGATTTGTCCCGGGTGGACGCCCTCGGACAGAGTATGGCAGGTGGTGAGCTCAGTCTGATCGGAGATACGGGAGCCGGTGTCGGCGCCCGAATGACCGATGGGCGTTTGCTCGCGGAAGGAAACACCGGCGCCGACGCTGGACGCGAAATGCGCGGCGGAGCGCTGATCGTGAGCGGCAACGCTGGAGCGAATGCCGGCGGTGCCGGGCCTGGCGCCAATCGCGGGATGACCGGCGGCGAGCTCATCGTCCTGGGTTCCTCGGGACCCGGCGCGGCGGCCCGAGTTCGCCGGGGACTGATCTTCATCGGTGGCGAAGTGGCGGCAAACGCCGGCCAGACCATGATCGCCGGAACGCTCGTTGCCATGGGGCGCCTTGCACCTGACGCCGGTCGGTGGATGAAACGTGGCAGCATCATCGCTCTCGGTGGCGTCGAGATTTCTGCGACCTATCGCTACGCTTGCACCTACCGGCCGCCGCACGTGCGGCAGATTCTGAACTATTTGCGCGGCCGCTACGGCGTACCCGTCACCCCTGCCCAGGTCGGCGGCACTTTCCGCCGCTACAGCGGCGATCTGGCCGAACAGGGCAAAGGAGAAATTCTGGAATGGACGACCGCATGACCGATCTTGGGATGAACGCGCGGGCGGCTGCCCTCGCCGAACGGATGATGGAGGAGACCGCCGGACTGAAAGTAGAGCTCACGGTTCTCTCGAACGGCGCGAGAGTAGTTGATGCAGGCATCGCGGTAGACGGAGGCCTGAACGCCGGGCTACTCCTGTCCGAGATCTGCATGGGCGGCCTCGGCGACGTCGAGTATACACACCTTATGCTAGGCGGAGAGAACTGGCCCGGCGTACTCGTCCGCACTGATCATCCGGCGGTTTCGTGCATGGCGTCCCAGTATGCCGGCTGGGCCATTCAGGTGGACAAATACTTCGCGATGGGCTCCGGACCGCTGCGCGCGCATGCGCGGGTCGAAAAAGAACTGTTCGAGAAGCTGCGATACGAGGAAAAGGCGGAGCGCGGGGTGCTCGTACTGGAGGGACGCACCCTACCGACGGCTGAAGTGGCGGCGTGGGTCGGCAGGAAGGCCGGACTGGATCCTGCGAACCTGATTTTCGTGATTGCGCCGACCGCCAGCATCGCCGGCGGCACCCAGATCTCCGCGCGCATTCTCGAGACTGGACTGCACAAGATGGAGACACTTGGGTTCGACGTCGGAAAGATCGTGAGCGGATTCGGCACTGCTCCGATTCCGACGATCGCCAAGAACGATGTTCGCGCGATCGGCCGTACCAACGACTGCATTCTGTATGGCGGACAGGCCCACTACGTGATTCGCGCCGAAGACGACGAGCTCGCGGCACTGGCGCCGAAGCTCCCGGCCTCCGCATCGAAAGACTACGGCACGCCCTTCTTTGAGATCTTCGAGCGCTATGACAAGGATTTCTACAAAATCGATCCGCTGCTTTTCAGTCCCGCCGAGGTCTGGCTCACCAGTTTCACCAGCGGACGAACGTATCATGCCGGGCAGGTAAATGTGGACGTGCTCAAGGCTTCGCTGTATCCGTCGTGACCACTCGAGGGCGGGCGATGCGCCCCGCCGGATGAACCGGGTGTCTTCACCGTTCGTCGATCACCTCTTCTTGCCTTTACGAAAGGTTTCCGCATGCGCTACTCCTTCCTGCTACCAGCCCTCGGACTCGCGGCACTCGCCGCGTGCAACAAACCGGCCGACAAACCCGCCGTCGATACCACCGCGGCCGCCATGCCGGCGCCCGCGCCCGCCAAGCCGGCGCCGATGGCATTCGTGACCGTTGTCTACAACACGCCGAAAAGTGCGTCCGCCTTCGAGAAATATTACTGGGAGAAGCATGTGCCGCTCGTCCAGTCCAAGGCGGCTGAGGTCGGGTTCGTTGGTGCCGAACTGACGAAGTTCGACCGCACGCTGGATGGCAAGAAGCCGACCTACTACCGGCAGGCGGTGCTCTGGTTTTCCGACATGGCGGCGCTCGAGAAGGGAATCGCCACTCCGGGCTTCCAGGCGATCGGCGGAGACCTGAAGAATTTCGCGACCGGCGGCCTGAGTGGTCTCATCGGTGAAGAAACCGGTCAGCACGCCGACCTTCTCAACGGAGACACGGTCTCCTTCGTGACCGTGATCTACAACCAGCCCAAGGACACGGCCGCGTTCGAGAGCTACTACAACGCCAATCACGTTCCGCTGGTCGGTGCAAAGGCGACGGAGATCGCCTTCACCCGCGCCGAGCTCGTCCGCTTCAGTAAGAATCTCGACGGAACGACTCCGACGACGTTTTATCGCCAGGCGAAGCTGTACTTCCCGAGTGCCGATGCGCTCAAGAAGGGGTTGGCCACGCCGGGATTCAAGGAGGTTGGCGGCGATCTCCCGAAGTTCGCGACGGGCGGCCTGACCGCCCTCGTCGGGCACGTCACAACCAAGAAATGACCTGACCATGTCGGGCGCCGGATGCTGAAGCGATTCGAGTCAGCATCCGGCATCCGGCCCTCACCGGCATGCGTCCACTTTCCATCATTATTCTCGCCTCCAGAACCGGCTGGCACACGGACCGGCTGGTCCGCGCCCTGGCTCAGCGGGGACACACGGCGAGCCTGCTGCCATACGAGGGACTTGTCGGCCGCCTTGGGCGGCAGCCGGGTATGTCCAACGGAGCATCGGAGCTGGACCACGCGGACGCGATCCTCGCGCGCATCATTCCAGCAGGATCGCTCGAGCAGATCATCTATCGGGTCGATGCGCTCCACCGCCTCGAGGACCGCGGCGTCCTGATTCTCAACACGCCGGGAGCGATCGAACGCTCCGTCGACAAATTCTATACCTCAGCGCTGCTCGAGCAGGCAGGGCTCGCGACACCGGAGACGGTGGTATGCGAGCGCGCCGAGGACGCGTTTGCAGCGTTTCGGACGATGGGAGACGTGATCGTAAAGCCGCTGTTCGGCTCGATGGGGCTCGGTATGGTGCGGGTGAGCGACGAGGAGATAGCCTTCCGGGTCTTCCGGGCCGTGGAGATGGTGCGCGGCATATTTTACCTGCAGCGATTCATCGAACACGACGGGGCGGATATCCGCGCGTTCGTCGTGGGAGACCGCGTCGTCGGCGCCATCGAACGACGGGCACCCGGGTGGCGGACCAACATCTCCCGCGGCGGCGAAGCACGCGTGCTTACATTGCCCGCCGAGTGGGAGCGCATGGCCCTCACCGCCGCACGAGCGGTAGGCGCCGACTATGCCGGCGTGGATCTCCTGCCCGCGAAGGATGGCACGGTCTACCTCCTCGAGGTGAACGGAATTCCCGGCTGGGAAGGGCTGGAGCGGGCGACAGGCATCGACGTCGCCGGAACTATCGCCGACCATCTGCTGGCTCGGTACACCGGTCGCAACGCGCCGGCTGCTCTCCCATGATCGTCGAGGTGCCCGAGGTCGCGCAGGCCGCACAGCTGGCGTGCCTGCTCGAGGCCAGTGCTCCCAAACCCGGCAACGTGTCTCCAGGAAGGCCATTCCGGAACATAACGTTCGAGGATTTCCTGGCGAGCGCCGTCGCGATTGGTCCGGCGTTCACCCAAGTCGGGGAACGTTCGCTCGGCGAGACGATTCGCGCGGCGGTCGAGGCCACTGCCCGGGTCACGCGGACGAATACCAACCTCGGTATCATCCTGCTGCTCGCCCCATTGGCCCGAGCGGCGGTCGAAAGCGGTGGCTCTCCACTTGAACGCCTCGAGCGAGTGCTCAGCGCTACCACAGTCCAGGATGCCGAGGAGGTGTACCAGGCGATCCGGCGCGCAAATCCGGGCGGTATGGGAGTCGCTGTGAGTCAGGACCTGGGTTCGACGCCACAAGTGACACTTCTCGAGACGATGGAACTGGCCGCCGGGCGAGACGCCGTGGCCGGAGAATATGCTACCGTCTTTGCCACAACGCGGACGGTGGGAGCACCGGCGCTTCGTACCGCGCGCGCGGACGGGCTCAACTGGAGCGATGCCGTAGTGGAGACATTTCTCAAGCTGCTGGCCTCGAGGCCTGACACTCTCATCGAACGGAAACTCGGCAAAGAGGCCGCGGCCGAGGTCTCCGCGAAGGCAGCGGCCATTATTGGCGTCGGCGGGGTACGTTCGGACGAGGGAAGGCAGGCGATCGAGCGGTTTGACGGCGAGCTTCGCGACCCACAAAATTCACGCAATCCCGGCACCACCGCCGATCTGACAACCGCGGCGATATTCACCGAGCTACTGGAGTTCGGCTGGCCCTCGAAGGGAGGAATCTTTCGTGCACAGTAACTTCAAGGTGTCGGTCAGCAAGGACTACCTGGTGTTCTCCTCGGCGCATTTCATCACGTTCAAGGGACACCAGTGCGAATCGCTCCACGGTCACAACTATCGGGTGGGAGTCGTGGCCGAAGGAAGCGTGGATGACGAGACGATGTTCGTCGTCGATTTCTCGATAATCAAGAAGATCGTCCGCAAGCTCACCGACGAGATTGATCACAAGGTGCTGCTGCCTACCAAGAACCCGAAGCTCCAGTTTGGCGGGGACGCGAACACGGTGACGGTGGCCTATTTCGGGAAGCCGACCTATCTCTTCCCTCGCGGCGACTGCGCCATGCTTCCGATCCAGAATTCCACTGCCGAGATGCTCGCTGAATATCTTGCCGGCCAGATGCGTGACGAGCTCGGCCAGCAGGGGATCCGGAACCTGAGCACGATCGAAGTCGAAGTCGAAGAGAGTTTCGGCCAGTCCGCGACCTACCGGATTGCGCTGGACTAGACGTCGGTTCGACGTGGGGGACTGGTATCGGAGGCGAATGGCGTAGTGCGGATATCGCCGGGACCGAGTACGCCGGTGTGGAGTGCGGTCGCCACGAGCGCGCCAGTGCAGCCAATCTCTGCGAGCCGCTGCAGGTCACTCCTGCCCCGAACTCCACCCCCCGCAAAAATTTCGATTTCCGGATGCACGCGACGCAGCTCGGCCAGCAGGCCGAGATCCGTCCCCGCGGAGCGACCGACCCGAGCGAGATCGAGCAGGATCACGCTGCGCACACCGCACGTCATGGAGAGCGTTACGACCTCCGCCGGCGTGGCCAGCGACGGGATACCAGCGCAGCCACCGTGCCGAAACAGCGGACGCCCCTCCCGCAGATCGACGCTGAACACCAGGCGAGACGACTCGACCGCGCTCGTCAGCCGTCGCAGCGTGTCGAGCGAGGGAAGCGTCTCCAGGCCCACGACGATTCGGGTCGCGCCCAGCGCGAGAACTTCGAGCGCGCGTTCGGCATCCGCAATCGCCGCATCGACCATCAGTCCCCTGCCGAACCCGGTTCCGGGCGTCGCGAGGGCGCGCAGCAGCTTGCTCTGGATCGGAACTCCCTCGATGGCATCCAGGTCGGCGACATAACACGATTCGGCCCCGAGAGCGCGGTACGCCTTGCCCAGCGCCCGGGCGTCGCCCGGACGATCCGGCGTCAGGGCCGATCGTACCGGCCGGTAGCGTGTTCGGTCTCCACCCTGCGCGTGCACCGCGGCGCCACCGGAGATATCGAGTACCGGGATGAGAAGCACTGAAGCCTGAATTTGCAGGTGACGGTGACGCTCGAAAAGACGAGAGATCTTACGTTTCGATCCATGCAGGCGCCATCCACCCAGCGACGCACAGTGAATCCAGTCACATCCGCAGTCCCGACCCACGGCACGGTTGGCTGGGATATCGGCGGGGTCAACACGAAAGTTGCTCGCATCGCCGAGGGCGGCGGAATTGTCGCCCGTTCCCGGCCATTCGAGATCCAGAGAGTGCCCGAATCGCTGGCCGACCTTCTCCGCTCGCTCGCCGCGGAGGTCGGTACCGTACCAGGGGACCGCCACGCAGTCACGATGACCGCCGAGCTTTCTCAGCTGTTCAGGACCAAGGCGGAAGGGGTGACGACGATACTGGATGCGGTAGAAGCGGCGTTTCCCGGGGTCGATATCCGGGTATTCACCGTCGATGGGCGATTCCTGACCGTTATCGCTGCGCGGTCCGAGCCGATGGCAGTCGCGGCATCGAACTGGGCGGCAACCGCAATGCTCGTCGCCCGTTCCCATCCTGATTGCATCCTCGTGGATATCGGAACGACAACCACTGACCTGATACCCATCGCCGGTGGAAGAATCATCGCGCGGGGCACGACCGACCTCGAGCGACTGCGAGAATCGGAGCTCCTTTATACCGGCGCGGTGCGTACGCCGCTCGAGGCGATCGCCAGTGAGGTTCCGGTCGAGGAGGATCGCGCGGGAGTGGCAGCCGAGGGTTTCGCACTGGTTGGGGATGTCCACCTCTGGCTCGGCAAGCTTGCCGCCAGGGACTACTCGGTCGCAGCGCCCGATGGTCGGCCGGCGACCGTCGAATTTGCGGGGGAACGGATCCGGCGCGCCGTGTGCGCCGACCGGACGATGCTGAGTGACGCGGCCGTCGAACGAATCGCCCGGTTTCTGGCGGATGCACAGCTTGACCGCATTGCAGCGGCGCTGAGGAAAATCGCAGGACGTGAGTCCATCACCCAAGCTGTCGTGACCGGCATCGGAGAGTTCATCGCCACTGCGGCGGCACAACGTGCAGGGCTCGCTGTCACCAGGCTGGCCGACCAGATCGGGGACGCCGCCGCCCGCACGGCTCCGGCCGCAGCGGTGGCGATCCTTGGCTCCGAGTATTCAATCGAGCATCCGGAAGCGGCACCACGCACGAGGATCGGCGCGGCAAGCGTCGGGGTGGGTAGTTCGGACGGCAACGATCTCACTGTCATCAAGATTGGTGGCGGACTGAGCGCCATTCCCGGCGCGCTCGACCGCATCGGGACCGCACTCTCGGCGGCCGGGCAGGTCGCGCGTCTCGTTGTGCTGCCGGGAGGTGGTCCCTTCGCGGAGGCGGTGCGTGAATTCGACGAACGCATCGGACTTACTTCGGATGCCGCCCACTGGATGGCGATTCTCGGAATGGATCAGTATGCCCATGCACTCGCGGTGCACATACCAGGCGCAGTGGTTGTCGAGGATGCAGCGGGAATCCACGCGGCCCTGGAGGGCGGTGCGATACCGGTCCTTGCACCCGCTCGCTGGCTTCGAGCCGCCGATGAGCTTCCGCATCAGTGGGACGTCACCAGCGATAGTCTCTCCGCCTATCTCGCCGGGCTGCTGGGTGCAACGCGAATGATCCTCATCAAGCCCGTCAGCGGTACGGTCGATGCGCTGGTCGATCCCTGGTTTCCTCGCGCAGTGCCGGATGGAATGCGAGCGGATGTGCTTGGCGAGAGTGAGATCGAGCAGCTAATCGAGATGTTGCGTCGCTGACTGACCCCGCCGAGCCGGTCAGTGTCCTGCACTAAGCATGCGTTCTACGCGCCCGATCGGATCCGGCTCGCTGTCGAGCTCGAGTCGCACCTCCGGTTTGAGGCCAGTCCCCCGAATGCCATCACGCGGGAGGTCCGGGCGGGCGGTAATAGTCGGGTAGCCAAGGAACCAGCGGCGGTCGTGCAGCTGAAAAGGGACGATATATGCCGTTTGATAGTCCAGGGCACCCGCCGTCGGCAACCCGAATACCGTGACCCGAGTGCTCCGCATCGCCTGCACCAGGAACGCCTCGCCCGCGCTCACCGTTCCACCATCCACCAGGAATCCCACACGTCGCGCGCCCGCCACTACCGGGCGGCGGCGAGGAGCCTCACGCGAATCGAGCGAGTCCCTCAAGGGAACGAGTTGCCCAGGATTGGCAGCGAGACGCGCGAGCAATCGCCGAACGCTCGCTGTGGGAACTCCTCCGCCGGCGAAGTGGCGCCGGACGTATCCGATCTCGTCCGCAGACGAGAGAAGCATCGGTTCCCCTTCGGGCAAGGGGGGTGGGCGCTCGCTGTCGCTCGCGACGAACGGCACGAGCGACCTGGCCGTGCTCGACGAGCCCCCTTCATTTCCCCGAAGGTCGACGATGAGCCGAGGTGTTGCGGCGAGCACCGCCCGGTTTGCCGCGACCAGACTGTCGAGCCAGGGGCGGAAGGCCGGATCATGCGAGGGAATCGACACGACGAGCGTACCCGTCCGGGCGACGAGCGTGGGACGGCGCGCGTCTTCCGGAGCCAGATATCCACTGTCTGCGGTCGTCACTGGAAATTCTTTGCCCCACATCCCGGGGGAGAGCCGCAGCAGCACCCGCTTGTGGATCCGTGCATCTACGTAGCGGACGGCGTAGTTCCGTTCGTATACAACGCCGGAGTAGCCGCCATCCTTGCGTGGAGTAAAGCGCGCGCGAATGGTCCCCGGGAGCCAGGTCGATGTATCCGTGGTGAGCACCACCGCTACCAGCTCGCCATTCCGGTGTTCCGGCGCCGGAACCACCGCGACCCGCAGTCCCCGATCGTACCAGAGGCCTTCGAGAGGATCGAGTCGCCCGGAATTTTTCACGAAGTACGCTCGCGCCTGTGACTCGGTCAGCGGCATTCGCCCCGCGACACGTGCTCGGCGCGCAGTTTCCGCCGCGGTGACTCTCGTGCTCTGGAAAATGAAGAGGTGCGGATCCTGAAAAAATGCGATGAGATCGCGGAACACGAAATAGCAGGCATCACTCCGCGTCGCCGCGGCGATCAGGCGCAGGCGCGCGCGCTCCCGATCGTACGCTTCACGCCGGGCGCCGTGGATCTCGAGCTGAAAGCCGGCGTAGTCCTGTTCGACCTTGCGGGCCAGCCGGTCGAAGTCGACGATGCAGGATTCGGGAGGATGGGAGTTCCGGACTGGATGGGGCATTGCGGCTGACAGGAGCGATATCACCAGCAGTATCCGCACTGAGCAGGCTCTTTCTTTTCAGGTAGCAGCGTGGGTCGGCAATATAGGTCTTCGGCGTCCCGTGACGCCGATGCACGCTCAATTTCCCGCGCTCATCGATCGCTTGAGCGACCGGACCTTCTCTTCCGACAGAGATCCAGTTCTTCCCCCGACGCATGCCGCGCCTCTGACTCCGGCGATATCGGCGCCCGTCGAGGACACCAGGACCACTTCCTCCTCACTGAGACCGCCACCCAGTGCGAGGAAAAGCCCGCAGGCGTGCGCCTGCTCGGCGATCTCTCCGAGCTGTGCGAGGGTATAGAAATCAAGGAGGCGGCCGGCATCCTTGAACGCCGTGTCGATCAGGATTCCCGCGGCGCCACTCCGTTCGGCGCGCTCGATCAAGGTTCCCGCCTCGAGACTGCGCGCGCGCCGCCAGTCCGCATATGCCACCGCAACGATGCCGGGGGCGTTGCTGACTTCCCGGGCCGCCACGACTGCCTGCGCAAGCAATCGGCCGATTACGTCGGCGTCATCCAGCTCACCGAAGCCAAATTTGACGAATGCGAGCTCGCTGCCGCGTCCGGATCGCACTGCGGTGCGAACCTGCCCCGCACTCCGGGCTTCGCCGAGTGCGGCGCTCAGCGGCAGAGAACGGGGAATCCTCGAGCGGATGGCGCGCAGCGTGTCATCCGAGACGGGACCTAACGCGCCACTGGCGGGGTTCTTGGCATCGATGATATCTGCGCCGCCGGCGAGTGCCGCATCGGCTTCGTCAGCATCGGCGACACTGATCAGCAACCGCACGATATCTCCCTTGTGGGGCAGTCAGGGGCCCGTATGTTACGGCGCATGGTGAGTGAAGTTACCGAAGTTACCGGCGAGACGCGCGCGCTGGCTCAGAAAGTCGTTTTCGTCACCGGCGCCTCGAGTGGAATCGGCCGGGCCATCGCGCTTGCGGCAGCCCGGAATGGGGCGGATCTCGCCATCTCATATCGTCGGAATCGGGATGGCGTCGAGACCCTCGCGGACGAAATCCGCCGACTCGGCCGCCGCGTCGAAGTCACCGCGCTCGATCTTGCGGAGCCAGCGGCGATCGCCGGGCTTCCCACCTGGCTCCAGCAGCGTTTCGGAGGCTGCGATGTCTGGATCAACAGCGCGGGGGCGGACATTCTTACGGGCGAAGGCGCGCGTCTCTCACGCGAGGAGAAACTCGAGCGTCTACTCGCGGTCGATCTCCGCGGGACGATGCTCGCCTCGTGGGCAGCCGTGGAGCTCATGCGCTCTCAGCCCGCAGGGGGCGTGATCATCAACATGTCCTGGGATCACGTGATCCGAGGTATGGAAGGCGAGAATCCTTCGCTCTTCTCGGCAGCCAAGGGCGGCGTTCTCAGCTTCAGCAAGTCCCTCGCGCGCTCGGTTGCCCCGCACGTTCGCGTGAATATTTTGGGGCCCGGCTGGATCGAAACCGCCTTCGGCGAAGGAGCCGACGCCAGGTTCCGGCAGAAGGTGGCGGAGTCCATTCCGCTGCGGCGCTGGGGCACCCCCGAGGACGTGGCGTCGGCCGCCGTCTATCTCGCGTCGGATGCGGCAAGTTATCTGACGGGTCAGATGATCATGATCAATGGCGGAGACGTGATGTAAGACTATTCCGCGACACTCGGCGCCGAAGCCGGTGTCGGCACTTTCGCATGTCCGACGCCCGGTGCACCTGACGGCGGACTTTCAATGGGGAATTCAGGATGGCGACCAAGGAAAAGACCTACAACGAATCCGAAATTCAGGAACGTCTCAAGGCGCTCCCCGGCTGGTATTTCGAGGATGGATGGATTCGTCGCCAATACAAGACCGACGGCTGGCTGAGCACCCTCGCCCTGGTCAACGCGATCGGCTTCATCGCGGAGGCCGCATACCATCACCCGGACCTGACGGTGACCTGGGCCAAAGTATGGGTGAAATTGCAGAATCACGCGGCGGGCGGAATCACCGACAAGGATTTCGAGCTCGCGAAGCAGATCGAGCAGAGCGTCCTGTGGAAGCCGACCGGCGGATCGCTCGAGGGAACGCCCAACAAATGGGTGCGCGCCGGAGATTCGAAATAATCGTACGCCGGGAGGCGGTGCGATGACGGCATCGAGACTTGACCCGGCGGCCGAAACCGACGGGCGGATCGCCACGCTACCTCGCAGCCCGTCGCCTGTGCGCGTGCTCTTCGTGACTGGGAAACTTGCCGAACCGGCCCTGCGTCGCACGCTCGATCGCCTGGAACCGGCGTTCGCGTGGGACATTGCGGTCCTCCGGATTACGGTGGCCGCGCTCATGACGACCCCATGGATCGCGCGTTTTCTCGTAGTTCCCCCCGGCACCGACCTCATACTCATCCCCGGCCTCTGCGAAGGAGAGACCGCGGCTATCGCTTCCCGGTTCGGCGTCCGCACCGAGAAAGGTCCCAAGGACCTCCGGGAGATCCCGCAATACTTCGGGCACGCAGCGGCGGTTCAGGACTATGGCCGCTGGGACATCCAGATTCTCGCCGAGATCAACAATGCTCCTCGCCTCAGTAGAGAAGCCCTTCGAGCGGAGGCCGAATACTTTCGGGCCGGCGGCGCCGACATCATCGACATCGGCTGCACCCCCGGCCTCGAATTCCCCGCCCTCGAAGAAGTCGTGCGCGAATTCACCGCCGCCGGCATGCGCGTCAGCATCGACTCGTTCGACATCGGAGAAATCAGCCGTGCGGTCGAGGCCGGCGCCGAGCTGGTGCTGAGCGTGAACGGGACGAACCTCGCGGTGCTCTCGGCCATCGCCGGGGGTTCTACCCGCGTGGTCGCAATCCCCGATTTTGGCCAGGGCCTCGAGTCGCTCGAACCAACCCTCGCGGCGCTCGAGCGAGCTCGCATCCCGTATCTCATCGATCCCGTCATCGAGCCGATCGGCTTCGGCTTCATGGCTTCCCTCGAGCGTTATGCGACCACGCACCGCCGCTACCCCGACGCGGCACTCATGATGGGCGTCGGAAATATCACCGAGCTTACCGCCGCGGACTCCACCGGCATCAACGCACTGTTGCTTGCCATCTGCCAGGAAACCGGTGTTAAGGCGGTCCTGACGACCGAAGTCATTCCCTGGGCGCGAGGCTCCGTGCGGGAGATCGACGTGGCGCGCCGCCTTATGCACTATGCGGTCACCCAGCGCACGCTGCCGAAGACGATCGATGACCGGCTCGTCACGATCAAGGATCCCCGCATCCTCGCCTACTCCGAGTCAGAGCTGCGCGAACTCCAGAGCCACCTCACCGACGGGAATTTCCGGATCTTCACCGACCGGGACACGATCACCGTCTTCAACAACTCGCTGTTCGTTCGGCACACCGACATCCAGGCCATCTTCGAGCAGCTCGGCGTGGAGGAGGCGACCCACGCCTTCTACCTCGGTCGCGAACTCATGAAGGCAAAGCTCGCCATCACCCTCGGAAAGACGTATCGCCAGGAAGGCTCGCTCGCGTGGGGATACCTCACCCCACCTGACGATGTCAAATCGGATCACGTGAAGCTGACTCAGCGCTCACGCCATCCGTCGCGCAAAGGCGAAGCAAGGACGGATACCGGTCCTGAACCGCAGGGCGGAACGGCTTCGAACTCTCCGGACGACGCATGAGCAGGATTCCGCTGTCGCCCGGCGATTCATCCGCCATCCGCAGATGATCTCCCTGCCTCTGGTCGAGGAGCTCCGACCGGCGCCCGATCCGCTCGAAGCCTGCGAGCGACTGCTCGGTCTGCCTCATCTGATTTTCCTCGACAGCGCCGCTGATCCCGAACGGCTTGGACGTTACTCGTACCTGACTGCGGCACCGGCAGAAGTCTTCCAGAGCAAAGGCGTCCAGGCGGGGCCTCATGCCCTTGAACTGGTCAGACAGCGACTCGCTCGACATGCGCGCGGTGCGGTGGCGGGATTGCCGCCCTTTCAGGCTGGGGTCGCAGGCTACATCGGGTACGACTGGGGTGCGGTCCTCGAGCGGCTTCCGTCTCCGCGCTACG
>JBDUEA010000062.1:0-16386 GCA_040002695.1 Gemmatimonadota bacterium | reverse complement strand
ACGAGTTGCGGGTTGAAAGCTAAAAGACGAAGGATGAAGGTGTCGTCTGGTGCAAGGAACCCGGATTCGCGCTCATCCGCCGAAGAGACGGCGGATGTCGTTCGAGAAGGCCAGCACCATCAAAAGGCCGATCAGGACCAGGCCAACGACCGTCAGACGTTCACGCAGCCGAAGTGACAGCGGACGCCGCAGCACCGCCTCGCCCAGCAGAAACATGAACTGCCCGCCGTCCAGCACCGGAATCGGGAGCAGATTCAGCACCGCAAGGTTGACGCTGACGATGGCCATCAGCGCCAGGAATTCGGGCACACCCAGCCGAGCGGCCTGCGCTGCCATCTGTCCGATCAGGATCGGGCCGCCAAGTTCGCGATGACTGATCCGCCCGCTGAGCAATCCTCGCGCGGTGCGCACGATCTGGGTCGATTCCAGCAGGGTCAGTGATGCTCCCGCGGCGATCGCCTCGCCGAAACTGTATTCCTTGCTCTGAAGATCCATCCCCACTCCCGCCCCGATCTTCCCGACCTGCACGGTACCGCCGCCGGCCGTCGTATCCTGCGCCACCTGCGGTGTGACCCGTATCTCGGTCCGCTGCCCCTTCCGGCGGACGCCCAGCACGAGTTCGCGCCCCTGGCTCTCGCGGATCCGGTTGACGAGGTCGTACCACTGGGCCACCGTGTCTCCGTTGACACTCAACACCGTATCCCCGACGGCGAGCCCTGCTTTTTCGGCGGGCAAGCCGGGAAGCACCTGGCCGATCGCCGGCGCGCGGTACGGCTGCAAGGCCGATCTGGCGCGCACGCGCTCCTCGAGCGCCGTCTCGTGAATCGGCAGGACCACACTCCGGCCATCGGACAAACTGAAAGTGACCGTGGAGCCCGACGCCGTCTGGATTTGCTCCTGGATGTCGTTCCACGAGTGGACCGGATGCCCGGAGATCGCCGTGATCCGGTCTCCGGCATGCAGCTCACGCAACCCTGCCGCCGAGGCAGGGAGACTGTCGGTCATCACGAGTCCGACGGTCGTGACCGGATCGATCTGCTCCCCCGACCTGGCCGCGAGATAAATGTTCACCGCCAGCGCGAAAAGAATATTCATCGTGACGCCCGCGAGAATCACGATCATTCGTGCCCAGATGGGCCGGGCTTCGAACATCTTCTCCGGGGGCACGGGCGCCAGCGGCGTCGCACCCTCCAGCGCGCTGCTCGTCGCATCCTCTTCGGCCGTCGCCATCTTCACGTAACCCCCGAGCGGGAGCCAGGAGATGGAATATTCGGTTCCTCCGCGCGTGGTGGTCAGCCATGGAATCGGAGCGCCGAGTCCGAGTGAGAACCGATGCACATGGATGCCCGCAGCCTTGGCCGCGATGAAATGCCCCGCTTCGTGCACGAACACGAGCACACCGAGCACCACGGCAAGCACCAGCACTGTAAAGAGGAAGCTCACGTCAATGCCTCGCGTGCGCGAGCACGTGACCACTGGTCCGCCGCGCGCACCGTTTCGAGATCGCTGGCCGGCTCGACGCGATGCTCGTTGAGCACCCGCGCGATGGTCTCTGAGATCCGGCCGAAGGAAATGGTCCCATCCAGGAATGCAGCCACGGCCACTTCATTCGCCGCGTTGAAGGCGGCCGGCGCAGTCCCGCCTGCTCGGCCGGCGCAGACTCCGAGCGTGAAGGCGCGAAAGACGTCGGGGCGCATGGGCTCGAAGGTCAGCGGTCCCGCCCCCACCGGGTCGAATCGGCGGATTCCCGCATCGGGAAGTCGGCGCGGATGCGTCAACGCGTAGAGAATCGGAAGCTCCATCGATGGGAAACCGAGTTGTGCGATGACGCTGCCGTCGCAGAACTCGGCAAAGGCGTGCACGATACTTTGTGGATGCACGACGACCTCGAGTGCGTCGTACGAGAGCCCGAAGAGCACGTGGGCCTCGATCAGTTCGAGCGCCTTGTTAGCGAGTGTCGCACTGTCCACCGTGATCTTGCTGCCCATCCGCCACGTCGGGTGATTCAGCGCTTCGGCCACGGTCGCCTTCGCGACCCGGTCGGCGCTCCAGTCCCGGAAGGGTCCACCGGATGCCGTCAGGATGAGCCTCGAGAGAGTCGTCGAGCCACCGGCGATGCACTGGAGCACCGCGCTGTGCTCCGAATCGACGGGCACGAGTTCCCCCCCGCCTTCACGTGCGGCGGCTTGTACCAGTTCGCCGGCGATGACCAGCGTCTCCTTGTTGGCGAGCGCCACGCGCTTTCCCGCTCGAAGCGCCGCCAGTGTGGCATCGAGTCCGGCCGTGCCGACGACGGCGTTGACCACGATGTCGACATCGGGATGCAATGCGGCCTCGAGCAGGACTTGGGGACCGGAGCGGATACCGGAGGACGAGTCCCGTGCCGCGTCCGAATCGGTCAGTCCGACGAACGCCGGCTGCCATTCCGCGGCCTGCTGCTCGAGGAGGTGCCGATTGGCTCCGCCCGTGATCGCAACAAGCCGGAATTCATCGCGCTGGCGGCGGAGCACTTCGAGCGTGCTCCGTCCGATCGACCCGGTGGACCCGAGCACTGCGATGCCGCGCATCAGGACGAGGCGAAGAGCCGGTAGAGCACGGCCGCGACGGGAAGCACGAAGTACAGCGAGTCGAACCGGTCGAGAATGCCCCCGTGGCCAGGGATGAGATGGCTCGAATCCTTCACACCGGCCTCGCGCTTGAACAACGATTCCGCGAGATCGCCGACTTGACCGACCACCGCGAGCACGGCCGCGAAGACGAGGCTCTGCCAGAGACGCATCCCGACGCCTTCGGGAACGAGCACGAAGTGATTGTAGATCGGAGCAGCCACCAATGCGCCTACCAGGCCCGCGATGGCACCAGCGCGGGTCTTTCCCGGACTGATGGTCGGCGCGAGCTTGGTGGTGCCGAAGGCGCGTCCGCCGAACATCGCGGCGGTGTCGCAGATCCAGGTGAGCACGAGTGGAAAGAACACCAGCCAGGTCCCCGCCCACGACCGGTTCCCGAATCCGCCATGCCGAATACTGAGGAGGAACGCTGGGAGCGCGCCTGCATACAGCGGCCCCAGGGCGGAAACAGCCACGGTGGCGAGAGGCTTGCCGGTGGGAGCGCGGGAGAGCAACGCCCAGGTCAGGAGCCCGATGAGCCAGAGCGCCGCGGCATAGGGCCACGCATCGAACACGAACGCGCGGACGCCGGCATCCGTGAGCCCGGCGAGGGCGAGCGGGGCAAACGCGGCAGCAGTGATGTAGCCGAGAATCCGGGCGGGCCTGATATCCTGATGGCCAGCGAGATCGAAAAGTTCGCGAGTGCCGAGCACACTCACGATTGCGACGAGGAGGGCGAGCGGAATCCCGCCGAGCCATACGATGCCGAGCGCGACGGGAATCGCGATGACGGCAAAGCCGATCCGTCGAACGAGGTTGGCGTCCATGATTACCGCTCGCCCGTAACCGCGGTCAGATCGAGACCCGTCCGAAGCGGCGGTCCCGCCGCTGGAACTCGATGATGGCCTCGAAGAGATGGCGGCGGGTGAAGTCGGGCCAGAGTACCGGCGTCACATAGAATTCCGCGTACGCCAGCTGCCAGAGCAGGAAATTCGAGACGCGGAACTCGCCGGAGGTGCGAATGAGGAGGTCCGGATCGGGCCAGGGTGCGGTATAGAGCTTTCGCGCGACGGCGTCTTCGTCGATATCCGCGGGGTCAATGGTCCCGGCCACGGCTTCTTCCGCGAGCAGCCTGGCAGCCCGGGTGATTTCCGCCCGGGAACCGTACGAGATGCAAATATTGAGGTCCAGCGCCGTGCAGCTCGCGGTTTCCGCCATCAGGCGGTCCACTGCGCGCCGCGCCGAGGGAGTGAGTCGGTCGAGGTCGCCCAGCATGCGGACTGCCACGCCCTGGGAACGGAGCTCCGCCAGTTCGCGCGCGATATACTCCTGCAGCAACCCCATCAGCGCTTCGATCTCGTCGGGCGGACGCTGCCAGTTCTCCTGGCTGAAGGCGAAGAGCGTCAACACCTCGACACCCGCGGCCAGCGATCCCTCGACGGCTTCCCGGACCGACTTCATCCCAGCCTTGTGGCCGAAGGGGCGGGGCAATGCCCGCCCCCGCGCCCAGCGCCCGTTTCCATCCATGATGACTGCGATGTGCGCGGGTACGGAGCCGTGCACCTTGAGCTGTCGCAGCAGGTCGTCGGACATGCGCTCAGACTTCCATGATCTCCGCCTCTTTGGCGGCGATGAGCTGGTCGATCTGCTTGATATGTTCGTCGGTGAGTTTCTGGATGTCCTTCTCGCCGCGGGTGCGCTCATCTTCCGCGATCTTCTCGAGCTTCTTCACCTTGCTATGCACATCGCCGCGCGCGTGGCGGACCGCGACCCGGCCCTCCTCCGCCAGCTTGTTGATCACCTTGACCAGTTCCTTGCGCCGCTCCTCCGTCAGCGAGGGGATCGGCACCCGGATGACACCGCCCTGGCTCGCCGGATTGAGGCCCAGATCCGAGTCGCGGATCGCCTTCTCGATGGCCTGCGAGAGCCCCTTGTCGAACGGCTGCACGGTGAGCAGCCGCGGCTCCGGGGCGGAGACCAGTCCCACCTGGTTCAACGGAACCTGGCTCCCATAGGCTTCGACGCGGACGGTGTCGAGCAGGGACGTGCTGGCCTTGCCGCTGCGGATGCCGGAAAATTCGCGGCGGGTGTTCTCGACCGCCTTGTGCATCAGCTCACGGGCGTTCTTCACGAGTTCGGGGATAGTGCTCATCGGACGATGGTCCCCACCGGTTCTCCCTGCAGAACCCGATTCAGGTTTCCCGGATGATTCATGTTGAAGACGATGATGGGAAGGTTGTTCGTCTGACAGAGACCGAAGGCGCTTCGGTCCATGACTTCATAACCCTTGACCAGTGCTTCCTGGAAGGTGAGCTCCGGCAGCAACTCCGCCTTCGGATCCTTGCGGGGATCGGCGGTATAGATGCCGTCGACGTTGGTTCCCTTGACGATGACTTCCGCCTCGATCTCGAGTGCGCGCAGGACGGCGGCGGTGTCGGTCGAAAAATAAGGGTTACCGGTGCCGCCCGCGAAGATCACCAGCCGGCCCTTTTCCATGTGCCGGAGCGCCCGCCGCCGGATATACGGTTCCGCGAGTGACTCCATGCGAATGGCGGTCATCACCCTGGTCTGAACGCCGTTCCGCTCCAGGATATCCTGCACCGCCAGCGCATTGATGACGGTCGCGAGCATTCCCATGTAGTCCGCAGAGACGCGATCGAGACCCTCGCGGCTCGCGCTGGTGCCGCGGAGGATGTTGCCGCCGCCGACCACCAGGCTCATCTGCACGCCGGTCGCGTGGACCTGCTTGAGCTCCTCGGCGAACGTCTCCACGACACGGTAGTCCAGCCCGAAACCCTTGTCGCCGGCCAGCGCTTCACCCGAGATCTTGACCAGCGCGCGGGCATAGGCCTTCCGCATCAGGCTTCCCCGACCTTGAAGCGGGCGAAGCGTTTCACGGAGACGGCCTCACCGACCTTCGCGGAGGTCTCCTTGATGAGCTGTCCGACGGTCTTCTTATCGTCCTTCACGAACACCTGTTCCGTCAGGGTGCGCTCGGCGACGAACTTCTTCAGTTTGCCATCGACGATCTTGGCCCGGATGTTCTCCGGCTTCCCTTCCTTCTCCACCTGGTCCTCGGCGATGCGCCGCTCACGCTCGAGCAGCTCGGCGGGGACATCCTCGGGATTTACACCGATCGGGTCGGCACTCGCGACGTGCAGCGCGATTTCTCGGGCGAGGAGCTGGAAATCATCGGTCCGTGCGACGAAATCGGTTTCGCAGTTCAGCTCGACCAGCGCGCCGACCTGCCCGTTGTGATGAAGATAGCTCACGACGATGCCCTGGCTGGCGCTCTTTCCGGCGCGCTTCTCCGCCTTGGCAATGCCCTTCTTGCGCAGGATCTCGGAAGCCTTCTCCATGTCTCCACTGGCCTCTTCAAGCGCCTTCTTGCAATCCATCATGCCGGCGCCGGTACGACCGCGCAGTTCACTCACGTCTTTGGGAGAGATCGCCATGTTCATCAGTCTGCATTCATGCGAGGGTGGATAGAGTAACCGCCGCCCACGGCCGGCTCGGGCCACGGACGGCGGTTCGACTTCCGGCTGCGGGACCGCGGAGGTCAGGCCTCCGCGTCGCCCGGAACCGCCGGCACTTCTTCGTCGTGCTTGAGGCGGGCGGCGATCGCTTCCGGCTTGGGCCGGCGCTTGCGGCGTGGCCGGCGCTTGCGGCGCTCGCCATCGGCGTCGCCTTCGCTGCCCTGGTCGGTGCTGTACGTCTCGGCCTCATCGGCCTCCGCCACTTCGCGGAGCGGCATCTGGGCGCGGGACTCACGGATCACGTCGCAGAGCGCGTTGGTGATCAGGGAGACGGCCCGGATGGCGTCGTCGTTGCCGGGGATCGGGACGGTGATGACATCCGGATCGGCGTTTGTGTCGACGATCGCGACGACGGGGATGCCCAGCTTGTTGGCTTCCTGAACGGCGATCTTTTCCTTCTTGGCGTCCACGACGAAGAGGGCGCCCGGGAGCCGGCCCATGTGCTTGATGCCCTCGAGGTTGCGGCTGAGCTTCTCACGCTCGCGCTCGAAGAGCAGCTTTTCCTTCTTGGTGTAATTCTCGAACTCGCCGTCCTCGGCTCCCTGCTCGAGCTCGCGCAGCCGGCGAATCTGCTTCTTGATGGTCTGGAAGTTCGTCAGCATGCCGCCAAGCCAGCGCTCCGTGACCCAGAAGGATCCGGAATCCGCGGCCTCGGTCTGCACGATGGCCTTGAGCTGCTTCTTGGTGCAGACGAAAAGAACGCCCTCGCCCTTGAGCACGACGCTCTTGAGGAGTTCCTGCGCCTGGCCGATCTGGCGAAGCGTCTTCTGGAGGTCGATGATGTAGATGCCGGAACGTTCGGCAAAGATGAACCGGCGCATCTTCGGATTCCACCGGCGAGTCTGGTGGCCGAAGTGTACTCCGGCTTCGAGCAGGTCCTGCAACTGAGGCTGTGCCATGCGAGTCGTGAGTCCCGTCCGTCTTGAGGGTTGAGCGTCCACCGCCTTCGTCTCCCGATCTGATCCCTCAGGCATCAAGCCGTCGGGACACCCGGATCAGGATCTGGCGATGTGCGAGATAGAGCGAACACCGGGACGGAACAGCGGCGCCGGATTCCGGCGTCTGCGGTCCCGTCCGTTCCTGCCTAACGCTTCGAGAACTGGAACCGCTTACGGGCCCCCGGACGACCCGGCTTCTTGCGCTCGACGGCACGCGGGTCACGGGTCAGGAGGCCGCCGGTCCGCAGCTTCGCGCGATGCATCGGGTCGGCTTCGACCAGCGCGCGCGCGATGCCGAGACGAAGCGCGCCGGCCTGGCCCGACTGGCCGCCGCCTTCGACATGGGCCTTCACATCAAAGGCCCCGAGGGTATCGGTGGCCGAGAACGACTGCTGAATGTGCTGGACCAATGACGGGCGGGGAAAATAATCGCCGAGGGTCCGGCCATTGACGTCCCACTTGCCGGTGCCGGGAGTGAGATAGACGCGGGCCACGCTGGTCTTGCGGCGGCCGACCGCCTGCCAGCGGAATTCGGGCTTCCCAGTCATGCGTTTTTCACCTTGGCCGGAGTGACGGAGTAGGCGACCGGCTGCTGGGCTGCGTGGGGATGCTCCGCCCCGGCGTAGACCTTGAGCTTGGTGCGCAGATGCTGCTTGGCGAGTGAATTCTTCGGCAGCATGCCGAAGACCGCCTTCTCGATGACCCGCTCCGGAAATTTTCCCTGGAGCAGATTCTTGACCGGCGTGTAGCGCTCGTGGCCCATGTAGCCGGTATGCCGGAAGTGCCGCTTCTGCTCGAGTTTCCGGCCGGTGAGTTTCACCTGCGCCGCATTGATCACGACGACGAAGTCACCGCCATCCATGTGCGGGGTGAACGTCGGCTTGTGCTTGCCGCGAATCAGCTGTGCGACGCGGCTGGCGAGCCGACCGAGCGGAACCCCGGTGGCGTCGACGACGTGCCAGTCGTGCTGCAGGTCGTCGGGCGTGGCGCTGAAGGTCTTCATTGGCTCTTGCTGCCCGGGCTGAATAGAAAAATCGTGAGCGCGAAAATAAATCCGAACTCGTGAACGCGAACGTTCACGCAATATCGATCACGCAAGATCATGAACGCGGTCGACGACAGGTACCACGGTCTTCCGGATTACCCTGGGAATTACCTATGCACATGTCAAATGCGCGCCCGAAAGCGCACAGATCCCAAACCTAGCTGGCAGAAACGGGTTAGGTCAAGGGGAGCGGCATGGCGGCCGGATGGCCTCGGCTCATTCACCAAACTCGAGGAGGACCTGGCCCTTCTCTACGGCCTGGCCAGGCTGGACGTGAATCGTCCGGATGACGCCCGCGGAGGCCGCCCGGAGTTCATTCTCCATTTTCATGGCTTCCAGAACCACCAGCCCCGTCCCCGCGCCGATGCGTTGACCAGTTTCGACCTGGACCCGGACGACGAGGCCGGGCATCGGGGCCTTGAGGACTCCCCCTCCACTCCGGACCCCGGCGGCGGCGGTGAGCCCCCGAATATGCCTGGCTCGCTCATCCACCACCTCGACTTCGACAGCATCGCCGCGAAATCCCAGGGACCAGTGACCTCGCTGACCCGATTCGACCGACACCGTCAGTGACTGCCCATCGAGGAGCAGATGCCTGAGCGGCGTGCCCGGGACCGGGCCGAGATGGGACCGCATCATCTGCCCGTCGATGGTCACCTGGTCACCATCCACCACCACCTCTATCTCACGGCCCGCGATCGCGACGAAATATTTCAAGCAACCTCCAGCACCGCGACGGTCTCGACGTGCGCGGTCTGCGGGAACAGATCGAACGCGCGGACGAGACCGAGGCGATATGCCGGCGCGAGTCGCGCGATGTCCCGGGCGAGCGTCGCGGGATCACAGGAGATGTAGACCAGCTGCGAGGGAGACTGCGCCAGGATCGCCTCGGTCACCCGTTCATCCATGCCAGTGCGCGGCGGATTCGAGATGACCTGGGCCGGCGCTCGAAGCTCCTCGACAAGATCTTCCACCCGGCCAGCGTGACGCGTCACCCGTCCATGATCCGGCGCCTGCGAGGCTATCGGCAATCCATGGCGCGTCCGCCAGCGACGGTCAGCGAATTCGACGGCTCGCCGGTCGAGCTCGACACTCTCCACACTCGCGCCGCGCCGAAGCAGATCGTCGGTCGTGTCGCCGATGCCCGCGTAGAGATCCCAAACATGCCGATCCTCCACCGACCCGAGCTGGTCGATGGCAAAGGCGCGAATGAGATCCCCGAAACCGGGGTGCACCTGTTCGAACACCGTCGCGGGATAGGCTTCGGCCTCGCCGGCGACGGTGCGCGCGGCGCCACCATCGGGATGCCACCAGAGCACCGCCGGCGATCCCGCGCGCATCAACTCACGGGCAAGGCTGGAGGGGGACGCCCAGGCCGAGGCATCACTGGTGTGAACGATCAGATGGCGGGTCCCGCCCCGGTCGATGCGGAGCACCAGGCGCTCCGCATTGGACGGAAGCAGGCTCCGATGCGCGCGGACGGCACGCCAGAGTTCGAGCAGCGCTGGATCGGTGATGTCGCAGCGTGCGAGATCGAACACTTCGTCGGGCCGCTCGAAGCGATGCAGTCCGATGCGCCGTCCCTGCGCCACCACCGTCAGCGAGAGCTTGTTCCGATAGCCCCAGTCGATGTCGCTCGGTACGATTTCGGGATCGGGCACGTCGAGCCCCGCGATGCGGCGGAGCGCGTCCCCCACCACGGCGCGCTTGATCTCGAGCTGACGCTCGGCGGCGACATGTTGCAGCTGACAGCCGCCGCATTCGTCGCCATCATAGTGCGGGCAGCGCGCCGCGACCCGGTCAGGGCCGGACTCGAGCAGCTGTCCGATCCGCGCGCGCGCGAAACGCCGGTGCGAACGCATCCGCGCGATCTCGACCAGGTCCCCGGGCGCAGTCCGCGGAATGAAGACGGTGCGGCCATCGGCCAGCTTCCCCACCCCGTCCCCGCCAGCTGCCAGCCGGAGGATCCGGACCGCCTCGGCGTCGGTCATTGAACCCCTTCCCGTCGCCCTGCGCGAGCCCATTCGCCGGCGCCGGCCGCATCGTCGGCGACGACGGGGCGGCGCACGCGACGGGCGTCGTCTTCGGCGAGGGCCGCGACGACCGCGAGTGCGAGGGTGTAGGGAACCGCGGCGGGTGGGGCCAGCAGATCGGGGCGACGATCGAGAAACTGGCTGTCGATCTCGCCGCGGAGAAACGCCTCGTCGTGGAGGAGCCGGAGGTGGAACGCCTGGTTGGTCGGCACCCCGATCACGATCAGCTCTTCGAGCGCGCGGATCATGCGGCGGATCGCGTCACTCCGATCGGCTCCCCACACGATGATCTTGCCAAGCAACGAGTCGTAAAAGAGGGTCACCTCGTTACCGGCCTCGAACCCACCATCCCAGCGGACGCCGGGCCCGCCGGGTGGGCGGAGATACTGCAGCAGCCCAGTCGCCGGTAGAAAGCCGGTGGCAGGATCTTCGGCGGTCAGCCGGCACTCGATCGCCCAGCCCCGCGGCGCCAGCGGAGCCGCCGGCAGCCGCATCGGCATGCCCTGGGCAATCCGTAACTGCTCCCGCACGAGGTCGACGCCATAGACCAGCTCGGTCACGGGATGCTCGACCTGGATGCGGGTATTCATTTCCAGGAAATAGTAGGAGCCGTCAGCCGCAAGCAGAAATTCGCAGGTACCCGCACCGCGATAATTCACCGCGGCGGCCGCCGAGCAGGCGGCGGCACCCATTCGCGCGCGAAGATCGGCTGAGACCGCGACCGACGGCGCCTCTTCCACCAGCTTCTGGTGACGGCGCTGCACGGAGCACTCGCGCTCGCCCAGGTGCACGACGCGTTCATGATCGGCGAGCACCTGGATCTCGACGTGCCGGGGGCGCTCGACGTACTTCTCGAGGTATACGCCCGCATCGCCAAACGCCTTGAGAGCCTCCGACGCCGCGAGACGCAGCGCGTTCTCCAGTTCCCCGGGCTCGCGTACGATGCGCATGCCCTTCCCGCCACCTCCGGCCGCCGCCTTGACGATGACGGGGAAGCCAACCTTCGCCGCCGCGGCGTGGGCGGCCGAGGCATCCGAGATCGGCACAGTGAGCCCGGGAACGATCGGGACTCCGGCGGCTTCCATGCGGCGCCGGGCCTCCGTCTTGTCACCCATGGCGGAGATCGCCTCCGCGGGCGGACCCACGAACAGCAGGCCCGCCTCGACGACGGCCGACGCAAAGGCGGCGCGCTCCGCGAGAAATCCATACCCGGGGTGCACCGCCTCAGCACCGGACAGTCGCGCGGCTTCCAGAAGGCCTTCGATGCGCAGGTAGCTTTGAGCGGGGGGCGGGGGTCCGATGTGTACGGCGAAATCGGCGGCGCGAACGTGCGGACTCAGGCGGTCGGCGTCGGAAAAGACCGCGACGGCCTCGAGTCCTTCCTCATGGCAAGCGCGGATGATCCGCAGGGCGATCTCGCCGCGATTCGCGACGAGGACCCGGCTTATCTGCCGCATGCTTCGAGGGATCGGTCTCCGAGGCTGGTGAGAATGCCGGCGCAGAGAAGCGTGTTGTGGCGGGCGGCTGCGTGATAGATCGCCTCAACCTCGCGGACCCAGGCGATCGTGCCGCGTCGTTCATTGCGAACCAGATCAGTGACGGTGAGTGGCTCGGCGGACTCGGTTCCCGTCACGCCGCTCACCCGCACCAGCCGAACGGCGTGCCACGAGGCTGATGGGACCGCACCCGAATCCGCGAGGGGACTCATGCAGATGGGGCGGCGGGTGGCCACGAGCGCGAGCGCCTGCCGCACGGGGAGCGAAGGATCGGCGTTGAGGGCTCCAGCCATGCTCCGACGGTACACGGAGTCCACGGCATAGAGGTCTGGCTGAAGCGGAAGCAGATCGGGACGACGGCGGGCGACGGAGGAGGCGTACCAGACGCTCACAGCCTCGAGATCGGAGCCGGTGAGAAGCACACCGCCGGAGGGACAGCTGTTGAGCAGATTGTCGCCGAGCTCGAGCAGGAAATCGGGAAGGGGCGGCGCATCCGAGCCAGGGGCACGCATCCGCGCGTCGGCCCAGCCATGCTCTTCAACGTAAATGAGCGCGCGCCCCATCTCGACCATGTCGCGATACACGACACCGGAGTCCACCGCGAGTCGCACCGACTGGTCGAACGCAGTGGCGGCAAAATCGAGATAGAGCAGCCCGGACGGCTCGCCCTCGTGGCCCCGGCCGTGCCAATCACGCGCATCAAGAAGATAGAACCGGCCGAGCTGGAACCACGCACGCCCATCGTCCGGCGCAGTCGCGAGATAGTGACCGAGCAGATCGGTCGCGACATCGCGCTCGCCTTCGCGCGCGAGTGCCGCGGCGCGCGGCGCCACGGATGGATCAATGGCCGCCTGGCCCGCAAGCATCGCGGGGGCGCACGAGATGATCCCTATGATAGAAAACGAGTGCCGCCAGGGGAAACGCACTGTCACCTTTCCGAGTGCCAGGCCGCCCGTTGCGGGCACCCGGCTGGAAAGGAGAAGAATAGGGCGCGCCCATGGGGATGGCTAGGGGAGGCGGCGGACAGGGCGGACACAGCGGACAGGGCGGACGGGACGCAACGGAAATCGGAGATTTCACCGAGGCGGTGCGAGTTCGAACTCACCCGAAGGGTCGTTCCATTGATGCCGCCGGTTCCGATCACTTCGCGTTGCCTCCTCAGAGGGGAATGTTGCCGTGCTTCTTCGGAGGATTCCGGTCCCGCTTGGTCGCCAGGGTTCGCAAGGCGTCGATGAGCCGAGGACGGGTGTCACGCGGGTCGATCACATCGTCGACGAAGCCACGCGCGGCGGCGGCATAGGGGTTGGCGAACTTCCCCGTATAGTCATCGATGCGCCGCGCGGCCTCCGCGTCTTGATCCTCGGCCTGATCGATCTCTTTCTTGAACAGGATCTCCACCGCCCCCTTCGGCCCCATGACCGCGATCTCGGCGGTGGGCCACGCGAGATTCACGTCCCCGCGAATGTGCTTCGAGCTCATGACGTCATATGCCCCGCCGTACGCTTTCCGGGTAATCACGGTGAGCTTGGGGACAGTAGCCTCGCAGTAGGCAAAGAGCAGTTTGGCGCCGTGCTTGATGATGCCGCCATGCTCCTGCGCCACGCCCGGCAGGAAACCCGGAACGTCTACGAAGGTGACGATCGGGATATTGAAACAGTCACAGAAGCGGATGAATCGCGCGGCCTTGAGCGAGGCGCTGATGTCGAGCACGCCAGCCAGCACCGCGGGCTGATTCGCGACGATACCGACGGGACGGCCTCCCAGCCGTGCGAAGCCGACGAGAATATTCCCGGCATAGTCGGCGTGCACTTCCAGAAACGCACCGCGATCGGTGATCCGGCGGATCACATCGTGCATGTCGTAGGGACGGGTCGGCAGATCGGGGATCACGTCGAGCAGGGCCTCGTCGCGCCGATCCGCTGGATCGTCACAGGCGGCGATCGGCGGCTCGTCGAGGTTGTTGGAGGGGAGGTATCCCATGAGCGCGCGGATCGCGGCGAGCGATTCGGGTTCCGTCGGGTGCATGAAATGGGCGACGCCCGAAATGCCGGCATGAGTCTCGGCGCCACCGAGATGATCGAAAGTGACTTCCTCGTGCGTCACCGTCTTCACGACGTTCGGCCCGGTCACGAACATGTAGCTTATGCCGCGCACCATGAAGATGAAATCGGTGATCGCGGGGCTATAGACGGCGCCGCCGGCACAGGGGCCGAGGATCGCGGAGATCTGGGGCACGACGCCGGACGCCATGGTGTTCCGGAGGAAGATGTCCGCATAGCCGCCGAGGGAGGCGACACCCTCCTGGATGCGGGCACCGCCGGAATCGTTGAGCCCGATGACGGGAGCGCCATTCCGCACGGCGAGATCCATGATCTTGCAG
This sequence comes from Gemmatimonadota bacterium, assembly GCA_040002695.1. Lineage (GTDB taxonomy): Bacteria > Gemmatimonadota > Gemmatimonadetes > Gemmatimonadales > GWC2-71-9 > JBDUEA01. The sequence goes on along the minus strand of JBDUEA010000062.1, from coordinate 2,352 downwards.
ATCTTTTCGGCGTGGGTTTCGGAGAGCGAGCCGCCGAAGACCGTGAAGTCCTGGGCGAATACGTACACCAGCCGTCCATCGATCCGGCCGTAACCGGTGACGACGCCGTCACCGGCGTACGTCTGATCCGCGAGGCCGAAGTCGGTGGCGCGGTGAGTGACGAAGCGGTCGAGCTCGACGAAACTGCCGTCGTCGACGAGAAGATCGAGCCGCTCGCGCGCGGTGAGCTTGCCCTTCTTGTGCTGCTGGGCGATCCGGTCCGCTCCCCCGCCCTGCTCAGCCTCGGCCTGGCGACGGTGCAGTTGATCGAGAAGTTCTCTGGGAGTTGGCATTAGCGGAGAATATAGCGTCCAGGCGTCCAAGGGGAATTCATCGAATTGATTTTACCGCGGAGGCGCGGAGGACGCCGAGAACTGCGCTTGATTTTCGGTACGCCGAGCGGAGAAAAGATGTCGTCCGACGGGGAGATGACGACGATCATTCGGGCCTCTTGCTTGCGATGATCATGAACGACTCTCCAGAATCCCGGCAGATACGCGCATCTAGTCTCTGCGAAACAATCCTCGGCGCGGCGATCGAGGTGCACCGGACACTGGGACCGGGTTTGCTTGAATCGGCCTATCGCGATTGCCTGTGCCATGAGCTGTACTACCGAGGTGTCACCCACGATCGTGAGCGAACGCTTCCGCTCCGGTACAGAGACGTGATAGTGAACTGCGGATATCGGCTGGATATCGTGGTCGAGGATTTCGTCATTGTCGAGATCAAGAGCGTCCGCGCGATTGAGCGAGTCCACCGGGCCCAGCTGCTTACCTACCTGAAATTGACTGGTTTACCGGTTGGCCTGCTTCTCAATTTTAATGTCGCCCTCCTCAAGGACGGCATCGCCCGCATGGTGAACAACCTTTAAAGCCTGCCTCCGCGTCCCTCCGCGCCTCCGCGGTAATAAGAAAAAGGGTCTCCAGACGGAGACCCTCTTTCACACTCATAAACCCAGTTCTCAATCGTCCGCCGGGGACTCGTCGATTACGGGGCGGAGGATCGGGATGATCGGCTCGTCGGGATAATTGGTGACGAGGAGCACGATCCGGTGGTGGATCGGGTCGACTTCGAGGACCTTGAGATCCACCGCCTGGCCTTCCTTCACTGCGTCGCCAGGATTCTCGATGTTCGCCACGCCGAGCTGCGACATCGGCACGAAGCCTTCGATGTCGTTACCGAGGTCCACCACTACGCCCTTGTCCATCAGGCGGGTCACGCGGCCACGGAGCTCCATGCCGATCGGATAGGTCTCACCGATCTTGAGCCACGGATCCTCCTCGGCCTGCTTGAGTCCGAGCGAGATCCGCTTGTTATCGGCATCGATATTGAGGATGACGACGTTGACGGTGTCACCCTTCTTCACGACTTCCGATGGATGCTGCACCCGCTTGGTCCACGACATATCCGAAATGTGGATCAGGCCGTCGATGCCGGGCTCGATCTCGACGAAGGCGCCAAAGCTCGTGAGGTTCCGCACCTTGCCGGTGATCATCATGCCCACCGGGTACTTGAGCGGGAGCACTGTCCAGGGGTCCTGCTCGGTCTGCTTCATGCCGAGCGAGATCTTCTCCTCGGACTCGTCGACCTTGAGGACGACCGCCTCTATGGTCTCGCCGATGCTCACGATCTTCGACGGGTGCCGGACATTCCGCGTCCAGCTCATTTCGGAGATATGCACCAGGCCTTCGATGCCCGGCTCCAGCTCGACGAACGCGCCATAGTTGGTGATCGAGACCACCTTGCCCTGCACGCGGGTGCCGACCGGATACTTGGCGGCGACGTTCTGCCACGGATAGGCCTGCAGCTGCTTCATGCCGAGGCTGATCCGCTCACGCTGCCAGTCGATATCGAGAATCTTGACTTCGACTTCCTTGCCGATGGCGACCATCTCGGTCGGGTGCGAGACCCGGCCGTAGGACATGTCGGTGATGTGCAGCAGGCCGTCGACTCCGCCGAGGTCGATGAAGGCGCCGAAGTCGGTGATGTTCTTGACGACACCCTTCCGAACCTGACCGACGGCGAGCTCCTTCATGAGGTGCTCGCGCTTGTGTGCCCGCTCGTTCTCGAGGATGACGCGGCGGCTCACGACGATATTCCGCCGGCGCTTGTTGAGCTTGATGATCTTGAAGTCGTAGGTCTGGCCGAGGAGTTCGTCGATGTTCGGCACCCGGCGGAGCGCGATCTGGCTGCCGGGAAGGAACGCATCGACGCCCATCAGATTCACCACGACGCCACCCTTGATCTTCTTGACCAGCGTGCCCTGCACCGGCTGGTCGGTCTCGTGCGCCTGGCGGATCTTCTCCCAGACCC
>JBDUEA010000061.1:0-16445 GCA_040002695.1 Gemmatimonadota bacterium | reverse complement strand
GTCATTGCGAGGAGGCGGCGGAGCCGCCGACGTGGCAATCTCAAAGTCCGCAAGCCATAGCATCTTCAACACAAGTCCAAATAATCCCCTTTTTTCTCCGCGCTTCCGCCGTGAACCTCACAGTTCGGTCGGAGCGCGAGCACCAGCTCAGAATGAAAAAAGGATGCGCGATCATCAGCGCATCCCCGATCCTTCGAAGCGGTGCAGCCAGGCCTGCGCTACTGTTCGCTCCTCACCTTCTTCACCGCTTCCGTGAACTTCGGCAGAATCTCGAAAAGGTCCCCAACCACGCCGTAGTCCGCGACCTTGAAAATCGGCGCATCCTTGTCCCGGTTGATGGCGACGATGACCTTCGCGGTGCGCATTCCGGCCAGGTGCTGAATGGCCCCCGAAATTCCGACGGCGATATACAGTCCCGGACTCACCGTCTTTCCCGTCTGTCCCACCTGCGCGCCATGGTCCCGCCATCCCGCGTCCACAACCGCTCGGCTGGCGCCGACGGCCGCGTTCCCGAATGCCGCGGCGAGATCCTCGATCAGCTTGAAATTCGCCGGCTCCTTGAGTCCCCGTCCACCGGAGATCACGACGCTCGCCTCGGAGACGTCGAGCGTCGCCTGAGCGGGTGCTTTGATTTCCTTCACGGTGACGCGCGCCGTGAAGGCGGGAACGGGAAAGGATTCGACTCGTCCTTCCTTGCGATTTTCGGCGGCGGGGATCGTGTTGGGCCGGATCGAGACGACCGCAGGGCTGCCCAGCCGCACCTTCTGCAGGGCACGACCCGCGTAGACCGGTCGGGTCACGACAACGTTCTGGCCTTCGGTGGAGATGTCGGTCACGTCGGTCGCGCAGCCGACGCCGAGGCGGGCGGCCACTCGCGGTGCAAGATCCCGGCCGGTCGCAGTCGCGGCGAACAGGACCGCAGAGTGTCCGGCCGCAGCAGCAGCAATCGTGGCCGAGAAACCATCGGGAGAATAGAGCTCGAACTGGTCATGTGTCGCGGTCAGCACCCGGTCGGCCCCGAATGCTCCGAGTTCTTCCGCGCCAGCGACCGGTCCCTTCCCCAGGACGATGGCATCCACCGTCGCTCCCAGCGAATCGGCAAGGCGCCGAGCGGTGGTGAGGACTTCATGGGACACCTTCCGGAGCGATCCGGAACGGGACTCCATTACTGCAAGAATCGATGGCATGTTCGCCTTGAGCTGTAAGCCTTAGTTCAAAAACCAAAGGCGAATCGCCATTTGATTTTGCCCAGCACCTCCCGCTTACCTCTTACCTCTCACCGCCTACAACACCTTCGCTTCCTGTCGCAGCAGTCGCACGAGCTCGGGGACGGCGTCCGCCCCTTCGCCCACGATCCGACCCGCCTTCCGCTCGGCCGGAAGCGTGAGGGAAACCGTGCTGAGCGTGCCGGCCCCGAGAGAAACCGGTTTCACTTCAAGCGGCTTCTTCTTTGCGGCCATGATGCCCTTGAGTGACGGTAGCCTCGGCGTGTTGAGGCCTTTGTCGCAGGTGAGAACAGCCGGGAGCGAGCAGGTGGAGACTTCGATGCCGCCTTCGATTTCTCGTTCCGCTTCAAGGGCGGTGCCGTTCACGGTGAGATGGGCGACGGCGGAAATGCAGGGAAGTTCGAGCAACTCGGCCACCATGACGCCGACCTGATGATTGTAGTCGTCGACCGCCATCTTGCCGAAGAGAATCAGATCGTATCCGCCACCTTTCAGTTCGGTGGCCAGCGCCTTTGCCACTTCGAAGCCGTCGGCTGAAGGGGGGGATTGGAGCAGCACGCCGCGGTCGATCCCCATCGCGAGCGCCGTACGGATAGTCTCCTGCGACGCGTCGGTGCCGAGCGCGTAGACGACGGTCTCGCCTGAGCCCGCAGTCTCCTTGAGCTTGAGCGCCTCTTCGAGAGCGTACTCATCGTATGGATTCGGCACGAACTTGACACCGTTTTCATCGATGGATTTTCCGTCGGCCCCGATCACGATCTTGGCCGTGGTATCGGGCACCCGCTTGAGGCAGACGGCGATTTTCAATGCGATTCCCCGCGAAAAGTTGGCAACCGGCACCGGGCCGGACTGATGCTGAACCGGGCGGGAAGGTAGCCGCTGCGCGCGGTTGTTTCCAGTCGGTGCGGGTGGGGAGTCGATCCTTCGTGCAGGAGGCGGGTAGTGAGTGAATGGGCGCGGTGGGCGCGCCCGACACTTGAATCGAGGAGTTCCCGTGAGTTCACCCGTGCTCAGAATTCCGCAGCCCGAACCGCACCCGACGCCGAACCCGAATCCGACTCAGCCCGGCCCCATCGGCGACCCGCCGCCGCCAATGCCCCAGCCCGGAAGGGAGGCGTAAGGGCAGCCCCTCAGCCTTCTTGGGCCCGTTTCCTCCTTCCCGTTTCCCGGTATTCAGTTCCCGCTCACCGCCCCAAACCTCCTCCCCACGATGATCTTGATCGTCCGCGGATGCATTGGGGTCAGGAACCGTTCGACCTCACCGGTCACCCGGTTCTCGTTGAAGGTACCGAACACCGCGTGATGGTTATTGAAGAGATTGGAGACGATACCCGAGACCGACCAATCGCCGCCCTCCCAGGCAAGCCGGACATCCGCCGTGGCGTAACCCGCGAGCGGGGTCGTCTCGTTCGCTTCATCACCTCTGAACCACTGGCTGCCGATGTAGCGCGCGTCGAGTCCTGTCTGAAATCCTGCCGGGAGCACGAGCGTGCCTCCCAGGCGGAGCTGATGCGCGGGCACAAGTGGTATCCTGTCCCCAGGCGCCACGATATTCGGCCCGAAGAAGGGATTCGAGGGCGCGGCGCTCTGTCTCGCGCTCGCGAGCGTCGAAGGACTCTGAAAAGTCGCGCGGGTGTACGCGTAGCTCGCATAGAGCGAGTGCCCGCCGTCCAGGATGAGTCGGGCACCGAGTTCGACGCCTTCGCGGCGGGTGGCACGCAGGTTGGTAAAAAAGCCGGTGATCAGGTTGCCGGACACGAAGAAGATGTCGTTGTCGACCTGCGTCCGGTAAATCGAGCCGTCGAGGCTGAATGGTCCGCGGACCAGCTTTCCGCCGGCTTCCACCGTCGTCCCGATCACCGGCTTGAGCGGCGGATCGTCGCCCAGCGCGAAGGGCAGCGGACAGGGAGCGTTATTGTCGGCGCAGGTGAGCTCCAGCAATGCCGGGGCACGGAAACTCCGGCCGATCGACCCGTAGACCGAGGCGCCCTGTCCGAGATCCACGTTCACGCCGCCCCGCGGGCTCACCCGCGTGTAACTGCTCGTGGTATCCGCGGAGGGATCGAGAAGGTCGTTAAAGGGAATCCGCACATAGTCGAACCGGAATCCCGCGGAAAAACTCGCGCGGCCCACGGTGAGATCGGCTAGAGAATACGCCGCCACATCCCAGCTCGGGCTTCGGACCAGCGTCGTGGTGACGGAATTGCCGGCCGAGTCATTGAGGATCTGCACGTGGACCCGATTCACGGCACCGTCAAAACCGACTCTTACCGAGAGCGGCAGCTTTCCGGCGAGTCCCCCCCAGCGCCAGTCCGCATTGGCGCCCGTCGTGTGATTATTGCTGAGCGCGCGCACGTCCGGGTCCGGCACCTGGTTGACGTTGAACCGGTCCGCCGCACTCCGCCGATGGTAGACCGTGAACGACGCGCGTGAGGCGGCGAAGACGCGATAACCGGAGATCGCCACCTGCTGTTGGTCCAGGCGGTCGATGTCTCCCGGAGTAAAATTCGTTTTCGGCGCAACGTTAAAAATGCTTTCGGGCAGCGAACCCGCCGTCGAGGCGGCAGAGCGCGCGCCGAACGCCTGCAGCCGTACGCCGCTGCGCTTACCCGTGTGGCCCAGGTTCAGGAACCCGTTGTAGTCTTCCGCGCCGGTGACGGGACGCCATCCATCCTCGCGTTCGTAGCCCCCGCCGAGGTAGAAATCCCAGCCTCGCGAATTCCTTCCGCTGATCGAGCCTTCACCGCTGGCCGCTCCATATGAGCCCCCGGAAACCTCGAGCTCTCCAGTGAGCGGCCCTTCTCCGCGCTTGGTGATCAGGTTGACCGCTCCGCCCAGAGAGTTGGGGCCGAGGAGGGAACCGGTGCCGCTCAACAATTCGATCCGCTTGATGTGTTCGAGCGGGAGCAGATCGAAATTCACCTCCGCCGCGTCCGGCTCGTTTTGCCGTACGCCATCGAGAAAGACGGAAACACCTTGCGGTAGCCCCAGCACCGGCCCGACCGTGAATCCACGGGTGCTGAGCGTCGGTTTGTAAGGCGAGCCGACATCGTCGTACGTCGAGATGCCGGTCTGGCTCGAGAGCGCATTCGCCAGGGTCCGCGGCTCCCACGCGTCGATCTCGGCGCCGGTGACCGTCGTCAGGCGGGCAGGAATTCCCGAGCCGATCGTGGGCCCCGCGACGGGTGCGATGCTTCCCACGACTTCGATGGGCGCGATTTCGACGACAGCGGAGTCCCGTCGCGGCGGCGCGCGCCTCGTCGAATCGCGGCGGGTGCTGTCCGGTACCTGGGCCTTGAGCGGAGCCACCGTCGTGAAGAGCAGCGCCGCCGTGAAAAAGGGAAAGGTGAATCTCAACTCAGTCCTGATAGTGAATGAATGGGGCGGGTAGCCCGGTGAGCGCGCGCCGGGCCTGCAGGTGACGCGGAGGATCAGAACTCGCGGTGATTCAGCGCAGCAGCACTCCCTTCTCGTGCCCGTGTTCATAAATTGCCGCCATCGAGATTCCGGTCCGATCGTGCATGACGATGAGCGCGTCGTCGGTGGGACCGTCACCATCGTAATCCGCGCAACAGAACTCAGTTGTTGTCATGTCCGCGCCCTGAGCTCCTACCGTGTCCAGCACGCCGTGCCTCGTAAAGCGGAGCGAGTCTCCCGCGCTGAACGTGCCGCTCAGATCGCGGTCCTCGTAGAGCGTCAGACGTTCGACGTTGTCGCTCGCGTCCGCGAGGACGAGGATGCCGTCGTCGGCCACGCCACCGCCGTCGAGGTCCTGGCAGCAGCGGTCCACCTGGTGCGTGGAGGGCCAGAGCCTGGGCCGCACCACCCCGAATATTCCTGCCGTAAGGAGCACCACGAGACCGCTGACGCCGAGCGCGCCACGGAGCCACGAACGACGGGCATTGCCCGGCGCTTCGCCGCGACGCCACCGGCCGAAGATCTCAGGCTCGAGTGACGCGCGAGGGTGAAATCGGATTGAGGAGAGGAACCGGTCCAGATCTTCGAGGTCGTGCGGCAGGTTCTTCATGTGTCCTCCGGGAGGCGGGCGCGCAGTCGCTTGAGCGCGCGCCAGAGCCGGGTGCGCACGGTGGGCTCACGAATTGCGAGTACTTCCGCGATCATGGCAACCGAGAGGTTGCTCCCGTATCGAAGCGAGATCATTTCCCGATCGCCCTCTTCCAGGAGCGCCACAGCCTCGAGAACGCCGGCAACTTCCTCTTCCCAGATCAGGCGCTCTTCGGGTGATGGCGCATCACAGGCCAGGTCCCGGAGCGCACCAAGCGAGACGTGGCGGCGCACTCGCGCCCTCCGCGCGAAATCGTGCAGCGTGTTTCGGGCGATGCTGAAGATCCAGACCCGCGCACTTGCCCGCGAGGGATCGAATGTCGCCGCCGACCTGAACACCTTGAGAAACGTCTCTGCCATTATGTCCTCAGCAGTGTCCGCCGAGGGCAAATGGAAACGCAGGTAGTTGTATACCTCGCCGGAGTACGTCGTGTACCAGAACCGGCAGACGTCCTCGGCGGAGGTGGATTCTCCGGGCTGGGGGACGATCGCGGGTTTGGGAAATTCAGGATTCATGGGTCCGGGGTTTCCGGGAGACATGGAACGACAACCCAGCCGGCGAAATCGCGGTCAGCATGAACAAATACGCATGAGCGCGGGAAACGTCACCACGGATCAGTGCGGCGCGGGCATGGTGACCACGGTGATTGATCCAGGGTGGAGAGCGACCGACTCACTGCACAACGAAACGAGGCTATGGACGGGGGGCTCGCTCCGGTCCGGATAACCGTCCGGTCCATTCGCGTGCCACCGATACTGCCGGTCATCATACCGCCATTCCTCCCGGGGGCAACCCGGAGCGCCAGATGACTCGCCGGCGAATTTCAGGTCGATCGACCAGGAGCGGCCGGCATCCCGATTGATTAAGAGAATCCCCCAGCGACCATCGGGCCGGAGAACCGCGTAAACGGAGGGGAGACGCGCGGCGGTTTCCGTCCGGCCCGGGATCATCCTGGCCGGAAACAGCTGGTGCATCCCGCCGGTCGAGTCCGTCCATGCGCGCGTCAGGAGCCGCGCGCCCCAGTAAGTCGCCGTCGGGACCCACGCCTGTCCGTCGGAGTCCGCGACGAACAGCATGTTGTTGCCCCAGCCCCTGCAACCCGGCTGGTGTTCCGGGTAGGTCGGCTCGTAGCCGTAGAGATACGCCTGACTGCCGCCGAGCGAGAGGAAATCCGCAACGGCGTCGACGTTGAAGAGTGCCGCCGACAGGCCGATTTCGGCCGGACCCGCGTGCGCGGAGTAACCGTACTCCGTGATGATCCAGGGAATTCCGGCCGGCACTCCCGCCGATCTGAGATTGGAGATCGAGCTGTGCAGCAGTGCGCTCGCGCTATCGAGCTGGGGGCCGGTCTGCTGACATGCATTGTCGAACGGATACCATTCGAAACTGAAGAACCCGAAGTCCTTTGCGTGTCCCCGGGCTTCCAGGTAGCGCATGAACCGGCCGATCCATGCTCCCTGCGAAGGTCCCGGGTCCGGCCAGGCGGCAACCTCAGCATTCAGAGCGTCCTGCCATCCGGGGCCTCCCACTCTGATGGTGGAGTCGACCGCGTGCAGCGCATCCGCGAGCTGGATGTAGATGGCGGCATAGTCCTCAGGCGCCATGAACTGACCGTCGGGCTCCTCGCCGATTTCGACACCGGATACCGGAGATCCCGCCGCCCTGACGTATGCCAGCATTGCCGCAGCGTTGTCCGGCGTATCGTAGATTGCCGCCGCCGAAAGCAGCATCGGCGCTCCGCGCGTGAGGCCACTGCCGAACACCAGGTCGATTCCCGGTTGCTCGACCAGCGTGTCACGATCCTCGGCGCGGTGCCACGGATCGGTGGATGAAGTGTTCATCCGGGTTTGCGTGCGCGCTGTTGCGCCGTGCCGGATGAAATCATGAAAGCGGCCCGCTGAATCGACGGAACCAGCGGAGAGTTCGCGAATCGCGTAGCCGAGACTGTCTCGGGGGTCCATCGAACCCGCAGGCGCCGTACGAGACGGATTCGCAAGAATCAATCGAACAAAACGAGTCCTGACGGGGCGTTTCGTGAGCCGCCGGATGTCGAGTCCGCCCCGAGCGCGCACCGTATCAATCGCCGAAAAGTTCACCCAGTGGCCGAGGGGATTTCGGTCGATCGAAGTGTTGGCCTCCCCGGTCCACCACGCGACCGTGACGCGTCGGGCAAACGGATCTCCCCAGAGAATCCTGAGTTCGTCTATGGGGACCGGCTGCTTGAAGTCGATCACCACCCACTGCGGGTGCTGATCGTCCGGCACTCGCGTGAAGCGGCTGTCGAGGTACGGATTCGTCTTCCAGAAGGTGCTCGTATCCCCGTCATCGAGACGGGAATAGCCGTCGTAGTTGGCCTGGTCGAGCGTGTTCCCCCGCCTCGGCAGGTGATAACCGTACGACGTCTCGATCGGTGTGCCCCGCACCGAATCGGAAGTCCAGTAGCCTCGGGCGTGCGCTGCGTCGCTCCATCGGCCCGATGGGTTCCAGTGCCAGGCATCAACGGCGAGCTCGGTCCTGAGGCGATAGCTGAGGGGGCCGAGGCCCGCGGAAAGCATCGCCGAGATATTGTGCGCGGTGAAGATCGTGCGGGTATCGCCCTGCTCATGCCCATCGAGCGCGGCGCCAAAAGCGAGGGTAGGATCGAAACTGTTGAGCGGATGACCGGGCCGGTACGAGATCACGACCGTCGCTCGGGAGACTGGGAGCGGAGGAGCACCCGGCAACAGCGCCAACAGGCCTGCTGCGATTGCGGCGCGATGGAGGCTTGAGGAGAGGTGGTAGGGCGTAGGTGGCAGGGAGTAGGGGTTAGGGGTTAGGGGTTAGCGCGCTGACGAGGGAGTCGTGCATCCGCCTCGGACAATCATCACGAGCACAAATTCTCAAGCGATGGACCAACCACCTACCACCTAACACCTACCACCTACCACCTACCACCTAAGACCTAAAACGCACTCAACCCCGTCACCGCCTGCCCCAGAATCAGCGAGTGCATGTCGTGCGTGCCCTCGTAGGTATAGACCGATTCCAGATTCGCCATGTGGCGCATCGAGTGATACTCGACCAGGATGCCGTTGGCGCCGAGGAGACGGCGCGCCTCGCGAGCGCACTCGGTGGCCATGTTCACGTTGTTTCGCTTGGCGAGACTCACCTGCTCAGGGAGCATCGTGCCGGCATCCTTGAGCCGTCCGAGCTGAAGCGTGAGCAACTGGGCCTTGGTGATTTCGGTGAGCATCTCGGCGAGCCTGACCTGCTGAATCTGGGTCTGCCCGATGGGACGACCGAACATGATGCGGTTCTTCGAGTAGCTCAGCGCCTCGTCGTAGCACGCCATGGCTGCTCCGATCGCTCCCCAGGAGATACCGTAGCGCGCCTGCGTGAGACACATGAGCGGACTCTTGATCCCGCCGGACTTGGGGAGCAGAGCGTCTTTCGGGAGATGCACGTCCTCGAAGATCAGCTCGCTCGTGTCCGAGGCGCGGAGCGAGAGCTTGCCCTTCTGGTCCCGCGCCGAGAACCCCTTGGCGTCCTTCGGTACGATGAATCCGCGAATGGATCTGGTATCGTCGAGGGCGCCGGTCTTGGCCCATACCACGGCGACGGTTGCCTGCGATCCATTGGTGATCCACATCTTGGCGCCGTTCAGCACCCAGCCATCCTTGGTCTCTTTCGCGGTGGTGATCATTCCGCCGGGATTCGAGCCGTAGTCGGGTTCCGTCAGGCCGAAGCAGCCGATGTCGGTGCCAGCGGCGAGCGCGGGCAGCCAGCGCTTCTTCTGCTCGTCCGATCCGAAAGCGTAGATCGGATACATCACCAGCGCTCCCTGCACCGATGCGAAAGAGCGGATGCCGCTGTCTCCCCGCTCCAGCTCCTGCATGATCAGGCCGTATGCCACGTTGTTAAGACCGGCGCAGCCATACTCCTCCGGCAGGTTCGCGCCGAAGAGACCTAGTTCCGCCATGCCCGGAATGAGCTGTTTCGGAAACTTGCCTTCGATATAGGCATCCCCGATGACCGGCATGAGCGCGTCGTCGACCCAGGCGCGCACGGTATCCCGAACCGCACGCTCCTCCTCGGAGAGGAGGGAATCGAGGTTGAAAAAGTCGACGCCGGTGTAGCTGCCTGACATGGTGCCCGCCTATGAAATAAAGTGAACGGTGAGCGGTGAGTGGGAGGAAATGCTGAGCTCCGTTCTCTCCCCGATCTCCCGCTTACCACCGACCTCCGACTGCTTTCCGCATCCGCAGCTCGATCCCTGAGCAGTTAGCGGTGAGTGGTGAGCGGAGGCGTGGACAACCCCAAATCTCACCCTGCCTCCCCCTCACCGCTGACTTCTCACCGCTTCCCGCAGAACTTCCTTCCTCCGCGCCCTCGGCTCGATCCCCACTTCGACGGCCTTCCGGCGGAACCCCCGGCCATGATCCAGATCGAGGCCGCTCTCGGCCTGCCATTGATGCACCATCTCGTGCAGCAGCGTCTGTTCGACGTCCCGCCACGGGTCCCGACGTAGATGATGCAGACTGAGCGTGATGTCCATCGCCCGTCCCGGATCGAGGCGCAGTTCGCCGAGGCGGCTCCGCATCCGGCCCGAAAGATAGATTGGAATCCTCTCCAGCCGGCCCCCAAAATACCTTGTGTTGAGCGATTCGTGCAGTTGAACAAGCCGAGCGAGAATTTCGGCGTCTTCAGGCCGGGATCGGCGGCGACGGGGTCGCCTCGTGTCCTCGGCCGGAACGTACGCGTGTGCGGGGAACGAGAGCAGCTCACGTCGCGCCGCGAGCCTTGTCTCCCTGCGTGTGCCCGGGGCGAAGAACCGAACCACGGCGGCGAGTACGCGGTCCGGAGCGTGAGTGTAGCCACGGTGAATGCCGAGCACGCCGCCAGGACTCAGACTGACCATCACGGTGCGATTGGTATGGGTCCGAAGCCCCTTGACCGGCCGGAGGCCTAGCAGGTGAAGTCGTCGCGCGAGGAGCTGGTCGGGTGGAGAAGCGAGTGACAACGTGGAGACGACGGTTTCCTCCGCCTGTGAGACCGATGCGGCTGATCGGCCGAACCATTCGAACGGAAACAGCGAAGGCAAACTCACTTCCAGAGATATCCCGAAGATTGAGGTAGCATGCTAGCCGGTCGGACCGATGTGCGCCTCCGCGACTGCCGGGGCGCCGGCCGCGCGCGCAAAGACGGCGACGTCGGATCGGCGGAAAGTGAGCTCTTCGCGGACCCACCGGTAGTGCTCGATCTGAATCCGGTCCGGCAGAATGTGGATCAGATTGAATGCCGAGGCCCGGTTTCCGCGGATTCGTTTGCTGTGCGTGTTGGCCGTACTCACCGCGAGCGTCTCGCCGATCTGGCCGGCATCCTCCTGATGATCGTGTCCGCAGAGCACGAGGTCGGCGCCGGAGTCGAGCAGCCGGCGCTGTGCCACCCGCCAGCGCGCCAGGCCCATGCGTCCGGAGAGCTGACCGCGGAGGACATTGTGATGCAGCACCACGACGCGCGCGGCACCCGGCTCCGCCCGCGCGAACAGTGAGGTGAGGCGGTCGGTTTCCGTCTTCGGCAGATGCCCCTTCACCGCCATGTCGTTCAGGTTCCACGTCATCGAGGCGATCGCGACCCCGTGACTGGTGAGCGCGCTGCCGATGATCACGCCCGGAATCTCGAGCGTCGGCGTCAGGTCCGGCCCGAAATATTTTTGATATTTCTTGTACTTGCACCGCTGACCCCGGATCCCGAACGGACTGCACCACCACTGCGCGTCGTGATTACCGGGAATGACGAGCACGGGGCTGGACTCTCTCAGCCTGCGGACAAAGGCGCGGGCCGCCTGGAATTCGCCATGACGTGCGCGCTGGCTCAGGTCTCCCGAGATGACCACGGCTCCCGCACCGAGCGAAGGGACAAAGCGCTCGAGTTCGTCGAGCTGTTCGAGATCGGCGTGACCGCCGAAGTGCAGGTCGGAGAGATGGACGAGGACGATTTCGCCGTCGTTCATGGAGCAGGCATCCGAGAGTGGTGAATGGTGCGCATGAGCAACAGGACCGCCATCGAATCCGCCAGACGAAGACCGGATCGACGACCGTGGATCTGATTACCCCTCGGCCGCCGATCCGGGTTCTCGTCCCGCAATATCGCGGATCCGATTACCAGATCACCTTCACGCGATACTTGAGCACCGCCTGCCCTCCCGCCGGTACCGGCACTCGAAAGCGGGTCAGCGTGGAGGAAACTTTCTGCGGCGGAATAGAGCTCGACACCACGCTCCACTCGCCGGCGCGCTGCTCCAGCACATCGACACTGACCGCGGCGGCACCAGCGTTCTTGAGGGTCACCTGGTAATCTGCAGTGGCCGTGTAACGCCAGCCACCACCCTGCGCACTGTCCCGGCGGCTGACGTACGAGGTCTGCAGCCGCTTTGCGGTCACGTCGAACGCGGTGCCGGCATTGAGATGCAGATCCTCGCCCGCGGGCGTATGGTCGAGCGACGATTCTCCAACCAGCTGATGACGGCCGCCGCTGTCCGCCTGATAGATGTGCGCGACACCACCGGCCAGCGGGCGGTCGCCAAATTCGGTCTTGAGCGCGCGCTGCACGACGTACGTGATCTCTACAGGCACATCGGTCTCCTCGCCGAACTGCTGCAGCGCGCCCCAGTACGGTATCTGGCCACGCGCTTCGAAGGTGCGCGTGTACTTGACCGTCGCGGGGTCGAACAGCGCGACCGAGCTCGTGAGGCCGGGCAGCAGCGTCGTGCGACCGGGCAGCGAGTATAGATGAAACTCGCCGACCTTCTGTTCGCTCATCTTGGCATCCATCTCCGCGGCAGGAGCTCTCGCGGCCATCGCGTACTGGCGTTGCAGTTGATCCGAAGGACCGGCTCTACTGACCGCTCCCGCCAGCAACTGAATCTCTGCATCCTCTGCCCGGATCGTACCGGCCGTGATCACTGCCGCACCGGTGAGTTGCCCGCTTCCGCTCGCCGCATTCCCGCTGCCGAGGAGCAACTGATAGCTCGCCTGCCACTGGGCGCCGCTGGTGAAGTAGCCGAGCCGGATTTCTTTGCGCGAGGAGGGCGCATGCAAGGCGAGGGTGACGGTGGGGTCAACCACGACGAGTTCCGCTGGAAAGCGCGGCGTACCTGGCGCCTGAAAGCTCACGGTGCCGTCGGCGAGCTTGTACCGCTCGGGATCGACGCCGAGAACGGTGGCGCTTACGGTGTCCTTGCTGGTCGAGCCGGTGCGGAAAACGAGCGTCCGGCCGATGGCGCGCCGGATGACGCTCTGGTAGTCGACGGCGCCATCGTAGGTCGCCGCGGAGATGCTCACACTCGAGTCGAGCGAGAAGATCGTCGAAGGATCGAGCGCGCCGAGCACCAGGTGCTGAGAGGAGGTGCCCTTGGGTACTTCGAGTGGCAGCGTTCTCCGTACGAGGACGCGGCCGTCATTGTAGATCGTGAGTGACGTGGACCCCTGTGCCGCCAGTGGCGAGAACCCGCAGACGAGCAGCAACGCAAATAACGCGATGCCTCGGCGTCCGCCGCCATTCATCCGGCGCGCTTCTCCGACATCTCTGCCTTCTCCGCCTTCTCCGCCATTCATATTCTCTCTCCTTGCCTCAGTGATGGTCGCGGCAGCAGCTCCATGGCCACCCGGGTCACGATCCGGCGCAGCACGACATACGTGATCACCACCGCGAGGGCTCCATAGATCCTCGCGAGTGGCGTCGGCGGCATCCGGAAAATGACGTAGAGGCCCAGCAGGAGCGTTGCCGGCAGGGAGATGCGCAAAGAGAGACGACGTGCACGCTGGAGTCGTATCTGGCGACACGCCGGACAGAGCTCGCCCCAGTCGATGCCGGAAACCCGCGTGCCGCACTGGGCACAGGGGATTTCAGCCCACCCGCTTGGCGACCGCATCGCCGAACTCCCGGGTCGAGGCGGCCCCACCCAGGTCGCGGGTGCGGATGTTGTCCTCGACGATGGTGCGCTCGACGGCGACGCGAACCTTGTCGCCCGCCTTGATCTCGCCGATGTGATCGAGCAGCATTGCCGCCGCGAGCATCTGGGCGGCGGGGTTCGCGATGCCCTTCCCGGCGATATCCGGCGCGCTGCCATGTACAGCCTCGAAGATCGACGCGTGCGCGCCGATATTGGCCCCGGGTGCAAGGCCGAGTCCGCCGACGAGTCCGGAGACTTCATCGCTGAGGATGTCACCGAACATGTTGGTGGTGACCATCACGTCGAACTGCTCGGGCCTCATGACGAGCTGCATGGCGCAGTTGTCCACGATCATGTCGTTGGACTGCACCCGGCCCTCATATTCCTTCTGGATTCGCTTACCGACCTCGAGGAACAGCCCGCTCACCATCTTGAGGATGTTCGCCTTGTGGACGATCGTGACCTTCTTGCGTCCGTGACGCAGGGCGTACTCGAATGCATAGCGGATGATTCGCTCGCAGCCGGCCCGGGTCACGATGGCGGTGGACTCGCCGACGGCGCGCGGATCGCCGCCGATCGCGATGAAGTGCTCCACGCCGACGTACAGTCCCTCGAGATTCTCCCGCACCATCACGATATCCACGTTGGAAAACCGGCCACCCGGCACGAAGCTCTTGGCGGGGCGCAGGTTCGCGAAAAGCTCGAATTCCTTCCGGAGTGCGACGTTGACGGAGCGGAAACCGGTACCAACCGGGGTCGTGAGCGGACCCTTGAGTGCGAGCTTCCGGTGCCGGATGCTGTCGATGGTCGTATCGGGGAGCGGCGTACCCGTGGCATCCACGGCCGCCACACCCGCCAGCTGCTCGTCCCATACGAACTTGAGCCCCGTCGCCTCCAGCACCTTGATCGTCTCGGCAGTGATCTCGGGGCCGATCCCATCGCCGGGGATCAGGGTGACGTCATAGCTCATCGGAACCCCAGCGAGAGAGGGAAGACCTTGTCCAGTGCGCTGGTGAGTGCGCGGACGGGCGTCGGGCCGAAGCCGGTTGCAAGCGTGCGCCACGAGACGGCGCCCGAGCGCGAGTCCGCGAGTACCAGGGAAATCTCGGCGCGAAGCGTACCGTCCGCCTCGCGCGAATAGGCCATGGCGGCGGGGATGAAGGCGTAACGACCGCCGGAGAGCGCCACCAACCCACGGAGCGAGACCCGGAACGGATCGGGCACGATCTTGAGGTTCGGCGCCCGCATGATTCCCTGCCCCATGTGATCGGGATCCACCACCATGCCCGCCGATCGGTGTGCGATCTTCCGCAGTTCCGGCGGAAAGATCCAGCGCACTTCGGGGCCGCGGCTCGCCAGTGTCGCTCCGATGATCGAGTCCGCCCAGAGCAGCGCATGGGCGTGGTCGTCAAAAGGAGGGAGATCGGAGAGGGAATCGGTGGGGACGAGAAGCGTGAGCGGAAGGACGGCGACCTGCTGGCCCGCGAGTGGCGCCGTACTGAGCGCCATCATCGGTGGAACGGGGCGGCGGACCGCGGGCGCGGGCTCGGTCGCCGGCTTCGGTCCGCCGCCGCATGCGGCGGCGAGAACTGAAACGGCGAGAACCCAGGAGGGACCCCGCCGGCGAGGTCGGGTCGAGTCGGCAAATATGGACGGCAGAGGATGAGTCATCCGGTCACGGTGCACCGGGACTCAGGTCGTAGAGTGGAGCTTGAATCGAGGCGGTCCGGTGCGGGGGGAAAGCTAAACGGGCGCGTCAGAAGGGAGAAGCCGGGAGGAAGGAATCGGAATGCGCGGCGGAAAGTGACGAGTGAGAAGTGAGGTGTGAAAGGGGGATCCACGGAGAGACCGACTCATCCACACCAGGAGTACGGCCGCCCCCCTTTCTCCCGCTTCCTCCTCACTCCTCACCGCTCCTACTTCACTTCGAAGCGTCGAGCGGCCGACCAGCCACCGGCGGTGCCGGTCGAAGCGGCTGCGCGCACCCGCCCCGCGCCACATCATGAAGTGGCCTCGCGCGTCAGCGAGTGCCGCTCGTGCGCAGGGGCGTGGAAAGTGGTGAAGCCGGAAAACAATGCGCACGCATCGATTCGTTGCGATCGTAGCTCGTATTGATGCAGCGGCGTCGGGAGAGAGAGCGGAGAGTAGGAAGCGCGGCGCGAAGCGTCTCGACTCTCTTGATCAGGAGGGAAAATGAGGAGAGGCTATTCGCGGGACCGACTCCAGGCGCCATACGCGAACGCTGCCATGAAGAGGCCCGCGACTCCGATGGTCCAATCGGTGGTGCCTTGCCGCAGGTACCGAACTCCCACCGCGGTCCATGCGAGCACCGCGGCACTGGCCCCGATGATCGCGGCCAATCGAAAGGTGGTGCGTGCGTCTGGCATAAGCCCCCAGAAGAATTCGGATATTCCAGAAGTGCAGTCCCAGGATGCCCCGTTCCCGCTTCCCCTTTCCCGTCAGTTCTACTCCAGCGACAACCCTCCATCCACCACGAGGGTCTGCCCCGTAATGTGCCGCGCCTCGTCGGAACAGAGAAAGGCGATCACGTGCGCCACGTCTTCCGGCTCCGCCACTCGGCCCAGCACGCTGCTCTTCTGCGCCCGCTCGATGACCTCGCGCGGTAGCATCTGCATCCGCTCGGTCCGGATGAAACCCGGAGCGACCGCGTTCACATTGACATTGGCGGGGCCGAGTTCCACGGCGGCAGCCCGGGTGAGACCGAGGAGTGCGGCCTTGCTCGCCGCGTAGTTCGCGACGCCGAAGCCCGGCCGCGTGGCCTGGTGCGCGCTCACGCTCACGATCTTGCCGAAATGCTGTCCCCGGAAGATCGGCGCGACGGCGCGAATGCAGTTGAAGGCGCCGGTCACGTTGGTGTCGAGGACCTCCTGCCAGGCGTTCTCGCTGAGCCGCCAGAGCGCGCCGTCGATCGCGATCCCGGCGTTGTTCACCAGGAAATGGATGCTGCCGAAGCGCGCCTTCGCATCGAGCACAAACCGCTCGACGGCGCCGCGGTCCCGCACATCGCAGCGCGCCGCATGCACCGAGGCGCCCATGGCGACGCAGGCGGTCTCGGTCAACATCGCCTGTTCGCTGACATCGCGTCCGGGGAGGTCCACGAAGCAGAACGCCACGTTGCAACCGATGCGGGCGAACTCGAGCGCAATGCTGCGGCCGAGTCCGGTGGCGCCGCCGGTGACGATGGCGACCTTGCCGCGGA
>JBDUEA010000060.1:0-16551 GCA_040002695.1 Gemmatimonadota bacterium | reverse complement strand
TCAGATTCCGCTCGTGTCCCGCCACCAGCTGGTCGTTGTAGCGATCCAGGAAGAAATCGAACGCGTTCGAGGTGTCGGCGTCCACCACCTCCATGTCTACACCGGTCATCGTCAGCTTTCCGAAACGCAGTACGCCGCCGTGGAAGAACATGAAATTCGGCGCCTTGGCCTCGGGCGGCGAGAGCCGCGCGGATTTGTGCTCCGGTGCCCCGAAGTGCAGCGTGATCTGCTGGTCACCGACTTCGACCCCAACCAGATGGCCTCGCACGTGCGGCGGCGGCAACAGCTCTTCGGCCGAGAGATAGAGATCATTTCCATCGACGCGGACGCCCCGATACTCTCGCACCTTGACCAGCCCGTCCATCTGGATTCCGAAAGTCTTCATCAGCCCCTTCACCTTGACGCCGAGCGTCTTGATGGTGACCGGGTGCAGCTTGATCTCTCCCTCGGGCGTCAGAGAGACCTCAGCGATCATCTCGAAGGACGCGTTCGCGAGACTCTTCAGTTTTCCGGTCTGCTTGAGCCGGCCGCTGTCCGTCGAAATGTGGAGATGGGACAGCGGCGCGTCGGGATAGTTGAAGACATAATTGTTGAGCAGCCCCTGGAGACTGAGCGTCGTCGCCACGATGTCGCTTGAATCGATGGCGATGTTGAACGAGGTCTTGTCATCGAAGACCGGGGGCACACCCTTCGTGACCGGCTCGAGTCGTCCGCGCAGGTACCGGATCCCCAGGTAGGTCGTGCTGTCCACGTGGAAATCGACGTTCCGCATCTCCGTCTCGACGGGCGTACCAGGCGCAATATCCGGCATCGGCGGCCGGCGCGTGGCGCGCTCCGATGCGCGGGCCCGGGATGGAGAAGCCGCCTCGACAGCCACTGTGTCCGTCGCGACTGAGTCGGCGGTCGCGCGCTCCGCGGGTTCGGGACGGCTGCAAGCCGTCGTGAAACGGCCGCCGAGCAGGACCAGTGTCAAGAGCGCGGCAGTACGGGACAGGTGCGGCACTATACTGCCTCGGCGTTCGAGAATTGGCCCGCAGGTTCGTGCGCATCATACCCGCCTGCGAATGGCTCGGTCCGTCCCGGACCGAAGCATGTTTCAGTGTGGCGATCCCAGAAACAGACCACCCTCCCCGGCAGATACGCCGGAGAGGGCGGAGAGACGTAACGAATGCCATCGGCAAGTCGGTGGATGGCGTCAATCCTTCATGCGGGCTCAGGGCGTGAGCGACTCCTTCTTTGGCGCGAGCTTGAGCACCCAGAGACCGCTGTTGATGTCGGGCACGAACATGTTCCCATTGCTGACCACGACACCCCACGCGAACGTGGACCGGGGACGGACACCGAGTGAATCCGCGGTGAGCATCCAGCTCATCTCGCGACCCTGACGCAGCAGGTCTCCCTTGAGCTCGCCGGAGATATCGAGCGCGCGAGCGCCCCCCTGGTAGTTGCCGAGGTATAGCGTGTCCCCGACGACCCACACGTTGTGCACGCCGCCATCGGTCGGCTCGTACCACGCGACTTCCTTCGGCTTCTCGATGTTGGAGACATCGATGACATGCAGCCGTCCGAATGTGAGATCGTTGCCGTCCTGCAGTCCCTTGTTCTCGTGGGCGGCGTAGACTTCGTCCCCCACGAACACGTACTTGCCGGCACGCCAGGCGGTGTGGGTGCCACGAGCGCCCAGTCCGTACAGCTGGTCCACCCGCGCGTAGGTCTCGTTGAGATTGTACTTGTACTGGGAAACGAGTTTCGGCGCCTCGGGACTGCCGCCCTTCATGCCATTGCCGACATCCAGGATGATGAGCCCGTCATTCCAGTAGGCGAGGTAGGCGAGACCGTCGAGCACCATGATGTCGTGCAGATACCGGCCTGCTTCGGTCTGCTCCGCCTGCCATCGCGCGACCTCTTTCGGGTGCGCCGGATCCTGGATGTCGATGACACGCATCGAGCCGGTCGCGTCATCGGTCAGGTAGACGTGGCCCTTGTAGATGTAGCTCGAGTGCACGCCACCCGACACGGTCTCGTTGTACTGGGCGATCGCCTTCGGATGACAGGCGTCGCTCGCATCGAAGACCACGATGCCGTTCTTGCGATCCGAGGCGCCTTCGCGCGAGAAGACGCCATACTTTCCATCGTCGGTCGTCATAACGTCATTGACGATCCGCGCGTTGGTCATCATCGAATCGACGATCGCGGGCTTGGACGGATCGGAAATATCGATCGCGTAGACCCGGTCCGCGATCGTAGTCAGATACGCGCACTTCCCATTCTGATGCACCCAGATTTCGGCCGCCCGGAACTTGATCGGCACCCGGCCGAGGACTTCCATCTGGCGTCCGACGCGGCGGGGCTGCACCGTCACCAGCGCCTCAGCAGCCTGGCTTCCCATGGCACCGGTCACGGTGTACTTGCCGGGGAGTTCCGCGACAAACCCACCGTCCGCATCGATCTCCGCCGCACCGGGGCCGCCTTCGACACTCCAATGCACCGCGCCAGGCACCGCCTTGCCCGCGGCGTCCCGCGCACTCGCCTTGAAGTGCACGACGTCGCCGGTCCGCACCGACGTCATGGCCGGCTCGAGCGCGATTTTCGTCACGGTATTCGGCGATACCTGCACGTCGAAACTGCTGCTCGCGGAGCCGGACTTGGCCCAGATGGTGGCCTTGCCCGCGCTGATGGCCGTAAGGCGGCCGTCCCCCGTCACCGCGACAACGCGAGGACTGCTCGAGGAATACGCGATGGCATCCGCGCGCTGGTCTCCCTGTGCACTGTAGGCCGCCGCCTGCAGTGTGAGCCGGGTGCCGACCACCACGCGTCCGGGCGCCGACGCGATCTCGACTCGCGAGGCGGCAAGCGGTCGCACCTTGATCACCGATTCACCGAAGGCGGGACGGCTGCTGTCGACCGACGCGACCGCCGTCACGCGGATGTTGCCCTGGTAACCCGCGGTCACGAGTCCGGTCGAATCCACCGAGCCTTCATCACCGCCAGTGAACCAGCGTACCCGGGCGCCGGGGACTTCTTTCCCCGCGGCATCGAGAGCGCGGGCCGAGAGCTTGAGCGTCTGACCGATCTGCAGGTCCGCCGTGGCGGGAGCGACTTCCACCCGGCTGATCGGTGAGGGCGCGGCAGCCTGCGCCGGCTGCTGCAGAAGGGCGAGCACGAGTCCGAGCACCATGGAATCTCCTCCGGGTGGATTGGGACGACTTCGGGGGAACGCGATACGGCGGCAGCCGCTTGTTTCCGGCAGCATCGAGGGGACATCTTTGCGACTTCCCCTGACGGCAATGCACGATTCGGAATGGAGGTGTGGATGACGGACCCGGGAATCTACCTCTCCGTCGTCATTCCGGTCTACAACGGAGCGGACCAGCTTCCCGCGAGTCTCGATGCTATCGCGGCGTATGCGGCGCGACAGTCCCGGACCTTCGAATTGATTCTCGTCGATGACCATGGCGACTCGGCCTCCGAGGCGCTGCTGGTCGCCTTTGCCGCGTCGCGTCCCTGGGTGACACTGCTCCGGAATGAGCAGAATCAAGGCAAGGGATACTCGGTGAGCCGGGGGATGCTCGCGGCTCGGGGCCGCTACCGGGTGTTCACGGACGCGGACCTGGCGTATCCGATCGAGGAGGTGGACAAGATCGTCCGCCAGCTCGAGACCAGCCACGATGTCGCGGTTGCCTGCCGAGTCCTGCCAGAGTCCCGCTACCTGATGAGCCCCACCTTTTTCCACTACCTCTACACGCGGCACCTGATGAGCCGGTTCTTCAATGCGCTGGTGCGCTGGTTCGTGATCCCTGGAATGCTCGATACGCAGGCCGGGCTCAAGGGATTCAGCGATCAGGCTGCCCAGCGCATCTTCCCGCTGGTGACGATTCCCGGGTTCGGCTTCGATGTCGAATGCCTGTTCATCGCCACCCGGCTCGGGCTCAGGATTCACCAGACTCCGGTCTATTTCCGGTATGACTCCGAGCCCACGACGGTGCGATTTACGAATGATGCCCTGCAGATGATTCGCGACCTGGTCACGATCCGCAGGAATGGCGCCCGGGGGCTCTACGGCTGAGAGCGGTGCTTCCCGGGCCACGCGCCGCCTGATCATCAATGCCGATGATTTCGGCTTCTCGGAGGGTGTCTCCCGCGGCATCATGGAGGCGCACATCGCCGGCGGCGTGACCTCGGCGTCCATGATGGTCAACACCCCGGGTTTCGACGCCGCTGCGCGGCTCGCCGCCCGTACACCGTCGCTCGATCTCGGTCTTCACCTCAACCTTACCGTAGGACCGCCGGTCGCCCCAGCCGATCGGGTCTCCAGCCTGCTGGATCTCGAACGGGGTGAGTTCGTTTCCCTCGGGGTGCTCGTTCGGCGCGCGCTCGGCGGACAACTCCGGCCCGAACATGTGGCCGCCGAATGCGCTGCGCAACTGGACCGGCTCCGGAGCGCGGGAATAACGCCAAGTCACATCGACAGCCATCGTCACGTGCACGCGCTGCCTGGGGTGCTGACTGCGGTCGCGTCCGCGGCGATCGAGGCGGGAGTCCGGATCGTGCGGGCACCGCTGGAGCCGCTGGCGATCAATTCATTCCAACTCCCTGCCCTTGTTACCAAGGCGCTGATCCTCGGCGCGTGGCTCTCCGGTGAGCACGCCCGTGCCATCGACGGCCGGTTCATTCGGGTGGATCACTTCCGAGGCATTTCGCTGCAGGGGATCAGCGACTTCGCCGCTGGATTGCGGAAGACCATCGAGGCTCTGCCTGCAGGTACCACCGAACTGATGGTCCACCCGGGCCACGCTGATCCTGAGTTACGCGCACTCGACGGTTACGCCGACGCGCGCGAGCGCGAGCTCGAGGTGCTGCTATCGGGAGAATTGCCGCGAGTGGCGCGTGATGCAGGAGTAAGCCTGATCAGCTTCGCGGAGCTGTGAGGTCTGGGCTCGCTTGCACCAATCCTCGTTTGCGAACTACATCCCCCAGCCATTCCATGACCATGAGTAAACCGGGCGGCAATCGCTGTCGTTCCCCAACCCTTGATTCCTAACACCTAACGCCTGACTCCCATCATCCATCTGGGCTGGCCTGCGGGGAACCGTGCCGGTGCTGGGCGGTACCGTGAGGAATGGTCTCGGACGCCGTCACCCGAAGATTGGCTCGCGGCCTACGGAGTCGATTCACTTCTTCACCGGAGGACACAGGTGAGTACCCAGACCCTCGGAGCGAGGCCGTCTCCGCAGCCGGCAGCTGCAACTCCCCAACATCTACGATTGGAAGTATTCGCCGGCAATTGGAGCGCGCAGGGACATCAGCACGAAGGAGTGGTGGGACCCGCTGCGAAAATCAGCGCCATCGAACGATTCGAGTGGCTGCCGGGAGGATTCTTCCTGGTGCATCACTTCGAGGGCCGAGTCGGGCGGGATGAAGCCTCGTGCATCGAGATCACCGGCTATGACAGCGTATCGCGAAGCTATCCGACGCGAACGTACTACAATAACGGACAGCGTAACGACTGGGATGTTCGCGAGGAGAACGGCATCTGGATGTTCACGGGAGACTGGCCGACACCAGATGGGTCGATGAAGGTCCGTTGTACCGTGGAATTCAGCAACTCGGGCGGCACGCGTACGGCGAAGTGGGAGCATTCCACCAGCGGAGCCGCATGGCGCACCTTCTGGGACGTCACCGCGATCCGGATCTAGTCGGCCCCCATCGATCGACATCACACCTCTTACTGTCCCTCGCTTCTAGGAGTGACGGACATTTTCGTGAACGATTCCCTGCCCGGCCAACTGTCCCGATGCCCCTCCGAGCCAGAGCTCGCGCTGGATCAGTATCCAGCAGAGCAGGCAGGGCAAAGCCTTCAGGGCGTATTTCTGCACCACCTCCCGCTGGAACCAATGTGGCGTCGGATCCGACGACGCGACCGACACCAGCAGGAGCGCGAACACGACGAGCACGTCCCGAAGCCGACTGCGCGTGGTGCTCGCAAACCAGATCATGATGCCGCTCATCGCGATCACGTAACTCGGCGACTCCGCCTGCGGATTGAAAATCACCATATAAACGAGGAGCGAGCAGAGGTAGAGCCGGCGAAGCGACTGATCCGCCGTGAACGCCCGCCACCGCGCGAGCGGCGCGACCAGCACCACCGTCCCGGCGAGCTGCACGGTCCAGTTGGGCCAGCCGATCCCGAACCACGTGCCGAGGATGCCCATCACGCTCGGCGCGGTGACGCGAAGGGCATCCTGCCCCTCTAGCATGCGCCACGAGCGATACTGCTCGAGCAGCAGTGCGGGAGAGGTCACCAGCAACGGCAGGAGGAGGAGGATGATGCCCACGACCGCCGAGGCGAGGAGGAACCGTACCTTTCCGCTCCGGAAGAGCATCAACGTTCCGGCGGCGAGCGGAAAGATCTTGATTGCGGCCCCGACTCCGATACATAGAGCCGCGCGCTCGCGCTTCTCCTCTTCGAACGCCACGAATGCGAGAATCACCAGCGCCGCGACCAGCGCGTTGCTCTGCGCGTGCTGCGCCGCGCGAATCACCTCGAGGAGGAGCAGGCACGCGGCGATCCGTGCCGGCCGGCCGGGAATGAGTCGCCCGAGCGCGTAGTAGAGCAGCAGCGCGTTGAGCAGCTCCCAGGCGAGCAGCCCGATAGCAAAGGGCAATTCGGCGAACGGCGCGAAGAGGACGGCGAACGCGGGACTGTACTTGTAGAGATCGAAGTGGCGGTCAGGATGTGGAGCGTAGAGATCGGCGCCCGCGCGCAAATTATCCCACGCGGTTCGGAAGATGGCGAAGTTGTTCGAGTGGCCCGTGACCCCCTGCTGAACCGTGACCAGTACCGCCGCCAGCACATACAGCGCGATCAGCCACCGGCCAGACGCTGGAGACTCAAACCAGCGCGCCCCTCTGGAGTTCATCGCTGGCCGAGGCGCACGTCGAACGGGGTGCGGACGACCAGCCGATAGGAGTATTCCCATCTGGAGTGACCAATCGCGATGCTCGGCAGATTGTCGATGCGATGGAAGCGCCACTCCACACCGACCCGCACCACCTCGTCGATCCTGAAGTTCTTGATGAAGCCGTATTCCTGATAGCGGCGTTTCGACTGGTAGAACGTCGGGTTGGCTCCGACGGAGTTGTAGTTGTTGTCCCCTTCATCCGCCAGGAAATCCCGCCCCCACCACTGGATCGTGAAGAGATCGAACCAGCCGCCCGGCCTGAGTCCGAACCGGAGCCAGGTGCCGTGTCCGTCGCTCGGGCGGCCCGCGGGCGCATTCGGATCGATGTTGCCGTGACTGTGCAGCCGGAATAGTGCAAACTCCGTGCTGTCGGTGTACGGAAACACGTGGTGAATCCGGAAGCCGGGGCCACTGGCGAAATTGTTGGACACTGGCACGCCGGCCTGGAAGAGCTGGCCGCCGTGGTGAAGGCCGTGGGACTGGAATTCAAGAGAGAGAAATTGAAGCGGGCGGCCGCGAAGCAGCAGCCCATAGTCGAAAATCTCCCTCGAGGCCGGCGTGTTGAGGCCCTGCCAGTTGATGTACAGCTCACTGTCGAACACCCGGCGCCGCTGCCGCCATTGAAGGCCGTATTCGATGGGCCGGGTGAACTCAAGCGTGGTGACCTCGAGCGGCTCCAAGTAGTCGTGACGGTTTTCGGTGACCAGCGTGCCTGCCGCGGCGAGCCCATGAGCGCTACGGTAGCGAAAACCGAGGATCGGTTTGATGGACTTGAGGAAAGTCGAGTCGCCGCTGCGGTGGTCGGCGAATGCCCCCGCCACGAATTCAGTGTGCGGCCCCGGTTCGACCGCCAGCCAGCTCTGCACCTGGGCACCGAGGATGGTCTCGCCGGTACGATAAGGCGTGAAGAACTCGGTGTTGTCGCCGTAGAAGGTGGGCAGCGTCCGAAGCGTGAAGGTCTGCGCGGACGCCTTCGTGGCCAGGCAGAGCAGGACAAATCCGCCGGCGCGCATCGCGACCATCGCGCCAGGCCGCAGCGTTCGGGGCGCAAACCAGCTCCACATCGGCTTCGGGGACATGACCGATCCTGAATGAGACGAAACGCATCCGGCGCGGGACGCCGAAGGGGAAGTAAAAGCAAGGTTGGGTGAGGAAGAATAGGGGCGCGTAGCCCGGAACGGCAGGAGGGAAAATGACAGGCGACGCCTCGCGATCGATACGCCGCCTTGTTCTCGTCAGGCTCACCCCGGTTTCACCGCCGGGCGCCCAGGATGCAGCTTCGCATCGCTTCGTCCCTTCACGTACGAGTAGATGGAAAGGATTGTCTGCGGATCCATGCCGGCCGCGCACCAGCTCGGCATCCCTTTCGGGACCCGTCCGCCACAGACGGTGGCAACGAAGAGCTCCTGCGTGTTGATCGGGCCATCTGGTTTGAGCGACATGATGAGGTGCGGCGCAATCGTGGTGCCCTGCACGTCCTCGCCGTGACACCGAGCGCAATTCAGGTTGAACTGTTTCCAGCCGTTGTAGGTCACCGCATCGACGGTATCGAGGGGTGCGGTATGATAGGCGTCGCGCAAAGGCGCCTGAGCAGCAGTCGTATCCTGGGCTGTGGGGGCCGAGGAACCGGATGTCGAGGCACTGGTCGCGGCACCCGCCGTTCCGGCGCCAGTGGTTCCGGCGGGCTTCATTGAGTCGCGCGTGCCAGCCCTGGCAGGCGCCGAACTCGCAACGGCGCTGCTATCGCCTCTGGCAGCGCCAAGGGAACCAGCCGTAGGCGCGGCAGCATGACTTCCGGCCTTCGGATGTTTGCGGGGATTCATCGGCGCGGCGGCCGAATCCGTCGGAGCGTTCGTCGATGCCCCAGGCGTCTGAGCGACAGTGGAATCCGCCCGCGGCCTGGTCGTATCACTCGCGCTTGACGGGGCGGACACCGAGTCCGCTCGGCGCGCGGTCGCCGCGTCCTCACTCGACTTGTTCGCTTTGTCGCGCCCGCACCCGCCGAGCGCCACGGCGAGCGCGAGCACGGAAGCCAGGCTGAATCGCCATCTCTTGTTCACGGAAGAGACCATCGGAGTTGCTCCTCGACGGATTGGAGTGAGTCTCGTCTCCGTATCTTATCCGTGTTCGACGTGGATGGTTCCGGCCCAGTCTCGCAGTGGAGCTTTTCGCCGGTCGCATTGCCGGTGTTATAATGTTCCCATGAATTCACCATCCGTGGTCACTCTTGGCCTGATCCAGATGCGCTGCTCGGAAGATCCCGCCGAGAATTTTTCCCGGGCGGTTGCGCGCGTGCGGGAGGCGGCGGCGCGCGGCGCGCAGGTGATCTGCCTTCCCGAACTCTTTCGCAGCCAGTACTTCTGCCAGACCGAGGACCATCGGTTCTTTCAACTGGCTGAGAGCATTCCAGGACCGAGTACGGAAGCACTGTCCGCGGTGGCCGCCGAGCTCGGAGTGGTGATCATCGCTTCCCTCTTCGAGAAGCGCGCGGAGGGACTCTACCACAACACCACCGCGATGATCGACGCCGACGGCAGGTACCTCGGCAAGTATCGCAAGATGCATATTCCGGACGATCCGCTCTTCTACGAGAAGTTCTATTTCACGCCTGGTGATCTCGGTTTCCGGAGCTGGAAGACGCGCTTCGGGCGGAGTGGCGTGCTGATCTGCTGGGATCAGTGGTATCCGGAGGCCGCGAGACTCACCGCGCTTTCAGGCGCGCAGATCCTGTTCTATCCGACCGCCATTGGCTGGCTCCCGGCTGAAAAGGCGGAGTACGGCGCCTCGCAGCAGTCCGCCTGGGAGACGATCCAGCGAAGCCACGCCATCGCGAACGGCGTCTTCGTTGCGGCGGTGAACCGCGTCGGCCACGAGGGAGATCCGGCGAGTGGCATCGAGTTCTGGGGTGGCAGCTTCGTCGCGGACCCCAGCGGCAACATCCTCGTGAAGGCCGGCACCGGAGAAGAGACACTCATCGTCGCATGCGATACCGGCAAGGTGGATTTCGCACGGACGCACTGGCCGTTTCTCCGTGATCGCAGGGTAGATGCGTATCAGGATATCGGGCGGCGGTACATTGACGAGGGGTAGGTGGGGGCAGGGGGCAGGTGGTAGGTGGTAGGTGGTAGGGGGTAGGGGTTGGGTCGTAGCGATGAGAGGTGATATCGCGGGCAGCGGTCCGTTCCCCTGTTCCCTGTTCCCCGTTCCCCGTTCCCGCTCACCTCTTACCGCTCACCGCTCACCACCCCATGCCTTCTCCTGCTGACCTCGGTTACACCATGCCCCCGGAGTGGGCGCCGCATCGGGGGACCTGGCTCAGCTGGCCGCACCGTGCATCCTCGTGGCCGGACAAGTTCGAGCCGGTCCCGGCGGTGTTCGTCGAGATCGTCCGCGTCCTCGCGGCCCGCGAGGAAGTTCACATCAACGTCCTCGGAATGGAGATGGAATCCGAGGTCACCCGACTCCTGCGCGCGCGCGGAATACCCAGCGCCGGGATTTTTTTCCATCATAATCCGACCAACGATGCATGGTGCCGCGATCACGGCCCCATTCTCCTTCAGCGTACTGTTGACGGCCGGCGGGAAGAAGCGATCGTGGACTGGGGTTTCAACGCGTGGGGTGGGAAGTATCCCCCCTTCGATGCCGACGATGTGGTCCCCACGCGCATCGGGGCCGAGTTCGGGATACCGGTCTTTCACCCCGGGATCGTGATGGAAGGAGGCTCGCTCGATATCAACGGGCGCGGCACCTTGCTCACCACCGAGGCGTGCCTGCTCAACCCGAACCGTAACCCCGATCTCTCGCGTGAGCAGATCGAGAGTTATCTGAAGGATTACCTCGGGCAGACGACCATCCGCTGGCTCGGCGATGGCATCGTCGGAGACGACACCGACGGCCACGTCGACGATCTCGCCCGCTTCGTCGATGCGAATACCGTGGTCACCGTGGTGGAAGCGGATCCGTCCGACGAGAACTACGCGGTTCTGCAGGACAACCTGGCGCGACTCACGGGAATGAAAGACCAGGACGGCGAGCCCTTTCGGGTCGTCACACTCCCGATGCCGGCGCCGATGTATCAGGCCGGCCAGCGGCTGCCGGCGAGCTACGCGAATTTTTATATCGCCAATGGCATCGTGCTGCTGCCCACGTACTGCACGGCCACCGACGAAACGGCACGCCAGACTCTGCAGGACCTCTTTCCGAATCGACAAGTCATCGGACTCGACTCCACCGACCTCGTCTGGGGACTGGGTTCCTTCCACTGCGTCACTCAGCAGTGGCCAAGCCTCTGATCTCTCGGCGCGGCTCCGAGCCTGGCCATGATTGATCTGCGGATTTAACTGAAGTCCGGGACCCGGCATCCGCCTCACGCCAGTCGGGGCACCACAGTTTCTGGCGAAGGCGGCGCGGCGGGAAGTGTTGGAAGACAATGAACGTGGACCAGCTTCGAGACCACGATGCTGTCCCAATAATTCTCGATCCGGTCGACGAGCCCTGCCGTCACGTCCTGCCCGCGAGCCACGAGCAGCGTCCCATGTCCATCGATGACGTCGTCCGCGAACGTCATTCCCACCTTGACATCGGCCAATCGCAATTCGACCAGATCAAGGGTGGGCTGCACCCCGCAGACTGACACCAGGTCACTGAGCACGTCCGGGTCATAAACCCCGTGCCGTGCCCGAAGCCGGCCGAGCGCCGCCGCCGCGTTGTGGCCCTGGGTGAGCAACTCATCGAAATCGAGCACCGCCTTCAGCAGTCGGGAACCGAGCGGGATGTCCTCTCCATGCCGCTGACCGAGGGCGTCAGTCGTATCGGGAGACCCACTGCGGAGCATCCCTTCGAACCGGTCGTTCTGGTGCTGCAGGATTTCGCGAACGCCTTCGAGCCGGGGAATCTCCGCGAGCAGGCGCACTGCCACCTGGGGCAATCGGGCGACGAGCTCCCGCTCCCCCGGATCGAGATCGTGGCCGTGATACAGTCGATCCACGGTACTCGGGGGAAGGGTGATGCAGCCGATCTGCGAAAGCATCGCCGCGATCTCGAACTGCCAGCGGTCCCGCAACCCAATGAGGCTCGCGAGGTCGCTGACCATGCGTTTTGCTCTCGAGGCCCGGCCGAACGCCGCCGGATTGGCGAGAGCGAGCACGTCGACCAGCGCCTTGATGCTGCCCTGCAGCGTGCGCTCGAGCAGAACCCGTTCCGCGGTCCGCAGCTCATATTGCTCGACCGCCGCGGCGATCGCCGCGAGTACCACCTCGGGCGAGGCGGGCTTCTGCAGAAAGCGGAAGATCTGCCCTTCGTTGACCGCCGCAATGGCCGCCCGCAGATCCGCGTGGCCCGTAAGCAGGAGACGCACCGTATCCGGCGCGACCTTGCGAACCCGGCCGAGCACCGCGATTCCATCGGCGCCCGGCATCCGTAGATCCGACATCACCACAGCGAAGCTACGATCCCGCTCAATGATCTCGAGTGCCGCCGGACCACCGACGGCCAGGACCAGATCGACTCGTCGCCGCAGGTAACGCGCGAGTCCTTCGAGCACATGCGGGTCGTCATCCACGCAGAGAACGCGCGGAAGCGCTCCCGGAGGAGGCTCGGGCACTAGGATCCCCATGATTCTGTTTCCTCCACTATCTCGAGGGCCAGCGTCCGCCAGTCGGAAAGTTTTTCGCCGAGCTCGAATGGCGCCTCAAGGAGGGCGGGATCCAGCCGGGGAGGCAGCGCATCGTCAACCGGCAGCCCCGCCGTCAACTCGTGAATCAAGGCATCCGCCACGTGGATGATGATCGGGATATCCACTCGCGTGCGTGGTAGACGCAGCGGGGAATGATGGCAGGCTACCGCTTCCACTACTACATACGGAAGTCCCCAGACGCCGAGCAGATAGGCACCGACTTCGGCGTGAAAAACGCCGAGCGCCGCGGCGTCGACAGGAACCTCGGGGAATCCAGTCGCGTCGATTGTTCGGACCGCGTGCGAGATGGTGTCCGGATCGAGACTCGCGAGCACGAGTTTGCCGATATCATGCAGCACACCGCTGATGAACGCCTGGTCTCCCTCAGTCCGCCGCGAAACCAGTTTCCTGGCGAGCGAGCCGACCCGGAGTCCGTGGCGTTGTTCTTCCTCGAGGTGAAACCCTGCAGGCCAGGCCTGACCGCGCACCGGCCGGAAGATCTCCTGCGACAGAACGAGCGTCCGGATCAGGTCGGTGCCGAGCAGCGACGTGGCCTGAATCAGGCTGGAGATTTCGCGCCGCTGGCCGAAGAAAGCGGAGTTCACCAGCTGCAGTGTCTTGGCGGCGATGGAGCTGTCCTGCTCGATGATCCCGGCGATGTCCGTGATCGAGGTGTTGGCGTCCGCGAGCGCCCGCGTGAGTGTGGCATAGACGTGGGGGACGGTAGGCAGCGCTTTGATCGCGCCGACGAGCTGAAGCAGCTCATCGCTGGCGAGCAGGTCGCGGAGCGCGCAGGCCCGCTCGATCACTTCCTGCAGAATTGCCGGATCGCAGGGTTTGGCGAGAAACTGATGCGCGAACGGAACCGTGCGCATGGTCACGTTCACGTCGGTATGCCCGGAGAGGACCATCCGGATGACCCCGGGCCATTCCTTCGCCACCCGTCCGAGCAGATCCGCTCCGTCGAGACCGGGCATGCGCATGTCGGAGATGATGACGTCGAACGGTTGCCGCATCAGGTTCCGAAGCGCCTCTTCACCGCCAGACGCAAAGGTCATGTCCCACACCCCTCGCTGCGGACGCAGCAGCCGCTGCAGGCCATCGAGCAGGCGTGGCTCGTCATCGACGAAGAGCAGCCGCCTCATGGGAGGGATTCCTCGATGTCAGGATCGGGATGCAGCGGGAGCCGGATGAGAAAGGTGGTGCCCTGCCCCTCTGTGGTCTCGAACGACAGCGTCCCGCCGTGTTTCTTCACGATGACGTCATGGGCGATCGCGAGTCCCTGTCCCGTGCCGCGGCCAACTTCCTTGGTCGTGAAGAATGGCTCGAAAATGCGGGGACGCACCTCGACCGGAATGCCGGAGCCGGTGTCCCGTACCCGGATCTCCGCCATCTCCTCGTTCCAGGTGCTGCTGATCGTGATCACTCCCTTGTCACCGGACTTTTCCCGATCGGCGATCGCATGCACGGCATTCACGATCAGGTTCACGATCACCTGCTGGATCTCGCTCGGATGACACGAGACCGGAGGCAGGGTCGCATCGAGATCGAGGACCATTTCCGCGCTGTACTTCCATTCATTGCGCGTCACCGTCACCGTGTTCTCAATGCTGTGATTGAGATCCGCCAGCCGTTTGACGGCAGCGGACGGATGGGAGAAGTCTTTCATCGCGCGCACGATTTCGGCCACGCGCTCCAGGCCCTCGAGCGACTGCTGGACTGCAAGAGGAATCTCGGCCAGGAGAAAGGAGAGATCACCGGTGCGGCCGCACGCCTCCATCTGCGCGACCCGCGCGCCAGCGATGTCACGGACGGCCGGGTCCGCGATCAGCGCCGAGCCCTGACCGATAAGGTCGAGCACCACAGCGAAACCGTCGGAGAGAAAGCGAAGATTGTCTCCGACATACTGCGTCGGCGTGTTGATTTCATGGGCGATTCCCGCGGCGAGCTGCCCGATCGCCTCGAGCTTCTGCGCCTGGATCAACTGGCTCTCGAGCATCCGCCGGTCGGTAACGTCCATGACCGCGGCGAGCATGCCGATGGCCTGCCCGGCTTCGTCGAACTGGAATTTGCCGCGGCTGGCGATCCACCGAACCGAGCCGTCGGGCCAGACCCGGCGGAACTCGTAGCTGTAACCGCTCATTCGGCTGAGTGACGTAGACATAGACCGGTAGAGCCCGGCGCGGTCGTCCGGGTGGACACATTTGAGGAAACTCTCATATGTGCCGTCGAATGGCAGCGAGTCGGGCCCGAAGAAAACCGTCGGCGGACCGAGGAAGGTCATGGACCCCGTTCGAATGTTCCAGTCCCAGAACCCGAGGTGCGCGGCATCGAGCGCCGCCCGCAAGCGCGCCTCGCTCGAGCGAAGGGCCTCTTCGTCGCGCCGGCGCTCGGTAATGTCCCGACCCGCGGCATAGAAAAGGCCCTGGCCCTGCCAGGGCGTGCCATTCCACAGCAGCCAGCGATACGAGCCATCGGTGCAGCGGCAGCGGCACTCGAAGGCGACGACCTCTTCGCCTTCCTTCAGGCGTGCGACCGTCGCGACAGCGGCAGCGCGGTCATCGCGATGGATGAAGTGTTCCCAGGGAATGGAAAGCACATCCTCCGTCGTCCACCCGAAGGTTCGGGTGAATGCCGGATTGATGCGCCGCGCAAATCCATCATATCCGGCCACGAACACCGGGTCGTGCAACTGGGTGAAGATGCGGTCCCGCTCGACTTCCGCCTGACGCCGGTCACTGATATCCCGCGCGATGCCTGCGGTGCCGGCCCACTCTCCCTCGGCGTCGCGAAACGGGGTCTTGACCGTTTCGATGCAGATCTCCGTGCCGTCGACTTGCGGGAACGATTCCTCGATCCGAAGCCGCTCACCCCGCTCCAGCACCAAACGATCGTCCGCAACGAATTTGGCCGCAGTTTCCGCTGGGAAAATGTCGGCGTCGGTGCGCCCGACGAATTCCGCGCACGTCCGTCCACACGCGCGGGCGAGCGCATCGTTGACGGCGATGAACCGCGAATCGACGTCCTTGAGCCATACCATGTCCGGGATATTGTCGAGCAGCGCCGCCTGCTGGCGCTGCAGCACCCTGAGGGCCTCCTCGTCCGACCGCCAGCGTGTCACATCCTTGCCGATGCCGATGACGCCGGCCACGGCGCCGGAAGGATCGTGGAATGGAGACAGGCTGGTGAGGCGAAAAGAGGTGCCGCTTCCGGCCACGATGATTGCTTCGAACGTCTCACCGAGGTCACGCTCCATGACCAGGCGATCGTGGCCCCGAAGGGAGGTCGCGACTTCGACGGGGAAAAGCTCGAAGTCCGTACTTCCGACAATCTCGGCCTCCAGTCTGCCGAGTGCACGGGCAGCGGCAGAGTTGATCAGCAGATAGCGACCGGCACAATCCTTCATAAACACCGCGTCACCAGTTCCGTCGATCACCAGGCGGAAGAGTTCATCACGATGGGTCATCGCCGCCCGCTCCGTGACCATCTCCATCACTGTCACCAGCACCGTCGATGTCCCGGCTCCGGGAGCGGCGGTTGCAATGAACCGGAACTGGCGAGGAGCGAGCCGGGCGATTGTGGTGAAATCCCATTCCGCGCGAGGGCTTCGATGCTCGATCACGTCCCGAAGCTGGTGCACCGTGCGGGAATTTCCGGAGGAGCTCTCGTGGAGGAGCGGCATGCCCGCGAGGAGTGTAGTCCCCGGCTCGGGCAAGAAGGGAGTTCCGTCTTCGTCGCTGCAGACGGCCCAGGCTTCGTTGACCCACTGGATCGTTCCGCCCTGGTCGACGAGAGCAAGAGCGTACGGAAGGGCGGAGAGGAGTTCCTGACCGAGGGGTGAAGCCGATGGCTGACAGGTCATCAGTGAGCCGAAGCCACGAAGCAATCCGAACGTCGACGCGCACCCGCCTTGCA
>JBDUEA010000059.1:0-16671 GCA_040002695.1 Gemmatimonadota bacterium | reverse complement strand
TCATCAGCTCCGGCACCTCGATGCAGGCGACCGTCTCCGCTGATCTGCTGACGACGATCTTCACGCCATATTCTCCCTTGCACGACGGAGCGGTGCTGATTCGAGGCGATCAGATCATCGGCGCCGGTTGCATCCTGCCGCTCACGCAGGGGACGGTCGTGGACAAGTCCCTGGGCACCCGGCACCGCGCGGCACTGGGGTTATCGGAAGAGACTGACGCGTTCGTCATCGTCGTCTCCGAGGAAAATGCGAGCATCTCCCTTGCGATCGGAGGGCAGCTATACCGGGGACTCGCGCCAGAGACCATCGAGAAGGCGCTCGCGATGGGTGAACCGCCTGTCATGCTCGCGCCGGCGGCTGGATGAGCGGTCAGCGGCGCGCGTACGTATTTGCCGTCGCGGCCGCACTTGTCATTTTCGGGGGATACCTCTCCAGTCTCGCGCCAACCGTCACATTCTGGGATGCGGGAGAGTTCATCGCGGCGGCCCGCACTCTGGGGATCCCGCATCCGCCGGGGACTCCGCTGTTCGTGCTCATCGCTCACGTCTGGGGCGCGCTCGTCCCGATCGGTGAGTACGCCTACCGGCTCAACGTCCTGAGCGCCCTGTTCAGTGCCGCGGGTGGCGGATTCATCTTCCTCCTGGTCTACGATACCCTCGCGAGCGCCAGCGCTCGGCAGGACGGAAGTGCGCGACCGTGGCTCTGTGGGCTGGGGGCGATGGCGGCGGCGGCGGCGGCGTGCTTCACGTTTACCCAGTGGCAGAACTCGAACGAAACTGAAGTCTACGCCGTGGCGACCGCGATGATCGCCGCGCTGGCATGGCTCTGCTTCGTCTGGAGACGCGAGCGTGACACGCCACGCGGCGTGCGGATATTGCTGCTGATGTTATACCTGGGAGGGCTGGCGATCGGATGCCACCTGCTCTCGCTGCTCGCCGGTCCGGCGATCGTCATGTTCATGGCCAGTGTGCTGATCGGCGCGCCTGCTCCGGATGCCGGCGAGCGCCGCGCCGAGTGGGCTCGGCTCAGCGTCGTTGCGGGAACCTGGGCGCTACTGATCGGCGGAGGCCTCGGCAGCACGTCTCTGGTGACGGCCGGTGCCATCCTCGTCGCGCTCGCTATCGGTCTCGCGATTCGGGGCAGGGTCTTTCCCTTCGCCCTCGCTGCGCTCGCGGTCGCGACCATCGGGATGACAACATACTTCGTGCTTTACATCCGGTCCGGCCTGCATCCGGTCATCAACGAGGCCGCGCCCGACAACTTCCGCGCACTGCTCGAGGTGCTCCGTCGCGCGCAGTATCCCGTCCGCACCCCGCTCGATGATCCAACCATCATGCACGGCGCCGACAATCCGGGTCGCACTCTGACAATGTTCGGCTGGCAGCTGTTGAACTACGGGCAGTACTTCGACTGGCAATGGGCGAATGGAATTCGGGGAGGATGGTCACTGCCATTTGGCGAACTTCCCTGGCGCACAGCCTTCACGCTGCTCTTCTTCTGGCTGGGGACGCGCGGTTTTCTGGTGCAGCGCCGAGTGGATCGATCCGGGTGGATTCTCCTGAGCACACTGTTTCTCACGACCGGGTTCGGGCTCCTCGTCTACATGAACTTCAAGCCCGGATACAGCGTCGGCTACCCGGCGTTTCCCGATCCCGCGCTGCATGAGGTTCGCGATCGCGACTATTTCTTCGTTGTGAGCTTTGTCGTCTGGGGCATCTGGGCCGGATTGGCGCTGGCGATGTATGCCATCCGCGCGGTGCGGCGGCCTGGCCTCGCGGGTCGAATCGGTGCGGGAGCGGTGCTCTCCGCCGGACTCCTTCCGTTCCTGCTCAACTACCCCGCGGCCTCAAGGCGCAGCGGTCCGGATGCGCGACTCGCCGCGGACTTTTCGTATGATCTACTGAATTCCGTTCCTCCATACGGCATCCTCTTCACGTATGGAGATAACGATACTTTCCCGCTCTGGTGGGCACAGGAAATCGCCGGGATCCGGCGTGACGTGAGCGTCGTCTGCCTCGCGCTGGCCCAGACCGACTGGTATATGCGGGAGTTGCGGGACGCTCCGGTCAGGCCGTTTGAACCTTCATCGGCGCCTCCACTCTGGCAGGGGCGCTCCACTACGGCGCCTACCTGGCCGCTTCATTCGATGACGAACGCGGAGGTCGACGCGGCCAGACCAGTGATGCTGCCTTCCGCGCTGACCGTGCAGCTCGGTCCGGTGAGCGTCGACTATCCGGCACGCACGGTCCTGATGAGCAACGATATCCTCGTGCTCCGGATCATCCAGCAGAATCTGGGACGTCGGCCGATCGCCTGGGCGACGACGACCGGCCGGGATTTCCACGGGCTCGACCGTTACGTGGTGCAGCGCGGGCTGGTCTACGAGCTCCGGGCGGTGCCTTCCGATTCGTCGACACCAGCCGAGGGCCTGGTGCGGGTACCGGCCATGACGCTCGATGTGCCCACGACGGAGCAGCTGGTCTGGCACACCTATCGATACGCCGGTCTGGAAGGGAGCGACGTCGGGGCGTTGGATCCTACTAGCCAGGGCATCGCGCGCACACTCGCGACGCCCTTCGCCCAGCTCGCGCTCGCCAGCGACCTGCGTCACGATACCGAAGGCGCTATCCGCAACCTGGCCCGCGCTTCACGGTTATCCCCCAACGCGACCTTCACGAACGCCCTCCGCAAGCTGGAAGCTTCCGACAGCACCAGGCTCGGCCCCTGATTCCTGCGACCCCGACCCTTCAATAAAGGGTTTTCCTGCCCTAGATTTGATGGCTATGGAATTCCCGGGACTTCCAGCACGTATCGATGAAGTCCAGAGGCTCATCAGCGAACGCCAGGCGCGAGCGGGCTGGACCCACGCAGTCACGGTCATCGCGGTGACGAAGACCCACGGGCCGGAGGCGGTGCAGGCAGCGGTGCGGGCCGGCCTCTCCGCCGTCGGTGAGAACCGGGTCCAGGAGGCGCTCGCGAAGCAGAATCTGCTGCCACAGCTCCAGGTCGAGTGGCACCTGATCGGGACGCTGCAGCGCAACAAGGCGCGGCTGGCGGCCGGTCGATTCGCCGTCATTCATTCGGTCGATCGCGCCGACCTGGCCACCGAGCTGGATCGGCGCCACGAATCGGATCAGCCGCAGCGGATCCTCATCCAGGTAAACTGTTCCGGAGAACAGCAGAAGGGTGGGGTGGAACCCGACGGGCTTCCCGCGCTGCTGGAGCAGATCGCTGCGCTGAGGAAGTTACGCGTGGCCGGCTTGATGACACTGGCGGAGTTGAGTGAGGATCCCGGCATTCCGCGGGCGGCGTTCCGGAAGCTTCGGAAGCTGCGCGACGATGCCGAGCGTCAGGGACACCGCCTTCCAGAGCTGTCGATGGGAATGTCGGGAGATTACCTGACGGCGGTTGAAGAAGGAGCCACAATGGTGCGGCTGGGGACACTCCTGTTCGGAGAACGCGGCATATGAGCGATGACGCCTTTCACCTGACACCGAACGACGTACGCGCGCAGGATTTCCATCGCGCGTTCCGCGGCTACGATCGCGCGCAGGTCGACGAATTCAAAGCAAGGGTCGCCGACGAGCTGGACCGCATGTCCCGAGAGCGAGCCCAGCTGGATGAGCGGATGCGGAATTTCCAGGAGCAGCTCCGCGCATTCCGCGAGCGGGACCGCGCACTCAACGACGCGCTCGTCGCCGCGCAGCAACTGCGCGTAGACATGAAGCAGCAGGCCGATCTCGAAGCGGAAGGGGTCATGCGCGAAGCGAAGGCGGAGGCAATGCGGACGGTGGGCCAGGCGCAGGCGGAGGAGCGACAGGTGCGGGAACGCTCCGAGCAGCTCACGCGCCAGTTCGCGGCGTATCTCGCGAACTTCCGGGCACTCATCGAGCGGCAGCTCGGAGAAATCGATGGTCTGCAGAGTCACGCGCAGCTCATGGCGCAGGTGCAGACCGAACTCCTGCTCAAGCGCGGCGCATGACCGGCGCCGACTCGCTGTTCGATCGGATCCAGACGGCAGTCAAGGCGATCCGCGGTCGCAGCGAGAGCAGGCCTGACGCGGCGATCATCCTCGGCACCGGCCTCGGGGGGCTCGCGCGCGAGATTTCGGTCGAGACCTCGATTCCGTATGAGGAGATCCCCGGCTTCCCACTTTCGACCGTCGAGACGCATGCCGGGCGGTTGCTCTTCGGGAAGCTCGGCGGACGCTCGATCGTCGCGATGCAGGGACGCTTTCACCGGTACGAGGGCTATTCGCTCCAGGACGTGACCTTTCCCGTCCGCGTGCTGCATGCACTGGGCGCCCCCGTCCTGATTGTCAGCAACGCCTGCGGGGGCATGCACCCGCTCTGGGCCCCAGGCGACCTGATGCTCATTGCGGATCACATCAATCTGCTCGGCGACAATCCGCTCATCGGTCCGAACGACGAGCGGCTCGGACCTCGCTTTCCGGACATGTCCGACCCCTACGACACGAAGCTCCGGGTCGCGGCGCGCGCCGCCGCGCTGGAGCTCGGCATCGTGCTGCGCGAAGGTGTTTACGTCGCCGTGCCGGGACCGAATCTCGAGACGCGGGCGGAATACCGGATGCTCAGGGGAATGGGAGCAGACGTGGTCGGGATGTCGACCGTCCCCGAGGTCATCGTCGCGGTGCACGAAGGCATGCGGGTGGTGGGAATTTCAATCATCACGGACCAGTGCCTGCCCGACGCGCTCGAACCTGCGGACATCGGCCGCATCATCGAGACGGCCGGACGTGCGGAGCCCGCCTTGAGCCGGCTCGTTACCCGTCTCGTCGAGCGCCTGCACTGATGACGTATGCTCCGTGGCCGGACGAATCATTGGACCAGCTGGAGCAGCGACAGCTCGCGCTCTGGAAGGAAGAGGGTCTGTTCGAGCGGACGCTCGAGGCCACCAGGAGCGGCGCCTCGTACGTCTTTTTCGAGGGACCGCCGACTGCCAACGGCAGGCCAGGGATTCATCACGTCTTCGCGCGGACCATCAAGGACCTGATCTGCCGGTTCCATGCGATGCAGGGGGAATTGGTCACGCGGATCGCGGGGTGGGACACGCACGGATTGCCGGTAGAGATCGAAATCGAGAAGAAGCTCAAGCTCAAGGGCAAAAAGGACATCGAGGCGTACGGCGTCGAGAAGTTCAACGCGCTTTGCCGGACGAGCGTCTTCACCTATCAGTCCGAGTGGGAGAATCTCTCAGATCGGATCGGTTACTGGCTGGACTACAAGCACCCGTACATCACCTACTCGAACAACTACATCGAGAGCGTCTGGTGGGTGC
Organism: Gemmatimonadota bacterium; assembly: GCA_040002695.1. Lineage (GTDB taxonomy): Bacteria > Gemmatimonadota > Gemmatimonadetes > Gemmatimonadales > GWC2-71-9 > JBDUEA01. The sequence goes on along the minus strand of JBDUEA010000059.1, from coordinate 11,373 downwards.
TCCGACGGTTGTTCGAAAAAGAGCTGCTTTACCGCGGGCACCGGGTGCTGCCGTATTGCCCTCGTTGCGGGACGGTTCTCTCCAGTCACGAGCTCGCGCTCGGCTATGAGGAAGTGCGGGACAAATCGATTTACGTCACGTTCCCGCTGGAGGATGGCAGCGGCTGGGAACTGGTAGTGTGGACCACGACGCCGTGGACGCTGCCCTCCAACGTTGCGGCGGCGGTCCGACCGGATCTGGTATATGGCGTGTACGCCGTGGCCGATGCGGGCGGTGGCCGTCCGGCGAAACTCGTGATCGCTGAATCGCGCGCAGCAGCCGTGCATGTGGGCGGGAAGCCGATCGGGGAGAGTCCGCGGATCGCCACGGTGACTGGACGTGAACTCACCGGGAAGACTTATCGCCGCCCATTCGATATCGTGCCGATGCCGGCCGATCGAGCGCACTCGGTGATCATTCCCGGACAGTTCGTCACCGCCGAAGATGGTTCGGGAATCGTGCACATGGCCCCCGCGTTCGGGGCCGACGACTACTCTGCCGGGCAGGAGCATGGCCTGGCGATGGTTCGTCCGGTCGCACCTGACGGCACGTTCATCGGAACCACCTGGCCCGAAATCGAAGGCAAGCTGGTCACCGCCGACGAGACCAACGAGCTGATCATCCGCCGGCTCAAGGCCGAGGGCCGGCATCTGCTCACGGAGCAGTACGTTCACTCGTACCCGCATTGCTGGCGCTGCTCCAGCAAGCTCATCTACTACGCGCGGGATTCCTGGTTCGTCCGCACCACGGCAGTGAAGCAGCGGATGCTGGAGATCAACGCGGCCGTGGACTGGAATCCCCCTGAGGTGGGGGCCGGACGCTTCGGCGAATGGCTCGAGAACAACGTCGACTGGGCGCTCTCGCGCGACCGCTACTGGGGAACACCGCTGCCGGTGTGGGTCTGCGATCGCGATGCCTCACACGTCGAAGTGATCGGCAGCTATGCCGAGCTGGCCTCGCGGTGGGGCAGGGCACTGCCGGACGGATTCGATCCGCACAAACCGTACATCGACGCCTACACCTGGACCTGTGCATGCGGCGGCACTGCACGCAGGGCACCGGAGGTCATCGATACCTGGTTCGACTCGGGATCGATGCCGTTCGCGCAATGGCACTATCCATTCGAGCACAAGGATGAGTTCGCCCGACATTTTCCGGCGGACTACATCTGCGAGGGTGTCGACCAGACCCGCGGCTGGTTCTATTCGCTTCTTGCGATCGCGACGACGGCGTTCGACAGTCCGGCATACCGGCACGTGATCGTCAATGAGCTGGTGCTGGACGCGAAGGGCCAGAAGATGTCGAAGTCGAAGGGGAACGTGGTCAACCCGTGGGACATGCTGAAGGAATTCGGCGCGGACTCCGTGCGCCTCTACCTCCTGGCCGGGAGCCAGGTGTGGAAGCCGAAACCGTTTGATCCACGCGCGATCCCCGATGTGGCCGGCGGATTCCTCAATACGCTCAAGAACACCTACGAGTTCTTCCGGCGCTATGCCCGGGAGGGCATCGAAGCTCCGCCGGTCGCGGGACGGCCGCTGGCGGACCGGTGGATCCTGAGCCGTCTCGACGCGACCGTGGATGGAGTTGCAGCTGCCTGGGCTGGGTACGACGTGACTGCCGGCGTGCGCCTCCTGATGGAATTCGTGATCGACGATCTCTCGAACTGGTACGTGCGGGGCAATCGCGACCGGTTCTGGGCACCCGACCGGGATGCCGATCCCTCGGCTGTCGCGACGCTCCACGAGACACTGGTGACAGTGAGCCGGCTGCTCGCCCCCGCGGCGCCGTTCAGCAGCGACTGGCTGCACCGCGCGCTCACGGGCACATCGGTGCACCTCGCCGGATGGCCGACGCTGGCGCGTCCGCGAGATGTCGCGCTCGAAACGGCAATGGACGCAATCCGCCGCCTGGCTTCACTCGCGCGGGCCGCCCGGGAGACCGGACGGCTGCGCGTCCGTCAGCCACTCGCGGCAATGCGTGTGGCCGTTCCCGCATCGGTTCGGGGCCCGGCCTTTACCCAGCTACTCGACGTGCTCCAGGGAGAAGTCAACGTGAAGCGAATCGAGGTGGTCGAGTCCGATACCTCGCTGGTCCGGCTGCGCGGGAAGGCCAACTTCCGGTCGCTCGGCAAGCGCCACGGGAAGGACACCGCTGCCGTGGCTGCGGCCGTCGGTGGAATGGGCCCCGAGCAGCTGCGCACCCTCGAAGCCGGTGGCACCGCCTTGCTGGATGTGAACGGACAGACGATCACGTATCTTTCCGAGGATGTGGTCGTGGGACGCGAAGTGACGACGGACTGGCTGGTGAATAGCGATGGCCCCCTCGTCGCAGCGCTCGATCCCCACCTCACGCCAGCGCTCGCCCAGGAAGGCCTCGCGCGTGAGCTGGTGCACCTGATCCAGCGGCTCCGCAAGGAGTCCGGTTACGAATACAGCACGCGCATCGAGCTGAGCGTCGAGGGACCGGCGGATGTACTGGAGGCCGTGCGGGCTCACCAGCCGTTCATTGCCGGAGAGACGCTGGCCCGACAGGTGATGGTCGGCGGCCGGCTCACGGCGGCCGAAGGGGAACAGACGCTCGATCTCGACGGCTCGACGGTCACCATCGGGATCCGGCGATTCAACACCGGCGCGACAGACGCCGGCACACCAGGAACGGATACGGCATGAACAAGAAGAATCTGAATCATTTCGAGAAGCGTCTGCTCGAGGAACGCGCGCGGGTCATGAAGGAACTCGGTCACTACGACGAATCCTTCAATGCCACGCTGCAGTCCTCCGACGGCGACCTTTCCTCCTATTCGTTCCACATGGCGGACCAGGGGACCGACGCCATGGAGCGCGAAAAGCAGTTTCTGTTCGCGTCGCAGGAGGGGCGGTATCTCTGGCACGTAAACGAGGCGCTCCGCCGGCTGTACAAGACGCCGGACAAGTTCGGCCTCTGTCATACCTGCGGCGAGGAGATCAACTTCGAGCGCCTCGACGCGCTGCCACACGCGCGCCTCTGCATCAAGTGCAAAGAGAAGGAAGAGGATGGCAAGCGTCGCTGACCGCCGGCTGTACTGGACGGCACTCATCTCCGTCGTGATCGCGGACTTCGGCACCAAGCTTCTCGCCGAAGCGCGGTTGCTCCGCACGTCCGGTCGTTCGGTGTTCGGCGACTGGTTCCAGTTACGTCTGGTATACAACCCTGGGGCCGCCTTCGGGCTCGACGTCGGCCCCTATTCCCGCTGGATTTTCTTCACGGTTGCGGTCATCGCGGTGATCGTGCTCTACCGCATGTCCCGCCAGGCGGCGCCCGGCGATCTCTTCCGGCAGCTGGCACTTGGTCTGGTCAGCGGCGGCGCGCTCGGAAATCTCGTAGACCGCATCCGGAGCGGCCAGGGCGTCGTCGACTTTCTCGACGTCGGAATCGGGACCTATCGCTGGCCAACGTTCAACGTGGCGGACATGGCCGTGAGCTGCGGTGCGATCGCACTCGCCATCTCGCTGTGGCGTGAGGACGCATCCAGGGCAGAACCCGAGTCGCCCACACCTTCCAGCCCGATATCCTGATCCGCCCCGCGGTCGCGGAAGATCGCGCGGCATATAGCCGAAGGTCGCGGGCTCCCCGCGGTGAAACGGCAGGGCAGCATCTTCTGTTTCGTGCTCCGATCATGGCTCGGGCTCGCGCGAACCCGTTCTGCGCCGAGCATCGCCGGACAACCCTCCACATCTCTCCATCCCGGGATCAATCGATTACCGCTCCATCCCGAATGACCGCCCAAGTCGATCCCTCCGACGGCAGGATTTCAGCTGCCCCGGCCCACGCACGCAACCCCGGTACGCCAGGGCGCGGGGCCGAGAATGTCTGAAGTCCCCATCGATCCGGAGCGCAGCTTCACGGTGACTTCCGAGGAGACGGAGCGACTGGACCGCTTCCTGGCGGATCAGCTCGATCTTTCGAGGACTCAGGCCGCTCGCCTCGTCGCCAACAAGGCGGTGACGGTGAATGGTGCCGTCGCGCGCGCCTCCCGGCTGCTTGCACGTGGGGAAACGGTCATCGTTCGTTTCCCGGCATCGGAGCCGCCCCGGACCTTGCAGCCGACGGCGATCGCGCTCACCATCGTATTCGAGGATGAGCATCTCGCTATCATCGACAAACCGGCCGGGCTCGTGGTGCATCCCGCCCCCGGGCACTGGCAGGACACACTGGTGAACGCGCTCATCGCCCGCGGCACGACGCTCTCGGGCGGCGCCGCGGGTCGTCCGGGCATCGTGCATCGGCTGGATCGGGACACCTCCGGACTCATGGTGGTCGCGAAGACCGATATTGCGCACCGGCGGCTCGGAATGGCCCTGGCCGCCCGGAAGGTGACACGACATTACGCGGCGATCTCCTGGGGTCACCTCGACGCGAGTCCCACCCGGATCGATGCGCCACTCGATCGGCACCCGAAAGACCGGAAACGGATGGCGGTGGTTGAAGAGGGAAGACCTGCCCGGAGCGACGCCTACGTCATCGCCCGTTTCGATATCGCCGAGTTGCTGCGCGTCGAGCTCCACAGCGGTCGCACGCACCAGGTGAGAGTCCATCTTTCGCACATCGGTCATCCTCTGCTTGGCGACCCGGTCTACGGGATGGGAGGCAGCCGAAGAATCTCCGGCAGCCAGCGGATCCGGGCCGAGATGCTCGAGCGCCTGTCTCCCCGGCAGGCGCTGCATGCCGCCTACCTTGCTTTTCAGCATCCGGTGACCCAGCTCCCGATGGAATTTGTCTCGGATTGGCCGGCCGATCTCAAGCCGCTTCTGGTGGCGCTGGCGGACGGATCTGTTCCCGTTGCTGATTCCGACGCGCTTCGGTATCTTCTTTTCTTTAAAGCACATGCCTGACTTTGCCGCGATCCGTATCGTGATTTTTCAGGTAGCCGATCTCGTTTGCGCCCTGCCAGTCGAGCAGGTCCGCGAGATCATCCCGTCACAGGCCGCCACCCGGATCCCCGGAGCGCCTGAGGCGGTGAACGGTTTGGTGAATGTCCGCGGTTCGCTCATCACCGTGATCAGCGGACACCAGCTGTTGAGCCGGTCCGATTCGCCGGTCGGCGCCGATGCGTGCGTCCTGGTCATTGTGCTTGGCGGACACGTCGTCGGGCTCGAGGTGGACGCAGTCTTGGACCTTGCGGATGTGCCAACCTCGGAGCTTGAGCCCCGTGAGGTGCTTCCCGGCCTCGATCCAAGAATTGCGAAATCCGCCGGTCGCCACGCCGAGCGCGCGTTCGTTCTGCTGGACACCGAGGCATTGCTGACCCCGTTGATCGGCGGCTGAGCCGGCGGGAGTACTCGGTGCCTCGGCACCGAGACACCGACCCGGTCCCACACACGGCACGGAGGAGGGTGCGTGAGCCACACAGTTCTCGTCTGCGACGATGCGATTTTCATGCGGACCATGATCAGCGACATTCTTGCGCAAGCAGGGTTCGAGGTCGTCGGCGAGGCCGAGACCGGGCGTGAAGCGGTGGAGAAATATCGGCAGCTGAAACCCGACCTGGTCACGATGGACATCGTGATGCCGGATATGGGCGGCATTGAGGCCGTGCGCGAGATCTGCAAAACCGATCCGGACGCCAAGGTGCTGATGTGCAGCGCGATGGGGCAGCAGGCGCTGGTTGTCGAGGCGATTCAGGCAGGCGCCAAGGATTTCGTCGTAAAGCCTTTTCAGCCGTCCCGAGTTCTAGAGGCCGTGCAGCGCGTTCTGGGCTGAGGCCATGGATCTCTCCCGCTACGCCGCGCTCTTCCTCACCGAGAGCCGGGAACACCTGCGGGCCTGCAATCAGCTGCTGCTCGACTGGGAACGGGAACCGCGCTCGACCGAGCCGGCCGCCGGCATCTTCCGCGCGATGCACACCTTCAAGGGCATGTCTGCGGCGATGGGCTACGGCAATCTGACCGAACTGGCTCACCGCGCCGAGACCGTACTCGATGTCCTTCGAAGTGATCCGGGCAGCGCTACTCCCGAGGTGCACGACCTGCTCTTCCGGATCGTCGACGCACTGGAAGCGGGAGCGCCCGAGGCGGTCGCCGGAGGTGACGGAGCACTGGATTTCACCGCGCTGCTGAGCGAACTGGATCAGGCTTCAGTCGCGACCGCGCCGACTGGCAGCTGGGCGATTCCCAAGCGGGAGCAGCCGCCGGCACCGGCACCGGTGGGTCGCACGGTTAGAGTCAGCATCCGAACCGACGCCGCGATGCGCGGAGCGAGAGCCCTGCTCGCGGTGCGTCGTGCCGAATCCCTCGGCCGGGTCACCGCGGTCCGGCCGCCGCTCTCGGCGTTCGAACATGAAGATTTCGACGGGCAGCTGAGCTTCCGCCTCGAGTCGGAGCGCGACGCAGCAGCGCTGATCGAATCGATTCGTTCGGTGGGTGACGTCGAGTCGGTGGTATTCGGCGACGATCTCGCGGAGCGCCCCAGCCGCGAGACGGGAGACGCGGTCGGAAGATCCCGGCAGATCCGGGTGGACCTCCGACGGCTCGACGCCATGATGACACAGGTCGGCGAACTGGTCGTCGCGAAGGGGCGCCTCTCGGAGCTGGTCGCGCTGGACGCCTCGCCGGAGATGCAGGCGATCGGCGCCCGTATCGGGCGTGTGGTCTCCGAGCTGCAGGGCGAAATCATCCAGGCCCGGATGACGCCGGTCTGGCAGGTGTTCGATCGCTTTCCTCGCGTCGTGCGGGACCTGGCAAGGCAGCTTGGAAAACGGGTGACGTTCGAGGTCGAAGGCGAAGAGATCGAACTCGACCGCACGATCCTCGACGAAATCGGCGACCCGCTGCTGCATCTGCTTCGGAACGCAGTGGATCATGGTATCGAGCCGCCGGCGGAACGGCAGCAGCGTCACAAGCCCGCCGAAGGGCGGATCAAGCTCAGCGCGACTCGTGAGCGCACCAGCGTCGCGGTCCGGGTCTCGGATGACGGCCGCGGGATCGACCGGGAACGGATTCTCGAAAAGGCTATTCGGGACGGGCTCGTAGACGCAGGCACCGAGGCACTGCAGGATGACGTGCTGCTCCGAATTCTCAGTCGCCCGGGGTTCACGACCGCCGCGATGGTGACCGATGTTTCCGGACGCGGAGTAGGGATGGACGCGGTATTTTCGCGAGTGCGAGCACTCGGAGGGTCCATCGACCTCGAGTCCACGCCTGGTTCAGGAGCGACCTTCACGTTGCGGCTCCCGATGACGCTGGCCATCGTCCGGGCGCTGCTTACCAGAGTGGGCACCGAACGGTACGCGATCCCGCTGGCGAGCGTCGCGGAAACGGTCGAGCTGCATCCGGCCTCGCTGGCTTCACTGCAGGGACGGGAAGCGCTGGTACTCAGGGAACGGGTCATCCCTACGATCCGGCTCCGGGAGTGTGTGGGGATGGCCGCGGCAAACGCGTCGCACAAGTATCCCGCGATCATCCTCGAAGTCGGCGACCGCCGGGCAGCGCTGGTAGTGGACGCGCTGATGGGACAGCAGGAAATCGTCGTCGAACCGTTCGATGCGCCGAAGGGCATGCTGCCCATCTTCAGCGGCGCCACGATTCTGGGTGATGGGGTTCCGGTGCTGATCGTGGACCCAGCCGCTCTCGTCTGAGGAGCAGAGCATGGACGACGTTCGAGACCTACACGCTTTGCAGCGAGACGCCCTCCGTGAAGTGGCGAACATCGGTGCAGGTCATGCCGCGACGGCGCTGTCGCAGCTGACCAATCGACGCATCATGATCTCGGTGCCGGAAGTGAATATCACCCGGCTCGAGGAGGTTCCCGAAATCCTGGGCAAGGCTGACGACGTGATCGCCGCCGTGCTCATGCACATGATGGGCGACCTGACCGGCCGCACCCTCGTGATCTTTCCCGAGGCCTCCGCCCGCACGCTCTGCGAGATTCTCCTGCGGAAGAAACCAGGAGAGATCACCGCCTTCGGCGAGATGGAGCAGTCGGGACTCAAGGAAGTCGGGAATATTCTGAGCAGCGCGTACATGAACGCGCTCAGCGATTTCATGGGCATGATGCTCGTGCCGTCGGTGCCGAGCCTCGCGATCGATCTCTGCGGAGCCGTGCTGACGTCGACCTACATGAATTTCGGGTACGACCGCGATTACGTCTTCTGCGTGGAAACCCGTTTTCTCTTCGAAGATCCAAATCTGCAGATTCGCGGGCACTTCCTCCTGCTGCCGGACCTGGCCTCGCTGCGGGCGATCTTCGACGCCATCAGACTGACCTGAGGCACCTGTGCCCGGCCCCGCGCCGTCGGAGCGCGATCTCGCGGTCATCAGGTCCTTCGCCCGGCGCATCGATCCCTCCGACGCCGGCGCTCACAATAACCTCGGTGTCCTGTACTACCAGAAAGGGCTGGTCGCGGAAGCGATCGCCGAGTTTCTGCGCGCCCTCGAGCTCGATCCCAAGATGCAGGTGGCGCAGGGAAACCTCGAGATCGCGTACCATGCGACCGGCTACTACGATCGCAGGGTCGCCGAGCTGCGGGAAAAACTCCGGCGGCATGCCGACGATCGCGAGGCGCGCTGGGAGCTCGGACGGACCTACGCCTCCCTCGGCCACTTCACGGAAGCGGTCACGGAATTCGAGGCGCTGCTGGCGCGCCAGCCCGCCGACATCGGGTGCCTGATCCAGCTCGGCCTGGCCCAGAAGGCGCGCGGGGACCTCGACACCGCCTCCGAAGCCTTTCGCCGTGCCTGCGAGATCGACCCCGGCAGCTCGGTCACGCTGTTCTACTACGGTGAAGCCCTCTACAACCGCGGACTCAGCGACCAGGCGCGATCGCTGCTCGAGGAAGCGGTGATCCGCAACCCCGACAACGCGGACGCGTTTTATCTCCTCGCTTTCGTCTACGGCGATCTCGGCGAGCACGAGCGCGCCCGCGCGGCGACCAAGCGGGCGATCGCGCTCAATCCCACTTTCGCGCGGGCCCAGAGCAACCTGTCCCTGGTCCGCTACCGCGACCGGAACGGTCAGTCACTTGCCGCCGGTCCTCCGAGCGCCCCGCGACCGACCGTCTCAGAAGGCGGCGCGCTCGCCCATTTTAATCTCGGCCTCGCGTTCCGGCAGAAGGGGTATTACGTCGAAGCGCTGCGCGAGTACAAGCTCGCGCTCGATTCCGGCGAGGACCGCCGCCTCACGATGCAGGCAATGGCCGAAGTGCACCTGCTCCGGCGGGACCTCGCCGCAGCGCTGGAGCTGTACGGACAGCTGGTCGATGAGGTGGGCGACTCGCCCAAGCTGTGGAACGAGCGCGGCGTCTGCCTGCACCAGAGCGGCCGTCGGGAGGATGCCGACGCCTCCTATGAGAAGGCGATCGCGGCGGACCCGGATTATGCGCTCGCCTGGAATAATCTCGGGGTACTTCGCGCCGGCGCCTCCGACGGAGAGTCGGCTCTGGAATGTTTCCAGCGCGCACTCCGGGCGAAGAGCGATCTTGTCGCGGCACGGCTCAACCTGGCCCTCCTGCTGCTGCAGCGCCGTCGGCTGCAGCTCTCGCTCGAGGCCTATCGCCAGGTACTCGCCGATGACTCGGGTGACGCCGTCGCGTGGAACGGCGTGGGCCTCGTACTCGTCGAGCTCAAGCGCTTCGACGACGCGCGCAACGCCTTTTCCCGCGCGGTCGACGCGGACCCCACCAACGCCTCGGCGCACTATAACCTGAGCTTCACGCTCAGCCATCTCGGCGATTTCGATGGTGCCTTGCGGGAGACGAAGCGCGCGCTCGAGATCGAGCCGTATTATGTGCAGCAGAAGTTCGCGCTGACCATCGACCTGCAGTATGAAAATCCCACCATCTCCATCGTTCCGCAGATCTCGGCGGACATCACCGCCGAGGAAGTCGGCGGCGACTTCAGCTTCGACACCCGGCTCCTCGACCGGATCTTCGACGAGCTGGAGACGCCTGGGCATACCAATGGCGTCGAGCCGGCGGCGACCGAGGATCCGCTGGCACTGGCCACGGATTACGTCGCGAAGGGACTGCTCGAGCTGGCAGCTGCCGAGGTGGACCGCGCGGTGCACCGAGGCGCACCGCCGGCACGGGCTGGACTGCTGCTCGGCGAAATCTTTGCGAAACGAGGGCTGCACGGCGAGGCGCTCGAGCGCTATCGCGAGGCCCAGGTCCACGCGCCCGGGCTTCCCGAAGCGATGCTGGGCGAGGTGCGGGCGCTGCTCGCGCTCGAGCGAGGGCATGAGGCCGCGCCGACCGCCGAGGCCATGCTCCTCCGGCTGCCGGGAAATGTCGAGGCCCTGGTGGCGGTGGCACGGACGCGACTCGTGGGTGCGAACCCGGTCGGCGCGCTCGACCTGCTGCGTGAAGCCCAGGCTCTCGCGCCCGGTCGGCCGGATCTGCTGCAGCTTCAGGCCCGGGTCGCCGCGCGACTTGGCGATCGTGAAGCCGCGGTCGAGGCGTACCAGGCCGCGCTCCAACTCGACGCCTCGCTGGCGCAGGTGTGGTTCGAGCTTGGTGGCCTCGAGGAACAGCGCGAAAATTGGGTGGCGGCTCGTCTTGCCTATGATCGCGCGCTCGATCTGCTGCCGACCTTCATGGAAGCCGCGCTGGCCGTCGCAGACCTGGTGCGCCGTGTCGAGAGCCCCGCCGCGGCGGTCGACCTGCTCGTGGATATCCTCCACCGGGAACCCTGGGATCTCGACGCCCTGCTCCTGCTCGGCCGCTGCCTGCTCGAAGATGGGCGCGCGGATCGCGCGCTCGAAGCGCTGCGCCGGCTCCTGCGCTTCGATCCGGAGAACCAATCTGCGCTTTATCACACCGGCCAGGCCCTGGCGCGGCTGCAACAATATCCCGAGGCGGTGCGAGCCTGGGAACGCGTTATTCAGGTGGATGCGGGCGGACCGTTCGCTCAGCTGGCCCGCACGCATGCGCGCTCCGCTCGCGATCTGCAGCACATCTTCGCGCGCGGAGCGGACTGATCGTGGCGATCGAAGGTCCGCTCAAGGAGCTCAACATCCATGACGTCTTCCAGCTGCTCGATCTGAGCCAGAAGACCGGCATCCTTCGCATCACCTCCGAGCTGCGGCAGAATGCAGGAACCGTGTTGTTCGAGGACGGGGTCGTGGTGGGCGCCCACATCCACAGTAACCCGCATCCACTGGGGCGACTGCTGCTCCGCTCCGGAAAAGTCGCCGAAGATGATCTGACCCGCGCGCGCGGCATGCAGGCCGCGGGGGACACCCGCCGCCTCGGCGAGATTCTCCTCGATCTTGGCGTGATCAGCCCGCGCGAACTTAGCCGGCAGGTCCGGGCCCAGGTCGAGGAAGTCATCTTCGAGCTGATGGGCTGGTCGGAGGGATACTTCG
>JBDUEA010000058.1:0-16727 GCA_040002695.1 Gemmatimonadota bacterium | reverse complement strand
GTCCCCGCTCAGCCGACGGGGATTACGATCCTACTGAAATAGCGGGAAGCGGGAAAGGGGAAGCGGAAGCTGTTGCATCGAGCACAACCACCTACAATCCACCACCTACTACCCAAGCTCATGATCCACACCACGACCACCAGCCTCCCTCCCGCGGATGTCCTCCGCCTGGCCAAGGCGTTCTTCGCCGAGCGGATTCCGCTGAACGCGGCATATGCCGAGAAAGAGGGGCCGGAGTTCCTCACGCTGCGGGGACAGGGCGGAGAGGAAGTGGTGTTCGCGGTTCGTCAGAACGAAGGCTTCACCAGCATCCGGGGTTCGACTCTGCTATTCGACCAGGCAATCGACCGGTTTTTCTCCACGCTGCCGATCGCAGCTTCCGCGGGGGCGGTATGAGCGAGGCCATTCCGGTCCGCGTGATGGTGCAGGATGCGTGGGATGAGGTCGATCTCAGCGTGCCAGGTGGCACCCGGATCGGCGAGCTCAAGCGGCGCGCGCTCACGATGACACACGTGACGCGGGATCCCGAGGGTTACATGATGAAATTCCGCGGCGCCGAGCTCACCGACGAGGGTCGGTCCCTCACGGAAGCAGGCATCATGAGCAATGCAGCGCTGATCGTTATGCCGCGCCGCCGCCGCCCGCTGCGGTAAGACCTGACATGGCGTCGGGTCGCGGCACTGGCTGGATCCTTACCATGCTCGCCGTCGGAGTCCTCGGACTCGACGGCGTTTTCCTTGGCTTCCTGGCGTGGCATCGGCATCGCTGGACGCTCGCGCTGCTCGCCGGCGCTTCATTTATCGGTGTGGCGCTCGTGCTCGGAGCCTGGCGCCGTCACCAGAGAATCCTCGACGATATCATCCGGGAGCGCGAGGCGCTCGCCCGCGAGGCACGCACTCTCCGCGAGCTCGGCGCCGGACGTTCGTCTCAGAGGTGATACGCGATGACCAGGTGCGGCGGCTGTGTGGTGCCCGGGTTGCAGCAGGACATCTCGGCGTCGGTGAAGAGGGCAAAGTCGTTCACGCCGTCTCCGTTCGTGTCCTGAGTCGAGAAGCGGATCCGGAATTGCGAGCGTCCGCGCGCCGCGGCGATGTCCGCCGTTACGCGTGAAAGCACATTGAGGTCCTTGTAACCTTTGGCGGTGTCGCTCGAGATGACGCCGATGGCGGCGGCAAGTGGCGCCGCGAGGTAGTCGGTCGCCTGGAGCACGGCGCCGAAGTTCATATGATCGACGACCACGTTGCCCAGGCTTGCATACGGCGTTCCACCGACCTGCTGCTGATAGAGTCGCAGCGTCGCCGAAGTGATGACGGCGCTGGCGGGAATGCTGCCGAGGTCGAAGCTGTAGAACTCGCGATAGCCGACGCCAGGCTGCGAGGTGGGGAAATCCCCCACGAGGGGCCCGCCACCATGCACGAAGACTGCGGCGTTGCTCTGCACCCAGCCGTCCAGCGAATCGGTGCTATTCAGTTTGAGAACAACGGTGGACGAAGGATCGGTACCCTTGCCGCAGGCGAGGGCGAGGGTGACCATGAGGGCGCCAGCGAGCGCCGGCGTCGATGAACGGGACATCTGATTGCTCCTGCCTCGGGAATGAATCGAGTCGATCCGGTGGGGAAAATAATCGAATCACACCCGCTCCCGCTCGCGAAGCTGCAGGTCGCTGCGCCACCGCCTCGCGCGTTGTCCCGCCGAGTCTGATGCCTGTCTCCGTCTTCACCCACCCGGCATGCGTACTCCATGACCCGGGCGCCGGTCATCCCGAATCGCCAGCGCGACTGCGAGTGCTGCTGGCACGCCTCCGAACCGACCCGCGCTGCACCGTCCGCGACGCGGAACCGGGGTCGAGGGAGGATCTTCTCCTGGTTCACCCCGAGGGATATCTCGCCAGGCTCGAGGAGATCAGTCGGGCCGGCGGCGGAGCACTCTTCCTCGATACCGTCATGAGCGGTGCCAGCTGGGACGCCGTGCTCGGTGCAACGGGTGCCGTGCGCGCTGCCTTGCTGCACGCGCACGGAGGCGCCGGTCACGCCTTTGCGGCGGTCCGGCCCCCCGGTCACCATGCGCTCGCCGCGCGAGCAATGGGCTTCTGTCTCGTGAACAACGTCGTCGTCGCGACGCACTCGGCACGCAGGCTCGGCCGGACGCGCGTGCTGATCATCGACTGGGACGTGCACCACGGCAACGGCACCCAGGCGCTGGTGGAGAATGACGCCGACACCCGTTACGTCTCGCTTCACCAGCACCCTTGGTATCCGGGCACCGGCATGGCCGATGAGCGCGGCGTCGGCAACATCTTCAACGTCCCTCGGCGAGCGGGACTGGCGGCCGAGTTATACGTGAAGGATCTCTGGGATGCGATCGTCGCCGCGAGTGACGGCTGGGCGCCCGATCTGTTGCTCATCTCCGCCGGATTCGACGCGATGGCCGGAGATCCGCTCGGCGGCTTCACGCTCGAGCCGGAGCACTACGCCCAGCTCACAGTCCGCCTCCGCGAACGATTTCCCCGGACTCCGATCGTGGGGCTGCTCGAAGGGGGATACACTCCAGAGCGGCTGGCACTCGGCGTCGCCGCGCATCTCGGCGCGCTCGAGTAGCGGCGCTTCCGCTCGCAACGCTGAGCGGATCAGGGATTCCTGCGTGGCGCACCGATCGCACCCGTCGTGGGCGAGCAGCTGGATGACGCTCGAGCCCTTGACGACGAACCTGCAGCGGAGACAGGGAGGAATCTGCATGCGGTCAACGGTCGGTAAACGGGACGAAGCCCGCAACGGCTGAGGCTCCGATCCGGCCGACCGGTACCAGGCGCTGACCGGGTGCGGACGCTCGCGTGACACGATCGTCGTGTTCGACCAGGAACCGCCGCTGACCGCGCGTTCAACTCGGCACCTTCCCCGACTATTATCCTACCCTTCCAACTTCCTTCGAGGACACCGTGACGCAACCGCTCAGGATGGAATGCGAGATCCTGGAGCTCCACACCCGGCACCCGTTCATCATCGCCCGGGGCGGAAACAGCGATTACCGCACGGTCTGGGTGCGGCTGATCGACTCCGATGGTGTGGAAGGGTGGGGCGAGGCGGCGCCGACGCGCTTCTACGGAGAGACGACCGAGACGGTGCTCGCATCGCTGCAGCTCTACCAGAAGGCGCTGCCGTCGAATCCATTCGCGATCGAGGACACCGAGCTCGGCTGGGAGACGCTGCTGCATCTCAACCCTTCCGCCCGGGTGGCGCTCTCCTGCGCGCTCCACGACCTCGTGGGCAAGCGGCTCGGGGTGCCGGTTTACAAGCTCTGGGGACTCGACGCCGATCGCGCGCCGATGTCCACGTTCACAATCGGCATCGATACCGCCGAGCGGATCCGGATGAAGGTGCTGGAAGCGGAGGAGTATCCGATTCTCAAGATCAAGCTGGGCAGTGATCGGGATCTCGAAATCCTGCGGACCATTCGCGATGCCACATCCAAGGAAATCCGGGTCGATGCGAACTGCGGCTGGACCGTGAAGCAGACGCTCCGCATGCTGCCCGTGCTCGAGGAGTTCGGCGTCACGGTGCTGGAGCAACCGCTCGAGCCGACCGACCTCGATGGCCTCGGCGAAATATCCCGTCACGCCCGTATTCCGGTCATTGCGGACGAGAGCTGCAAGACCGTCGCGGATATTCCCGCACTGGTCGGCCGGGTCGACGGCATCAACATCAAGCTTGCCAAGTGTGGCGGCCTGCGCGAGGCGCTCAAGATGATCGCAGTCGCGCGGGCGCATCATCTCATGGTCATGGTCGGTTGCATGATCGAAAGCTCGCTCGCGATCACCGCGGCCGCGCACTTCACGCCGCTCGTGGATATCGTCGACCTCGACGGCGCCGCGCTGCTGGCGAGCGATCCGTTCAGCGGCGCCACGATCACCGGTGGTCAGGTCCGACTCCCCAGCGGGCCCGGACTCGGCGTCACCCGGAGATGACCGCCGGGTTCGGCCGGGTCGCCCTTCCGCTTCCACTCTCCCAGCCGTACACGTACAGGATTCCAGAAGCCATCGCGGACCGGGTCGTGCCCGGTGCGCGAGTCGTCGTGCCCGTCCGGCAGCGCGAAATGGTCGGCATCGTGGTCGAGCTGACCGAGGAACCGCCGGCGATGGCCGCGCGCGACATTCTCTCCGCACCCGATCCGGAGCCCGCGGTCCCCACGGCACTGCTGGAGACGGCGATCTGGATCGCCGGATACTACGCAGCACCGATCGGGCTCACGCTCAAGAGCATGCTGCCGGCCGCGCTCTGGGGCGCCTCGCAGGTCATCGCCACGGTCGCGGATGCCTCAAGGGTGCCCGGAGGATTCGGTGCGGAGATTCTCCAGTGGCTGGAGCGTAAGGGCGGAGAGGGCGCGGTGCCGAGCATCGGGCGCGCGCTCAAGCGTCCGGTGTGGGAGGCGATCAATCGCCTGGCGCGGGTCGGCGCGATCACGCTGCGCGTGGAAGCACCGGAGACGGGCGGGGCGCAGGCCACCGAGCGCGTGCTGGTTCTCATTGACCCTCTCCCGACACTGGTCGAGCGGGAGACCATCTTCCGCCGGGCGCCCGCGCAGCGAATCCTGCTGGAGACTCTCGAAGAACTCGGCGGGAGCGCTCCGACCCGGCATCTCAAGGAGCAGCTCAAATTCCAGGACGGAGTCATGCGCGCGCTGGTCAAGCGCGGGCTCGCGCGGATCGAGCTTTCGGAACGGATTCGCGATCCATTTGCCGGAGATGCCGGCACTCCGCCTCCGGCGCCTTCACCTGCTCAGCTGGAGGCGCTCGCCGCCATCGACTCGCTTCCGCCCGAATCGGCCGCGCTCCTCTTCGGCGTGACGGGGAGCGGCAAGACGCTGGTCTATCTCGAGGCCATACGGCGGGGACTCGAGAGCGGCCGGGGCGCGATCATCCTCGTGCCGGAGATCGGACTCACGCCCCAGACCGTGAGCCGGGTGCGCGGCGTCTTCGGGGACCAGGTCGCCGTGCTCCACAGCGGGCTCTCCGATGGTGAGCGTGCCGACGCCTGGCGCGCGCTCCGCCGCGGCGACAAGCGCGTCGCCGTGGGCGCCCGCTCCGCGATCTTCGCACCGGTGCGGGATCTCGGTGTGATCGTGGTGGACGAAGAGCACGAGGGGAGCTACAAGAATGGGGAGACGCCGAGGTACCATGCACGCGACGTCGCGGCAGTGCGGGCCCGGCTCGAGGGGGCCCGGCTCATCCTTGGGAGTGCCACTCCCGCCCCGGAAACGATGGCGCGGGTCGGTCCCCGTCTCGCCCTGATCAGGCTGCCAGACAGGATTGGATCGCGGCCGCTGCCTCCAGTCGAGGTGCTGGATCTGCGGACGGCGGTCCGGGTAGAGGACACGGGGGCTTTCCCCTGGTCGGTCGCGCTCGACACCGCGCTCTCCTCCACGTTCGCGCGCGGTGAACAGGCGCTGCTCCTTCTCAACCGGCGCGGATTCGCCTCCTACCTCCAATGCCCAAGCTGTGGCGCCGTTCGCGACTGCCCGAACTGCAGCATCTCGCTCACGGTGCACCAGGGACCGCCTCGGCTCCGCTGCCACTACTGTGCGCATGATGAGCCGGTGCCCCGCGCCTGTCCCGAGTGCGGGCATGCCGTGCAGCATGAGCGGGGCATCGGGACGCAACAGCTCGAGCGCATGCTGGTCGAGAGATTCCCCCGGGCGCGGATCGCCCGGATGGACCTCGACACCACCAGTACCAAGTGGTCGCATCACCGGATTCTCGAGGCGTTCGGACGCGGCGATCTCGATGTGCTGGTCGGGACGCAGATGATCGCCAAGGGGCTCGACTTCCCGAACGTGACGCTGGTCGGTGTGATCGATGCGGATTCGGCTCTCCACCTGCCGGATTTCCGCGCGGCCGAGCGCACCTTCCAGTTGCTGGCGCAGGTCGCGGGTCGGGCCGGCCGAGGTCCGAAGGGCGGCCGCGTGATCGTGCAGACGAGGAACCCGTCGCACCACGCGATTACCTGGGCGGCGAGTCACGACGCGGAGGGATTTCTCGCCGAGGAGCTCTCGCTGCGTGAGACGCCGGCGTATCCCCCGACCACGAGTCTGGTCAACCTGGTGGTCTCCGGTCGGGACGAACGAGCGGTCGGCGCCGCCGCGGCCGAGGTGGCGGAGTGGTGCCGGGACCTGATCGCCCGGCACGAGCTTCCTCTCACGGTTCTGGGCCCCGCGCCCTGTCCGCTGGCCAGGATCAAGGACCGCTGGCGCTGGCACGTGCTGCTCAAAGGGCCGCAGGATTCACTCGGCAGGCTGGTGCGGTACGCGGCAGGGCGGATCACTGGAGGCGGAGACGTACGGGTGGTGATCGATCGGGATCCGGTGGCGCTGCTGTAGGGCGGCGAGCGGTGAGGGGTGAGCGGGAGGTAAGAACCGGGGTCTGGGAGAATGGCTGCGTTCAGAGGGGAGGGGTGGCAATGAGTAAGCAGGTGCAATCGAGCAGTGCCTCGGAGGCATGATGACGACGGCGTTCGTGGCGGGAGCGACTGGCTACACCGGACGGGAGGTCGTCCGCGAACTGGTGCAGCATCGGGTGAGGACGATCGCGCATGTGCGTCCGGACTCCTCGGTCATGAACGACTGGATCGAGCGATTCCGGCGGGGTGGCGCCGAGGCGGATACGACTCCGTGGACGGTGGAGGCGCTCCGTACGACGCTCACGTCGCTCCGACCCGATCTCATATTTTCCCTGCTCGGCACCACGCACTCCCGGAGCCGGGCGGAAGGGCGGTCGGCGTCGGCGCAGGGCTATCAGGAGATCGACTACGGACTCACCGCGATGCTGCTGCGCGCGGTGATAGAGTCCGGTATCCGTCCGAAATTCATCTACCTCTCTGCGGCTGGTGTTCGCGAGGATACCACCAACCAGTATCTCGCGGTCCGCTGGCGCCTCGAGCAGGAGCTCACCGGGAGCGGCTTGCCATACCTGATCGCCCGTCCCTCGTTCATCACGGGGCCCGATCGCGACGAGGCTCGTCCCGTCGAGCGGATCGCCGCAGCGGTCGTCGATGGCGTGCTCACGGTGGCGGGATTGTTCGGCGCGGACCTGCTTCGGGAACGCTATCGGTCCACGACCAACGTGGTGCTCGCCTCAGCCCTGGTGCGCCTGGCGCTCGCACCAGCTTCTGAACGGACGATCGTCCCCTCGGAGGCGCTCCGATAGTTCGCCTGGCCCTGCTCACCTCGATCAAGAACCCCGAATGAAAATCGCCCGGTGCGCCGTCCGCTGTGGACGATGCACCGGGCGTTGTGTTCCCGCTCCCTGGAGTCAGGCCGCCTTGACCTCGGAGGTGCAGGCGGGGCAGCGAGTCGCTTTGAGCGGCATCGCGGTGAGGCAGTATGGGCAGTTCCTGGTCGGTGGGACGACGACGACCGGCGCCGGGCCCTTGATCCGGTTGACGGCGCGGACGACGAGGAAGACGACGAAGGCGATGATCAGGAACGAAACGATCGTAGTGATGAACGCGCCGTAGTTGACGGTGACGGCTCCGGCGGCCTTGGCTTCCGCCAATGAAGCGTAGGGTGCGGGGGCCTTGGCGCCTTCCTTCAGCAGCACGAACAGGTTGGAGAAGTCCACGTTGCCGAGCACCATTCCGATCGGCGGCATGATCACATCGTTGACGAGGGACGCCACGATGGTGCCGAAGGCCGCGCCGATGATCACGCCTACTGCGAGATCGACGACGTTGCCCCGCATGATGAATTCCTTGAAATCCTTGCCCATGGTGTCGACTCCAGCTCGAGGGTGATCGGCGTGCCGGGAGAAGATTCCCCCGGCACGCCGTTCGCGCAACCTACTGGATGAGATCGAGCTCCACGCGCCGGTTCTTCGCTCGTCCGGCCGCCGTGGTATTGGGAGCGATGGGCTTGCCAGGTCCGTAGCCCTTCGCGACGAGTTGATCCGCCGGAACCCCGTGTTCGAGGAGATACTGGCGGACTGCATCGGCGCGCGCCTGAGAGAGTCGGGCATTCAATGCTGCGCTTCCACGACTGTCGGTGTGTCCCTGCACTTCGATCTTGATGCCCGGGTTCGCAATGATGGACTGGGCCACCGAATTCAAGGTGTCGAAGGACGTCGGGAGAATATTCGATTTGTTCGTCGCGAAATTCACCCCCTTGAGCACCAGTTGCGTGGTGCCCGGCGTGAAGAGCACGGTCTTGGGGCATCCCACGGCATCGACGACCGTTCCTCCGGGCGTCGCCGGGCACTTGTCGATATCATCGGCAACGCCGTCACCGTCGGCGTCCTTCTTTACAGTGCAGCCCGACGCGTCGACCTTGTCGCCTTTCGGAGTCGCGGGACACTTGTCGAGCGAGTCGACGACGCCGTCCGCATCGGCATCTTTCGGGAGCGAGCAGCCCTTGGCGTCCACCGCATCGCCGGCAGGCGTGTTGAGGCACTGATCCACGTTGTCCATCACGCCGTCGTGGTCGGCGTCGACCGGAGCGGCCACGGCTACGGGCGCCGGGGCGGCCGGCTTGGGAATCGTGCACCCCTTGCCATCGACCTGGTCGCCCGCGGGCGTGGCGGGACACTGATCGAGATCATCGCGAATGCCGTCATGATCCGCATCGCCGGGAGCCTTCCGGCCATGCGGCCACATCAGGCTGAGGCCCGCCTGGGCGCCGAAATTCCAATGCTCCGTCACGCCCGCAGGCGCCGGATTGTGCATGTAATCCGCGGTGCCGTCGAGCCGAATCGAGAGCAGGCCGCCTAGACCCAGCCTGATACCCACCAGTCCGCCAACACCGTTGTCGGAGCCGACGAAGTCCTTGTGATACTCGTTGTGCGTATAGCCGCCGCCGAGGACAATGGCCCCGTGCTCCGCGACGGGAAAGTTGTAGACCAGGCGGGCGTGGATCGGATTGCTGGTGACGTGCGGTGTGACATCGCTGTTGGCACTTGTGACGAAGGCCCCGTCCGCCTCCAACTCGAGGTTTCTTAGCGGGAAGAATCCCAGACGAACGCCGACACCCTGCCCGCTCTTGATGCCAGGAATATTATCGAGATAGTCGAACCAGCCATAGCGAAAGAACGCTCCCGCTTCAATGGTCCCCGAGCGTTGCGCGTGCGCGACGCCTGAAGTCGCGAGCACGGCGAGGAGACCTCCGATGATTGCTTTGCGTGGCATCAATTTCTCCATGATGTTATGAGTCGGGCCGGGCGCACCGGCGCCCGACGGATTCTGGAAACAGCCAGCGGCACCTGCCCGGGCCTGCAACTGCAACGCCTGCGCGACGACGCGCCTCCCGCGCGGCGTGTCGATGTTCGCTGGGCGCTGCGGACGAGCGGATTCGGGAAGCGGAGATTGACGGGAAGGGATGGCGACCGGTACGCGGAATTCAGACGACGGTTTCCAGATGATGAAGGGGCGATGTGTCCTCGATCGGGGTGAAGGGTTTTGTCTGACATTCGCGGGCCGCTGGTACCCGGCCGAGCGTAGTCCGCCGCCGGTCCAGCAGCGTGACAACTGACTCGAGCCCGGGCGACCCTCATTCCATGTCGAGCTCACCGCTTCCCGTTGCGTCGTGCTCCGCAAGCAGCCGGACAGCCAGGAGCTGGAAGGCTTCGTTCACACCGCCTCCTGACTTTGCGCTGGTCTCGATCACGGTCCACCCTGCGAATTGAAGCGGTTTGAGGTCTTCCGGCTGTACTTCCCAAGTGCTCTTGAGATCGTCCTTGTTGACGATCAGCACGAACGGAATCTGTCCCGCGCGGCCTTCCGCGTTCTGCTGCAACCCCAGCGCGATTTCCAGCGTGGATTTCCGGGTGCCGTCCGCCACCAGTAGATACCCCGCAGCGCCCCGGAGGTACTGCATCCGGATCCACTCGTACTCTTCCTCCCCCTGCAGGTCCCAAAGCATGAAGCTCAGCTCGCGCCCGCCGACCGATACCACCTTTCGATCGACCTTGGCGCCGATCGTCGAGAGATACTTGTCCGAAAAGATACTTTCGACGAAACGACGGACGAGGCTGGTCTTCCCGACGCCAGGCGCTCCCAGCATGCAGACCTTCTTCTGCAACTCAGACACCGGACCTCCTCAGGGAACAGGACGGAACGACAACGAGAATGATACGCGACGGAGCAGCGGTCGCGCCCCGGCATCGCTCGCCGGTTCGGTGGACGTGCCGGTCGACAGGTTGCCGGACGGTACTCCGCCGATAAGCAGCGCATCGCGGGCCCGTTCCGCGCGCGAGCGGCGCAACGCCGCGTTCACCTCGGCCGGCCCCACACCATCCGCCGAGCCCTGGATTCCGAGCGTGGCGGTAAGTCCCACGCCGCGCGCCGCATTCTCGATGATGCGCATGTCGGCGGCGGTGAGCTGCGCCTGCCGGGCCGCCTCGGGCTGAAGCTGATCGCTGCCGGTATCGAAGAGAAAGACCCGATGCTCGACGTCGAAGACGCGACTCGCGACGCTGGCGGGGCCCCGATCGTCGAGCTGCGTGGTCGCGAAGCTCGTGATGCCCGGAAGTGCCCGAACCAGCAGGCGTGATTCCATGATCCATTCGTGCGGAGCCGAGCCGCTCGCGGTGAGGCGCCCGGCATCGAGCGCGAGCGTCACGGTCGGAGGCGAGGCGAGCACGGCTTGCGCCCGGCGAAGCGCGAGTGCGGGCTCCAGCGTGGCGAATGGACGCCAGCGGGCGTCCACCACCGACGGGTCGAAACCGGCGCCGCGGAGCAGGGAGTCCGAGGTAGCCGCGAGCGGATCGCGGAGTCCCGACACGAACCGCCGGCCATGCTGATACCCCGCCTCGGTCAGCACGAAGCCGGGGGTCTCACGGACCACGTCGAGATACCGGTTCCAGCGGCGCTGCTCACGGATCCTCGGCACGAGCCAGATCAGGAGCACAGTCAGCAGTACCGCAGTCGCCGCGAGAATGGGTCCCCGGCGCGCGCGATTTCCCGGGGTCCCGATTTCGCTCCGGAGCAGCGACTGCAGCAGCAGACGAGTCGGGGCAAAGGCCGTCGCGTCGCCCTTGAAGCGGGCGAGATCGACGCCGAGGGTCGCGTGAATTTCCTCGAGGATGGCGCGGAGCTCGTTCCGGAGCCCGAGTGGCGCCGTGCCGCGAATCACTGCTGCCAGCACTGCACGCGGACCCGGTTCGATCCAGACGGTGTGGTCGCCCAGTTCCATCGTTTCGAGGGTGTCACCGCTGCCTGTCCGAAGCGAGTCCCGGGCAAAATCCTGGATTGCCGTGAGCATTCCGGCGACCATGTCCGGTGACTGGCCCATCTCCCCTTCGACCGCGACATGCTGAAGAAGGAGTCCGGTCTCCCGGTGGATGAGGAGCAGCTGCTCTACCCGGTAGACCAGGCTGTGACGCAGCACCACTTCCGCGAAGGAGAGTCCGCTCCGAAACGCTTCCCACCGCCAGCGGACTCCGCGGATCGAGATGGTCTGCTCGAGCGCGGTGTTGAGCGACTGCACCGTTTCCCGCATCGCCGCGGTGATGGCGCGCCGGATGGCGGGGCCGATGATCGGAAAGATCGCCTCGGCGAGGGGACCGGGATTCCGCCGCACGGCCGTCTGGAGCGCGGTCTCCACGACCGGGGCCATGGCCCGGGCCAGTGCCGTGTCCTGACGGGAGCGCAGCGAGATTGCAGCCGGCAGGTGGCGGCTGATCTCTTCCGCTTGCCGGAGCGGGTCATCGAGACGGGCGCTGAGTTCGCCGAGCTCGGCTCGATAGGGTCCCAGCACGATCTCGCGGAGCTCGGTCAGCCGCTCCTGCTCGCCTCCGTTGCCGTTCGGCTGAGGAGGCGCGCCTTCATTTTCCAGCATGGTCCTGGCGTTTCCCGTCCTCGGCCAGCTTCTTCGCCATGTCGGCCAGCATCGCCGCGAGCGCGGTCCGGTCGGTCTTGCCGGCATGCAGGCTCGCGGCCTCCTTCTGCAGCGCGGTAGTGACCTCGGTGTGCCGCCGCTGCAGCTCATCGCCGAGGCTCTTGGACTGATCGAGCAGCTGCCCGCGGAGTTCGCGCTGCCCCCGCGCCACCAGATCCTCGACCTTGGCGAAGCGTTGCTCGCTCGCCTTGGCGGCGCCGGCATGACCCGCGCCCAGCTCCTTCACGTCCGCCACGCGCGCCTTCTGCTCGGCCTTGAGCTCGGCGCCGAGCGCCTCGGTCTCTTTCTGGAGGAACTGCTCGAGGGCGGTGAGTCGCTTGGTGAGATCGTCACGCAGGTCTGCTGAGGCCTTGAGCAGCCGTTCCTCGAGTCGGATGAAGCGCTGCTCGTAGTCTCGCATCTGCGCGCCGAAGATGATGTCGCGAATCTGATCGATGTTGCCGGCGGGACTCGCGGCATCGGGCGCGGCGGTCATCGGACCTCCTCTGGGTTTCTCCGCGCTTGCGCGGGGGCGGCTCTTGCCGTTGGTCGCAGCCATAAGGCCTCGGAATGGGGCGGCAGCGGGCGCGCGGTCCGCTGCGGGGTGACAGTCGGGGCGGCACCGGGGGAGCCCCGGTGGCGGTCGGCAATGATGGCGTTAGTGGAGGCCCGGCGGAAGGGGCGCGCGGCGGGGGTGACTCCGGACGCCTGCGACCGGCGGTAGCGGGCGGAAACCGCAGGTTGCCGGCCTCCGGCTCAGGCGCTGAACCGCAACAGCTCGGTCATCGTGGCCAGGTGGTGGTCGTCGTGCTCGGCGATGTAATAGGCGAGGTCGATGAGGCGCATGGCAGAATGGAGCTGCGAGTCGAGCGCAGAGCGGCTCCAGTCGGTGGCTTCGGCCAACTCCAGCTGGCCGACCATGTCGAGCCGTGCAGTCTGGAATTCATCGAGGATTTCCCGGAGATCCCGGCCGTTATGATGCGCGTTCTCGGTCTTGTGGTTGTCCAGGTCGGCAGGATGCATCGATGGGGCTCCGGTCGCCACATCCTCGATGCGCTCCATCCAGAGCGGCTCGATGTCGGCGAGATGCCCGGCATTTTCCTGGATGGACCAGCGCGTGCCGATCTTGTTTACAAGGCGCGCCGAAGTGAGCCCGGCGAGGCGGAACCGCAGCCGCGCCGGCGTGCCGCGGAGCCGTTCGATGATACCGGCGGCCGCGCTGACCGGGAGGTCGAAGGAGAAGCGACGCTGAAACCAGGGCTGGCGAGGGACCATGGGGGAGGGGGAAGTGAAAGTGATGGGATGGAGGGGACGAGTTAAGAGTTACAAGTTGAAAGTTACAAGAGAAAAGTGACAGGTGAAAAGATTGGACGCTCGATTCCCAACTTTCTACTTTCAACTTTTGACTCTCAACTTTTTACTCTTAACGCGTCACCCCGCTATTCAGCAGCCCAGCCGAGCTCGAGGCCCACGTACAGATTGCGGCCCGGCGCGGGTTCGAAGAACCGGCCGAAGGTTGCGTTTGGCGTCACCGAGCTCACGTAGTGACGGTCCCAGATGTTGTTCACGGCGAGGAACGGTGCGACGCGGCTGTTTCCCCACACGCCATCCCAGGTCAGGCGCAGGTCGGTCACGCCGAGTCCGTACCCGTTCACGTCTCCCGGCGCCGCCTTGCCCCAGCCGTTCACGTAGACCGTATTCTGGTCATCGGCCCAGACGGAGGAGCTCATGGTATGATCGACGGCCAGACCGAACCCCTGGACCGGTCCCACGCGCAGTCCGAGCCGCACGAATGCCTTCGGCACGCCGGCGAGGTAGTTGCCGTCCAGCGTATCGACTACCGCGCCGGTGACGATGCGATACTCGGCGAACTGATAGTGCGCGTAGGTATAGCTCGCCTGCAACCCGAGCCAGCGGGTGGCGCGTCCGTTCACGCCGAGCTCGATGCCGTCGGTGTGGAGACGACCGGCATTCGCGAAGAAGGCGCGACCACCAACCTCACGGAACTGCACGATCGCGTCCTGGATGCGCCCGAGAAAACCGGAGGCGCTGTAGCTCAAGGCCCCGGTGCGACCACGGACGCCGGCTTCGTAGTTCACCGCCCGCTGGGGATCGAGTCCGGTGTTGAAGCCGCCGGTGCTGTTCGGCTGATTGACGAGTTCGGTGGTGGTCGGCGTCTCGAAGGAGTTGGAGACGTTGACGTACGGCACGAAGGCCTCGTCCGCGAAATAACTCAGGCCGACGTGACCGCTCCAGGCGTGCATGGTCCGGGAGCCGCTGTTGTCGACGCCGTCGCTCAAGTGATGATCGAGCACGCTGAACTTGACGGCATCATACCGGACGCCGCCGGTGGCGAGCAGCCGCGCGGTGGGTGTGACACGAAGCTGGGCGTAGGGGCCGACTTCCGTCACGACCTCGCGCTGATCCAGAAAGAGCGTGTCGGGGACGCCGGCGAGGGCCAGCGAGTTGGTCCGGTTGTCCCGCATCCGCTGCACGTCGACGCCCGCGGAGAAACGTGGGGAGAGCGAATTGCTCCCGAGCCGACGCTCCCCCTCGAGACGCGCGCCGCCGACCTGGCGGCCGATCGTCACGTAGGTGCCCACCGTCGGGCCGGTTCCCTGCGGCGGCGGCGCCGCGAGCGGATTCTTGAGATCGCGCAAGGTGCCGAAGACGGTCGCGGACCAGGTGGTGGCCTCGGTCCGGTGGTGCAGGCTCAGCGCCAGCTGCTCCTGGTTCACCGCCTTGTCGGCGCGGCGAAGAATGTTGTTGGCCGCCGCGGAATCCGGATTCGCGAAGAACTCGGTTCGGGTCAGTGCGCCAGGATTCTCGGCCTTGGGCTGGTCGCCATAGCCGAACCGGACGGTGGCGGTGTTTGCAGCTGACAGTGCATAGTCAAGCCCGGCGTTCACCTGGGTGGAGCGGGCGGTGCTCTGCTGGCGGAAGCCATCAAAGTTGGTGTGGGAGACCGAAAGCGTTCCGCTGAGCGGTCCCTGTCTCGCGCTTGACCAGCTCGAGGCCTTCCACAATCCGAACGCGCCGCCCTCACCGCGAACGCTCTCCGCGAACGGACCGGCCGCGGCCTGGGTGCTCTGAATCGAGATCACGCCGCCCGACGCATTGCCATAGAGGGACGAACTGGCGCCGCGGAGCACTTCGATCCGGCCAACGCCGCCGAGGTCTACGTTGGTGAGCTGACTCTGGCCATCGGGGAGGGTCTGCGGTACGCCGTCGAGGAGCACCTTGACTCCGCGGATGCCGAAGTTGGAACGCGCGCCAAATCCGCGAATGGAGAGCCGCTGGTCGAGGGAAAAGTTGTAGCGGTTGGCGACGAAGACGCCCGGCAGGTCGTTGAGTGCTTCGTCGAGCCCGATGGTGAGCCGGCTCCGGCGGAGATCACTGGTACCGACCACTCCAACGGCTGCGGGCACCCGGCTGAGCGGCTCTGCCTCGCGAGTCACGGTGACCGTCACCTCCGGCAGCACCACCTTCGCACTGTCCTTGCGCGTCGAATCCGGCTGGCCAACCTGGGCCTGAGCGAGCGCGGGCAGGCAGGCCAGCATGAGTCCGACGAGGGTCTGCCGCGCCGAAAATGGAGCGGAACAGGGGGTGACGACACACGAGGGCATGGGGCTTCCAGTCGGTCGTTGAATGACGTGTTCCTCAGGGCACGACAAGCTACCCGGGTACACATCGGTCTGCATTAAGATACACAGTGGAGACGAGATAGCTTGAATCGGCAGAGGGGTCGGTCTAGATTCTCGGCCACCTTATGACCGCCTCCAATTATCGCGCGCCGGAGTTCACCAAGCCGCCGCTCGCGAACGCTCCGGACGCCCGCTTCGAGCCGCTCCCCGCCGATGGCGTCCTCCCTGAAGGCTTCTTCAGCACTTCCAATCTGCCGACCTACCTGCGCGTGAAGGGAAAATGGGAGACCCCCATTCGCCCGCGCATGGACTGCGTCATCGTGCAGCGCGCCTCAGGGCTCGAGGTCATCGAGCCGCGGCGCCTCAAGCGCGGCGACCTGATCGCCATCGGCGAGGCCGAGGATGGCACCGAGGGGATTTTCGTCCACACCGAGGGATTCCTCGGCGGCGCGCACAGCGCGAACGAATTCCGCTTCATGTCGACCGAGGTCAGCCGCGAGCGACCGGTCAACTACGAGGAACTGGCCGCGCGGCTCGGTGAGGAGAAGAAGCGGGGCGGATATCTCGTGTGGGTTGCCGGTCCGGCGCTGGTGCATTCGCGCGCCCGGGGTGATTTCGAGTGGTTCATCCGGAACGGCTACGTCCAGGCCGTGCTCGCCGGCAATGCCGTCGCCGTGCATGACATCGAGGCCGCGATCTTCGGCACCACCCTTGGCATGACGAACACGGGACAGCCCACCACCGGCGGGCATGGTCTCCACATGCGGGCGATCAACCGGGTTCGCGCCCTGGGTTCCATTGAGAAGGCGGTCGAGAACGGACTGATCAAGAGCGGGATCATGCATGCCCTGGTGACGAGCAAGGTGCCGTACGTGCTGGCCGGCTCGATCCGCGATGATGGGCCGCTCCCCGGCGTGCACAGTCATTCGCTCGAGGCGCAGGATGCCATGCGGGAGCACGCGGTCAAGGCGACCGGCGCCATTCTCGTGGCATCGGCACTGCACGCGATCGCGGTCGGCAACATGCTGCCGGCCTATCACATGAATTACGGCGGCATCCCGACGCCACTCATGACCATCTGCGTCGACCAGACCGAATTCGTCGTCAATAAGCTCAAGGATCGCGGCACGCACCAGGCGTACGGGGTCGTGACCAACGCGCAGGACTTCATGCATGTGCTTCGCTTCTACACGGACAAATGGGCACAGGCGTCGTCCTGAACCTTCCCGG
>JBDUEA010000057.1:0-17317 GCA_040002695.1 Gemmatimonadota bacterium | reverse complement strand
ACGCTGCTGGTCTTCGCCGCTTCGACCCTTGCGGGCCTCCTGGGCTCGCTGCTCGGTCTCGGTGGCGGCATCCTCATCATCCCCTTCCTCACGCTCGCCCTCGGCATCGATATCCGGTATGCCATTGGCGCCTCCATCGTGTCCGTCATCGCGACATCGAGTGGCGCCGCTGCGAGCTATGTGCGGGAGCGGCTGGCCAACCTGCGCGTCGCGATGGTGCTCGAGCTGGCCACGACGACTGGCGCGCTGAGCGGGGCGTACCTGGCGGGTAAGATCCAGACCCGCTGGCTCTATCTCATCTTCGGCGTAGTGATGGCGTATTCCGCGGTCATGATGTTCCGGAAGATGCGCGACGACGGGCCCACGGCAATCCGTCGCGCGCCATGGGCCGACCGGCTGCGCCTGCACTCGAGCTATTTCGACGAATCACTGGGGCGCGAAGTCCCCTATCGCGTCGCCGGCACTCGCATCGGGCTGGGACTCATGTATATCGCGGGCGGGATCAGCGGACTGCTGGGGATCGGCTCCGGCGCCCTCAAGGTTCCGGCGATGGATCTCGCCATGGGTCTGCCGATGAAGGTCTCGGCAGCGACCAGCAATTTCATGATCGGCGTGACCGCCGCGGCGAGCGCCGGCGTGTACTTCACCCGCGGCGACATCGATCCCTTCGTGGCCGCGCCGGTGGCCCTCGGCGTGCTGCTCGGCGCTGCGACCGGAGCGCGCTGGCTGGGCCGGCTGCAGAGTTCGACCTTGCGCGGGATCTTCGTCATCGTCCTGCTCTGGGTGTCGGTGCAGATGCTGGTGCATGGAGTGCGCGGATGACGGTTCCGGGCACGCCCGAAGAAGGCGCCAGGAATCTCCCGGCCGCGGCCGATGAATCGCAGGTCGAGCCACTCATCGAGTCCCCGACTGCGGATCAGGATGCCCGCGTGCGTCGGGCCGAGTTGCTCATCAGTACTGTGCTTCGTACGGGAGTGCTCACCAGCCTCGCGGTGATTCTGCTGGGGACGGTGCTCACCTTCGTGCACCATCGTTCCTATCTGTCTACTACGACGGACCTGGCCCGGCTTACCCAGCCGGGCGCGGCGATCCCGCACACCTTGCGCGAGGTAGCACTGGGACTCGAATCCCTGAGTGGACAGGCGATCATCACCCTGGGGCTGCTCCTGCTTATTCTCACGCCGGTGGTTCGAGTGGGAGTGTCGATCCTCGCCTTCGTCGCGCAACGCGACTGGATCTACGTCGCGATCACGGCGACAGTTCTCCTGCTGCTGCTGTTTTCGATCGTGCTTGGCATTGCCGGCGGATAGAATCCGGATCATCGTACTCATCTTACCGGAACGAGAGGAGGGTTCGTGGAGCAATTCAACACGGTCGTCGCGCTCATCGGCGTGGTGATCATCGTCGCCTCCCTTCTGTCCAACGCGCTGGACCGGACCGGCATCCCGCTTTCCGCCGTCTTCCTGGCGCTTGGGGCCATCCTCGGACCGTACGGACTCGGACTCCTCGACATTGGCATCGATTCTCCGGCGCTGCGAGTGCTCGCGACGCTCGGACTCGCACTTGTGCTCTTCAGCGACGCAGTCACGACGGAACTGATCGACATCCGCACCAACTGGCGGCTGCTCATCCGGCTCCTCGGTCCGGGCACGCTGGTCCCCGCGGCGGTCACCGCAGTCGCGGGCTGGCTCCTCCTCGGACTTTCACCGGCGGCCGCGGCCCTCATCGGCGCGGCACTCGCGTCGACCGACGCGATCCTGCTCCGCCGTGTGCTCGTTTCTCCAGCCGTTCCCTCTACCGTCCGGTTGGCGCTCCGCCTCGAAAGCGGCATGAACGACATCGTCCTTCTGCCCATCGTGATCCTGGCAATGACGGTGCTCGCGACCGAGGGCTTGCCGACCGGCGCGCGGATGGCGAAGAGCGCGCTCAGCCTCCTTCTGCTCGGCCCCGCTATCGGCGCAGCGGTGGGCTGGTTCGGGGTGACCGCGCTGACCAGCGTCCGCTCGCGCGGGGTGGTGCGGCGCGACTACGAGGCTCTCTACGCGCTGGCACTCGCGTTCATCGCCTATGCAGCTGCCGAGTCTGCCGGCGGCAGCGGATTTGTCGCGGCGTTCGCGGCGGGACTGACCGTCGGCGCGCAGGATGTCGAGCTGTGTGACTGCTTCCTCGAGTACGGGGAGGCCACGTCGCTGATGCTGCTGCTGCTGACGTTCGTCGCGTTCGGGACCTCGCTCATCTGGACCGGCTTCGGCGTGATCGACATGCGGACGCTCGCCTTTGCGGCGATCGCGCTCACGGTTCGCACGTTCGTCCTCTTCGCGCTGCTTCCGCGGAAGGTGCCGGCGGCGGACCGGCGGCTGATCGCACTGCTCGGACCGCGCGGCATCAGCTCGCTGCTGTTGAGCCTGCTGCCCGTCTTCGAAGGAATGCCGGGAGCGGAACGACTTTTCACGATCACCTGCCTGGTGGTACTGCTCTCGATCCTGCTGCACGGGACCGGCATGGCGATCCTGCTCAGAAACCGCGCACTGCCTGAGGTCGTCGCGGACGCGCCAGGCGCTGAGCGGGTGCCGGGCCCCGGGGTTTCCGATGCCCTGGCGCCGGTACCGGAACGGATTTCGATCGAAGAATTTCGCCGGATCGAAGCCGAGGGAGAATCCGTGGTCCTCGCGGATGTGCGAACCGAGCGGAGCTATCGTGCGGATCCGCGCCGGGCGACCGGGGCCCTCCGCCTGAACCCCGATGATCCGGTGCGCGCGGCCACGGCGTTGCGGCTCCCGCGGGACGCGACCCTGGTTTTATTCTGCGCCTGAAGCGACGAAGCGACGAGCGCCCGTGTGGCGCGCCAACTTCGTAAGGCGGGATGGCCGAATGCGCGGGCACTGCTCGGTGGCTGGAAGGCGTGGCTGGCCGAGAGGCAGCCGGTCGACGCCGCGGAAAATGCCTCGGCAGCAGAGTGAGCCTCGACCGGGTTTGATCGAGCCGTCATCGTTTCAATTCCTGCCCTGACGGAGTCTGGCGGAAATTCGGGTCACCGGTAGGTTATGCCGTTCGCGCTCGATGGCTCGACCGCCCGAGGACACAGATTCGGAGAGGCAATGCACACGACCGAAGCAGTCACCGGATCGAGTGTTCCTCGCGCCCATGCCGGCCTCCGATTCCTCGGTGGGCTGGCTGGCATCGTGGTATTTCTGGTTTCGCTGGTTTTTTCGCTGGGTACCGCACTGGCAGCGCCGTTCGGCATGTGGGCAGCCCGAGTGATCGCGCGGAGAAAGGGAAGGGCCTTCACCGGGCTGGCGTCATGGATCGGGGCGATCACGGCGAACGCCGGCGTGATCGCGATCGCTATTGTCGTGCTCTTCTCACGCTCTCCCGGCACATTCAGCAAGATTCTGGGAGATGCTCAGTCGGCCCGTGACCAGCGGTCCGCGCAGCCGACGTGGGTCTCCCGCGCATTCCCGCTGGCGCGCGCGAATCCGAATCCGCTGGCCGACAGTCTCTTCCGCTCACCGGCCTTTTATGCGTACATCCTGATTCTCTCCTTTTCGTTGATGAGTCTCCTCGTGGGCACGATCGCAGGCAGCGCCGGATGGCTGGCGGCTTCGCTGCTGGGTTTCGCGTTCACCGGAGCATGGGGGTAGCGGGCTGACCGATGGCCAGGCCAGCCCCGGGTGCACCGGCGGATCTCGTGGCCTGTTTCGAAAAGCCGGTCGCGACTCCAACTTGCTCGACCTCCTCGTACGAGATACTTCGATGCCGACTCTGCTGAACGCCGCCGATCGTACCGCGATCATCGCCCGCCTGCATCGGCTCACGCCGACGCTCGGGCGTCATTGGGGAAAGATGACGAGCGCCGAGACCGTGTGTCACTTGTCGGACCAGTTGCGTGTCGCGCTCGGTGACATCGCGGCCCGGCCGGTGGACCGACTGCTCACGCGGACGCTGCTCAAGTGGATCGTCGTCTACGCGCCGGTGAGGCCGCCTCCGGGAAAAATCCAGACTGCTCCCGAGATGCTCTCCTCGAAGCCCACTCGATGGGATGAAGATCTCGCTTCGTGCGAGCGGCTGATCGAGCGGATGGGGAGTGAGACACCGGCTGCGCGCAATCCCTTTTTCGGACCGATGTCTCCCAGCCAGTGGGGACGGCTCGGCTGGAAACATCTGGATCACCATCTCCGGCAGTTCGGCGTCTAGAACGGCGGGATTCTGCTCGATTGACGACTCGAGCTCCGGTCCCGGATTTTCGAAGGCCGCGTCCGTCTCAGTCCTTCAGCATTCGCCTGGGCGGATCGTCCATGTCGTCGAACTGCCCGCTCCGTACCGCATACCAGAACATCCCCGCGAAGAGCATCCCCACGAAGAGCGCGACGCCTAAGATCACCAGTAATCCATTCATGCCATTTCCTCCCGCCGAACGCGAGTCTCGACCCGCGCGGCACCCCAGATGACGACTGCGCTCGAGAGCGGCATGAGGATCGCCGCGACGAGCGGATTCACCAGCCCCGCCGCCGCCGCGAGAATTGCCACGACGTTGTAGCCGAGGGAGAAGCGCAGGTTGATGCGGATCGCGTCACCGGCTGCGCGTGCCGCGCGGAATCCCGCCAGCAGCGGAGCGAGGGCCGCGGACGAAATCACGGCGTCGGCGATCAGCACGCTGCTCGCCGCTCCCGAACCCATCGCCACGCCCACATCCGCGACCGATAGTGCCAGCCCATCGTTGATGCCGTCGCCGGCGAAGAGGACCCGCTCCCCCTCCTGCTGCAGGCGCAGGATCACGCTCGATTTGGTGCGCGGGTCGGCCTCGCTGATGATTTCCCTGATGCCCGTACCGGTCGCGACCTGCTCCGCGATTCGTCCGTGATCGCCAGTTAACAGCAGCACCCGTCGGCCTGTCGCATGCAACGCCGCCACGGTGCCTGCCGCATCCGCTCGGAGTGCATCACCGAGCCGAATGAAGCTGCGGGCTGCAGTGCCGTCCTGGAGACAGACAGACCCGGCGCCGCCCGTGGTCAGTGACCAGCGCCGACCATCGAGATCGCCCTGCACTCCGACCCCCGCCAGCTCATGCACCCCCGTTGCGCGCGGCAGTGGAATCTCCCGTCGTGTGGCCTCCGCGACTATCGCCCGTGCGATGGGGTGTGAACTGAAGCGCTCGAGTCCGGCCGCGATGCGGAGCGCCGCATCATCCGCGGCGACAACCGTCATCTCGCCCGCGGTGACGGTCCCCGTCTTGTCGAGCGCAATGACGGTGATGTCGTTGAGGTCGAGCAGCGCCTGAGTAGAACGGAAGAGCAATCCTCGGCGCGCAGCGGCGCCAAGCCCGGCGGCGCCGGCCAGCGGCTGGGCGAGTGCGAGTGCGCAGGGACACGCGACGACGAGCACGGCGACGGTGCTGGCCACGGCCGCATCGAGTCCCCGGAAGGCCAGCCATCCGGCGAAGGTGATGCCCGCGACGACGAGCGTCACCACCGTGAACCACGGCGCGATCCGGTCGACCCCGGATGCGCGAACGCCGGTATCCGCTGCGCGCTGCAGCTCATCCGCCATGCGCTGCAGGACGGTTTCGCCACCGGTCGCGCGGACTTCGACCGTCAGGGCGCCATCGAGCAGCACCGAGCCGGCGACCACCTGGTCGCCTGGTGCCACCGGCACCGGTTCCGCCTCGCCGGTGATCAGTGACATGCGGACCTGGCCGGTACCCTCGGTGACGATGCCGTCGGCTGCAAACTCCTCACCCGAGCCGACGTCGATGGTATCCCCCACACGAAGCAGTTCCGTCGGCACCCGCTCGATGCCGAGCGGTGTGCTGCGGCGCGCAGTCCGCGGGACGGTGGCGACCAGCGCGGTGGCCGCATCCGCCGCCCGCCGGCGGCCGCGGGCTTCGAGGACACGCCCCACGAGGAGGAGTGCGACGAGCATCGTGAGCGAATCGAGATAGCCGTCTCGATTCTGCAGTGTGCTTGCAAGGCCGTGAACCCAGAGCACGATGATCCCCAGCGCGATCGGCAGATCCATGGAGAGCACGCGCTGGCGGAGACCCG
This sequence comes from Gemmatimonadota bacterium, assembly GCA_040002695.1. Taxonomy (GTDB): domain Bacteria; phylum Gemmatimonadota; class Gemmatimonadetes; order Gemmatimonadales; family GWC2-71-9; genus JBDUEA01. The sequence goes on along the minus strand of JBDUEA010000057.1, from coordinate 11,276 downwards.
CTGTGGCGCCGGCGAAGAACGGGGCCGCGCACCAGAAGGCGACGGGCGTCGCGAGCGCGAGAGATACCCAGCGGAAGAGCGTCGCCATTCTGGCATCGATCGCTCCGTACCACCATCCGGCGTAGAGGCCTTCGTAGAGACCCATCACCGCCACCGCCGCGATCGCGGCGAGTCCGAGTCGAAGGAGCAGCGTCCGATCCGTATGAGGCTCGACACCGAGGGGACGGGGCTGATACCCAAGTGCGGCAATCCGCCCGGCGAGTGCCGCGAGCGTGGTGCGCGCCGGATCCCACCGCAGCAGCGCTCTTCCGCTGGCATAGCTAACCGTCGCCTCGGCGACACCTGGCATTCGTGCAAGGACCTGCTCCGTGAGCCAGACGCAACTCGCGCAGCGGAGCCCGTCGATGATGAGGCGCGCGGCGACCGTGCCATCAGCCTGCGGTTCGGTGGTGAGGGCAGTCCAGGCGCCGTCCAGTGGGGTGGGTCTCGCGGGAAACGCTTCGCGCTCGGCGTAGTAGCGCTCGAGTCCGGCACCGCGGATGATGTCCGCAGCGGCCATGCATCCGGAGCAGCAGTAGGCGTCGGTCTCGCCTTCGACGGCGGTTCCGCAATGGGGACAGCGCGCCGGGCTCGCGGCCCGGCACGTGTCAGCGACGCTCGGAGTTATAGGAGGGAACAACGCCATCCGCTCCATGCACGGCGATATACGCAAAGGCGACGTTCACCAGCACGACGAGCAGGAGGCCAAGAGCGATCGCGAGCGGCCAGGGCGAGCGGCGCGGCTTATTGGCGGTCTTCATCAAGCACACTCTCGGTCTTGAACGTGGCATCGAGCACGATCTCGTCGGTGGCCGACTTCACATGTACCTGGATGGGCACGGTACGCGGCAGTTTCTCGTTGACCGGTACCCGGATGATGAGCGGGAGAGTCCTGCTCTCGGTGGAGGCCAGCTCGACGTCCTGGGTGAGTACCTGCGCATCGGGGATGCCCTCGACCTGCACATGGAAGCGCTTGTTCTCCGTCGTGGCCGGATCGTTATTGGTGATGCGAAGCAGATAGGTGTTACGCAGGAATCCGTCCGCATCCACCGTGAAGAGCGACCCGGGCATACGGCTCACCACCGCCTCGAAGGGCGTTCGGCCGACGACGATCGTAATCCAGGCCCCGGCGATCGCGATCAGAAGGCCGCCGTATACGACGGTCCGAAGGCGGAAGGGATGCGGCTTCCGTCCCGAGGCCTCCGCCAGCGTCGCGTAGGTGATCAGGCTCTCGTGACCGAAATGATCCATGACGTCGGTGCACGCATCGACGCAAGCTGCGCACGCGATGCATTCGAGCTGGAAGCCGTTGCGGATGTCGATCCCCTGCGGGCAGACCGTGACGCACTTGTTGCAGGAGACGCAGTGACCGCCCGCAATCGCCGCTTCCTTCCCGCCTCGCGGTTCGCCGCGGGACACGTCGTATTGCACCAGCAAGCTCTCGTCGTCAACCAGCGCGCTCTGAAAGCGGGCATACGGGCAGAGGAAGTTGCAGAACTGCTCGCGGAACCACGCGAAGTCCCAGAACCAGGCAAGCGCGAAGATGCCGACCAGCGCGTACTCGGTCGGTCCTGCCCGCCCGGTCCAGAGCTCGCGTGCACCGGCGAAGAAGCTCATGAACGCCATCGCGACGATGAAACTCACCACCGCGAACGCGGACCACTTGGCCGCTTTGCGCCACGCCCGGTCGAGTGTCCACGGCGCCTGGTCCCGCCGGCGGCGTTGCGACCAGCTGCCCTCGATGAACTCCTCGAGCGGACGGATCCAGGTCTCCAGAAATACGGTCTGGGGACAGCTGTATCCGCACCAGAGACGGCCAAAGAGCGACGTGAAGAAGAAGAGCGAGAAGGCGAGGAAGAGCAGCAGCAGTAACAGGAGCAGCGAGTCCGACGTCGTGAAGGTTGCGCCGAACGCGTAGAGTCGGCGGGCTTCGAGGTCGAATCGCAGCGCGGGATTCCCCCGGATCATGATCCACGGGGTCGCGAACAGGATGAAATGCAGGACCGCAAAGGCGATACGGCGGAGCCGCTGGAAGTGACCATCCACCGCCATCGGGTACACCCAGCGCCGAGTACCCGCGAAGATCGCCATGGCCTGCCCGCCTAGTGGGACGTGGGAGCTACGTCGGCGATCCCGAGCGTCGCGTGATTGCGGCTGAGGATATACGCGGCCACCTGCCCGATCTTCTCGGGGCCGAGCACCGGTCCCCAGGTTGGCATGCCCTTGGCGCTGACACCCGTCGTGATCGTGTGCACGATCTCCTCCGCCTTGCCACCGTGAATCCACACCTCGTCGAGAAGATTCGGTCCGATGCCGCCCTTCATGTCCGCGCCATGGCAGGCGGTGCAGTTGGCCTTGAAGACGACTTCGCCCCGCTCGATCGCTTGGCTGGACATCACGACGTGCGCCTCGATGCCCGTCTCCGGCCAGCGCTTCCGCGCGTCAGTCATCTCGGCCGCCAGTGCGCGCTGCGGCGAGTTGTGTGCGATGAAGTGATACCAGCCAGCGTACGCCACCGCCCAGATGATGGTGAAGATGAACATCCCCACCCACCAGTCCGGCAACGGGTTGTCATACTCCTCGATGCCGTCGGCCTCATCGGCGTGGCCCATGACCTGATCCCGGCTCTTCGGCGTCATTCATCACCCCCATTGAACGGCATGCGAGCCGCCTCATCCATGGCGGCACGATGCCCTGCCGCGTACGCCCACCAGACCCAATAGAGAAACACTCCGAGGAAGACGGCGGTCAGCACGCCCATCAGCCAGCCGAGCTGTGCCGTCGCTCCGACATCGCGCAGCACGTGGTTCATGGCTGCCTGGCCGCCGGCGCCGTGGAGCCAACGCCATCCGTCTCAGCAGCACGCGCGATGGCCGCGCGGCCGTCTACGCCGAGTCGCTGGAGATACGCAATCACCGCGAGGATCTCTCGATCGTTCGGTGTTTTGACGTTGGATACGAGCAGCCGTGCGACGATACTGTCCGCCTGCTGGCGAATGGCGTCTGGCGCGCCGGCGATCTGCGCATCTGTGTACGGCACGCCGACGCGCTTGAGGGCGCGCATCGAGGCCTGAATATCGGCAACATCGTAGGTCTGCTCGTGGAGCCAGCCGTAGGTGGGCATGATGCTGCCCGGCGACGTGCTGCGCGGATTCCGCATGTGTTCGTAGTGCCAGGCGTCCGGATACTTCCCGCCGACGCGCTGCAGGTCCGGCCCGATGCGACGGGAGCCGAACTGGAAGGGATGGTCGTAGGCGTACTCTCCCGCCCGTGTCCACTCTCCATAGCGCAGGATCTCGGCGCGGGTCGGGCGGATCATCTGCGAATGGCAGACGTAACAGCCTTCCCGGACATAGATGTCGCGCCCGGCGACTTCGAGCGGAGTGTATGGGTGCACGCCCGGCATCGGCTGGGGACCGGCGGCGGTCGTGAACATCGGGACGATTTCCACCAGGCCGCCGATCGCGATTGCGACCGTGGTCAGGATCGCGAAGAGCGCGCTCTTGCCTTCGAGGAACCGGTGGCCGGTTTCCGGCTGCTGGTCAGTCATGGGTCGTTCTCCTCAACTTGCAGCTGCAAGAGGAACCGGGACCTGCGCGCCGCTTCCGCCCCACGCGGTGCGGAAGAAATTCCACGCCATCATGATCGCGCCGACGAAGTACATCAGGCCACCGACCAGCCTGAGCCAGTAGAACGGATGCATCTGGCGTACGATGTCCACGAAGTTCGGATACTTGAGCTGGCCGGTCAGCGGCTCGATTGCCCGCCACATCAGGCCTTCAGTCAGTCCCGCCGCCCACATCGAGACGGTGTAGAGCACGATCCCGATGGTTGCCAGCCAGAAGTGGGTCGTGGGCCACGCTGGATACGCGAGCGGCCGCTTCCAGAGCCTCGGCGCCAGCCAGTAGAGCATGCCGAAGGAGATCATGCCCACCCAGCCCAGGGCGCCGGAGTGCACGTGCCCGATGGTCCAGTTGGTGTAGTGCGAGAGGGAATTCACGGCACGGAGTGACATCATCGGTCCCTCGAACGTGCTCATCCCGTAGAAGCTGATGGCGACCACATAGAACTTGAGCACCGCATCGGTGCGGACACGGTCCCATGCCCCGCGCAGCGTCAGCAGGCCGTTCAGCATGCCGCCCCATGACGGCGCCAGCAGCACGATGCTGAAGACCATGCCGAGCGTCTGCGCCCAGTCGGGGAGCGCGGAGTAGAGCAGGTGATGCGGGCCGGCCCAGATATAGAGGAAGACCAGTCCCCAGAAATGGATCACCGAGAGCCGGTAACTGTAGACCGGGCGTTCCGCGGCGCGAGGAAGGAAGTAGTACATCAGCCCGAGAAACGGCGTCGTGAGGAAGAAACCGACGGCGTTGTGACCGTACCACCATTGCACGAGTGCGTCGGTCATGCCGGCGTACACGGGATAGGAACGGGTCCAGGTCGCGGGCACCGCGAGGCTGTTCACGATATGCAGCACGGCGATCGTGATGACGAACGACATGTAGAACCAGATCGCCACGTACAGGTGCTTGACCTTGCGGATCGCGATGGTGCCGAAAAAATTCACCGCGAAGACGACCCAGATGATCGTGATCGCCACGTCGATCGGCCAGATCAGCTCCGCGTACTCCTTGCCCTGCGTGAGTCCGAGCGGGAGCGTAATCGCCGCCGAGACGATGATCAGCTGCCAGCCCCAGAAGTGGATGCGGGACAGCGTGTCGTTGAACATCCGGGTCTTGAGCAGCCGCTGCAGCGAGTAGTAGATGGCCGTGAAGACCACGTTCCCCGCAAAGGCGAAGATGACGGCATTGGTGTGGAGCGGCCGCAGCCGTCCGAACGAGGTGTATTGCGAGTTGAGATTGGCCGGCCACCAGGCCAGCTGCAGCGCGATGATCACGCCGACGAGCATTCCCACGACCGCCCACGTCACCGTGGCGGCGAAGAAGAGCTTCACGATCTGTTCGTCGTAGGCAGCTTCGCCCGGTCTGTCCGCCACGTTAGAATTCACCGCTTCATCCCCCTGACATGGCTTCGGTCACTCGATGACAATCGCGATCCTGCTCGGCGCGTTCCTGGCGGGCCTCGCGGGAAGCCCTCATTGTGTTCTCATGTGCGGCTCGTTCGCCTCCGCCTGCGCGCGGCATCCCGCTGGTCTCGGCGCGTGGCACATCGGACGGCTCGTCGGCTACTCGATCCTTGGCGCGATCGCCGGCGCGGTCGGTCACGCGCTGCCGGGTCCCGCGTGGCTCCCGTCCGCCGTTGGAGCCGTCTTTCTCGTCTGGTTCGCTGCGGCGCTGGCCGGTCTGGTCGGTGAGCCCCGCCTCAAGCTCCCGGGGTTCAGCAGGGCCGGGGGCCTTCTCACGGAAGGGCGTGGGACTGGTGCCCAGCTCGCATTCGGGCTCGTCAACGGCTTTCTGCCCTGCGGCCTGGTCTATTCGGCTCTCAGCCTGCCGGTGGCACTGGCCAATCCCTGGAGCGGGGCCGCCGCCATGATCGCCTTTGGAATGGGGACCACGCCAGCGACATCGATCGCGGCGCTCGGGTTCCGGCGTCTCACGTTTCGAAGTCTGGCCGCTCGCCGATGGATCGCGCTGCTCGTGCTGATTACGGGACTGCTGTCGATCGCGGTACGGAGCGGACTGCTATTTCCCGAATCGATGCTTCCCTTCATGCATCGCCACGGGGCTTCATGAACTCTACCGCTCGAATAGTTTAGACATCCCCCCATGAACCCACTCCCTAGAAGGCCTGAAGAAACGTTCAGAGTTCGATGTGCCACTCTTTCCGGCCATCTTTCCTATATTGATCGCGCCGATACGGTCGCATGGGCGCGCCGGTCGTCGCCGCTGTCTTCACGGTTCACCAATGGATCGGCCGCATCATGACCGCATCACCCTCCGCATCCCCGGGTCCGTTCGTGTCCCGCGCATTCTCGGGCTCGGGCATACCCGCCGAGATCCGGGACATTCCGCTCAATACCGTCCGCCGTGCACTTTCGCGCGATTGCCTCGCACGCTCGGCTCCGCAGACCTTCGGCTGGCTCGCCTTTGATGCGGCGCTCTACGCGGGCTCGATGTGGGGGATTTTCGGGAGCGACAGCTGGTGGGCGAAGCTGCTGTTCGGCATCGGCGCCGGATGCGCCGTCGCCTTTCTATTCGTGTGGGGTCACGACGCCGCGCACGGCGCGCTCTTCCGGGGAAAATGGACTGCCGAGATATTCGGCACCCTGTCGATGCTGCCCTCGCTCAACATGTACCGGCTCTGGTGTTACGGGCACAACCGTGTGCACCACGGGTTCACGTCATTCACGCCGGTCGACTGGATCTGGCGTCCGCTTACCCCCGCGGGCTACGCGGCACTTCGCTGGCATCAGCGCATGGTCTATCGGATCGAGCGCACGCCCTACGGCTGCGCGCTGCACTACCTCCTTCGAGTCTGGTGGCCGGGCATGGTGATGTTCCGCCCGCAGGAGCGCTCCCGCGACCGGCTCGGCTTCGCCGTGGACAAAGTGATCACGCTCGCCTTTGCGATCGGTGCGTCGGCTGCCGCCTGGCGGTGGGGCGGGGGAGTGGTCGGCGTCCTGGCCGCGGTGATCGTCCCGTTCGTGGTGTTCAACTACTTCATCGCCTTCTTCATTTTCCTGCACCATACCCATCCCGACGTGCCCTTCTTCGACGAGCGCGCCGAATGGAGCAATACGGTCGGCCAGATCTACTGCAGCATCGTGGTCCGGTGCTCCCGGGTGAGCGAGTTGCTGAATCACAACATCATGGTGCATGTCCCGCATCACGTCGAGCCACGGATTCCCTTTTACCGTCTCAAGCGTGCCTACGCGGATCTTCAGCGGGAATATGGGAATTATCTCCACGAATATCGTTTCCGGTGGAGCACCGCCTGGATGATTTTCCGGCGCTGCAAGCTCTACGATTTCGACAGCAAGACCTGGTATACCTATCGCGGCGGACGGGCCGCGTCGCTCGGGCTCTAGAGCTCCCGCCTCAGTCAATGGTTCCAGCAGTTGTCGCCTCGCGAGCAGCAATGCTCGGCGGGGCGCGATGCTTTCTGGCGTCCTGCCGCAGCCATCCGTTGCGGAATCCCAGGCCTCTTTGCGCCGACCCGGTTCCCTGTCTCCCTTGCCGGGGTAAATTGGTGAGTATCGTCGATACGGCGAGCCATCGGACCATCACCAGGATGCCAGCACCCATGACCGACGCAACTCAGGCCGCTCCTCCCGCGCCAAGCGCGAGTATGGGCGATCCCTTCCCCAAGCTGACCGACGCGCAGATTCGACGAATCGAAGCCCACGGCCGCCGACGGACGGTGGCCGCCGGTGAGACACTGCTCGATGCCGGCGTGACGAACGCACCACTCTTCGTACTCCTTTCCGGGCGTCTCGAGGTGATGCAGGTCCAGGACGGCACGGAGAGTGTGCTCGTCGAGCTGGAGCCGAGGCAGTTCACGGGAGAGCTCAACATGCTTTCGGGCCGGCGCGGCTTCGTCCGCATGCACATGGCGGAAGCCGGGGAAATCATCGAGGTATCTCGGGAGCAGGTCCTCGAGATGGTGCAAGCAGACTCGGAGCTCAGCGACATCCTGATGCGCTCATTCATCATCCGGCGGGTGCAAATCATCGAGCGCACCGGCGGCGATGTCGTGCTCATCGGATCCACCCATTCTCCCGGCACGCTTCGTATCCAGGAATTTCTGTCGCGGAACGGTCATCCGTACGTGTTCATGGACCTCGATCGGGATACAGGCGCGCAGGAGATGCTCGACCGCTTCCACGTTGGGATCGAGGATGTGCCCGTCGTCATCTGTCGGGGTGAGAACCTGCTCCGCGCGCCGACCAACCAGCAGATCGCGGCATGCCTCGGCCTCAACGATTCCATCGATCCGGCGCAGGTGCGGGATCTCGTCATCGTTGGCGCGGGTCCCGCAGGGCTCGCGGCGGCGGTGTTCGCCGCGTCGGAGGGTCTCGACGTCCTCATGCTGGAGTCGAACGCGCCTGGTGGGCAGGCGGGCTCGAGCTCCAAGATCGAGAACTATCTTGGGTTTCCGATGGGGATCTCCGGCCAGGAGCTCGCGAACAGGGCCTACACCCAGTCGCAGAAATTCGGCGCCGGTCTCATGATTGCCCGGCCGGCGACCCGGCTCACCTGCAGCCGGAAGCCGCACGCGATTGAGCTTGACGACGGGACCGGTATCAGCGCTCGGACCGTGGTCATCGCTTCCGGGGCACAATACCGCAAACTCGAACTGGAGAATCAGGAACAGTTCGAAGGGGCGGGCATCTATTACGGGGCCACACAGATCGAAGCCAGGCTTTGCAGGGGAGAAGAGGTCGTGGTCATCGGTGGCGGCAACTCCGCCGGACAGGCCGCGGTGTATCTCGCGACGATCGCCCAACGGGTCTACATGCTCATCCGCTCCAATGGTCTCGCCGAGAGCATGTCGCGCTATCTCGTGCGCCGCATCGAGGAGAACCCGCAGATCGAGCTGCTCTGCAATACCGAGCTCACGGCGCTCGAGGGCAATTCGCACCTGGAGAGTGTGCGCTGGCGGAACCTCAAGACCGATGTGGAAGAGCATCGGGCCGTCCAGCATGTCTTCGTCATGACGGGCGCGGTGCCCGGTACCCGGTGGCTCGCCGGCTGCGTGGCACTCGATGCCAAGGGATTCATCAAGACCGGATCAGATATTTCGAAGGACGAACTCGCAGCGGCCGAGTGGCCGCTGGCGCGGGCACCGCACCTGTTGGAGACGAGCCGGCCGGGCGTTTTCGCGGTGGGAGATGTTCGGTCGGGTAGCACCAAGCGCGTAGCATCGGCGGTGGGCGAGGGTTCGATCGCGGTGTCATTCGTGCACCGGGCACTGCACGAGTAATCCTGGCCAGAGCGCGGGCGGCTAATGCCGCTCCAGCAGATCCTTCATTGCGCAGGCCAGATCGCGCGAGGTAACCGGTTTCTTGAGCAGCTGGCGTACCCCGACGGCTTCCGCCTCTCCGGCCGAAAGCCCGTCGGTGAAACCAGTGAGCATCGCGATGGGAATGTCCGGCCGGAGTGCCACCACCGCCCGGGCCAGCTCGATTCCGGAAAGTTGCGGCATGGAATAGTCGGCCAGCACCAGGTCGAATTGTGAGGGGTCTTCTTGAAACCGCGCCAGCGCCTGAACGCTGTTGGTCTCCGTCGTCACTTTGTAGCCGAGTGCCGTGAGTCGGCGTTCGCTGACGTGGACGAGTGATGGCTCGTCGTCCACGACCAGAATGTGCTCACCGTGGCCGCGCGGGTACTCCGGATCGGTGGCTATCTCGATCTCGGCCTCCGTGCTGATCGCGGGAAAGAGACATCGCACCGTGGTGCCCTTGCCCAGGTCGCTCTCGAGTTCGACCGCACCGTCGTGCGTCTGCATGATTCCATGCACCATTGCGAGACCAAGCCCGGTGCCCTGACCGATGGCTTTCGTGGTGAAGAACGGCTCGAATACGCGAGCTTGCGTCCCTGCGTCCATTCCCGTTCCGGTATCGGTCACGCTGAGGACGGCGTACGTGCCCTCGTGCAGATCGGGGCGCGCCCGCGCAATACTGTCCCGGATATAGAACGGGTCCACGCTGATCACCAGCGTTCCTCCGGCCGGCATCGCGTACGCCGAGTTGGCGCACAGGTTCATGAGCACATGGTGCACGCAGGTCGAGTCGGCGAGCACCTTTGGCACTTCCCCATGCGGCTGGAACTTGATTTCGATGGCGGCAGGGAGAGTCGCGCGGAGGAGCTTGATGGCCTCGGTCAGAACATTGTCCAGTGCCAGTGGGCGCCGGACGATTTCCTGCCGCCGGCTGAAGGTGAGGATTCGCTCCACGAGCTGTTTGCCACGATACGCAGCCTTGAGCAGTTCCCGGCTGTCCGTTCTCGCCTGTTCGTCCTCCGTATTGTCGCGGATCAATTCGGCGTAGCCGAAGATGGCGCCGAGAATGTTGTTGAAATCGTGCGCGATTCCGCCGGCCAGTGTCCCCACGGCTTCCATCTTCTGCGCCTGGCGGAGTTGTTCTTCCAGCAGACGGTGCTGACCCTCCGCCTGTTTTCTCGCGCTGATGTCCACGATCGAACCCAGCACGAAGATTCCTTCTTCTGTTTCGATGGGATTGAGTCCGATCTCGACCGGAATTTCGGAGCCGTCCTTCCGGACCCCGAAGAGCTCGCGCCCGGCGCCCATCAGCCTGGCGCGCGGATCGTCGAAATAGCTGGTGCGGTAGGCGGGATGCTTTTCCCGGAATCGTGATGGCACCAGCAGCTCGATAGTCTGGCCGAGGAGCTCGTCGCGCGGATAGCCGAACATCCGTTCCACTTCACGGTTCACCAGCACGATGAGGCCGGTGCCGTCGATCATGACCATTCCGTTCGGCGATGATTCCACCGCGACCTTGAATCGCGCCTCGGCGCGTTTCCGGGAACTGATATCGACGATCGAGCTGAGGATGAACAGTCCTTCCTCGGTGCCCACCGGCGTCAGGCCGATCTCGACCGGAACTTCGGTCCCGTCCTTCCGCAGTCCGAACAGGTCGCGGCCCGTGCCCATCGCGCGGACTTCCGGAGCGTTGACGTATCCGGCGCGAAAAGCCGGATGGGCGCCCCGGAAACGCTCGGGGACGAGGACATCCACCGATTTGCCGAGGATCTCCTCACGGGAGTAGCCGAAGAGGCGTTCGATTTCCCGGTTCACGAGCACGATCCGTCCCTGTGCGTCGGTCATGAGCAATCCGCTCGGGGACGACTCGACTGCGGCCCGAAGCCGCCGCTCGGCAGCGCGGGTTGGATCGATGGTCACTGAAGACCTGGGCAGGCTATGCCTGAATGAGGAGAGAGACGACGCGAACGACGGATCGGAAGGAGCTTTCCTAATACTACTGGCAGTGAACTCAAGGGCAAGGATATCTGGCTTCCGACGAGACGGGTCAGGCGGTTGCAAGTTCATTGTCCGCGAACGGCGCAGATAACGAAAATGCGGCAGGCGGGCAGATCCAGCAGGGCAGGAGTGAGATTGAGTATCCGCGGGTGCAACCGGAGTATTGCGATGGTGTCGGCGCGGTTTAGATGACGGTTCGAGGGCAGGGCGCCATCAACTTGCGGTATGGCCGTCTCCGACCCTCGCGACCCCCAGACCTATGCCATCATCGGTGCCGCCATCGAGGTACACCGGCTGCTTGGACATGGCTTTCTGGAGGCGGTCTACCGGGAGGCCATG
>JBDUEA010000056.1:0-17413 GCA_040002695.1 Gemmatimonadota bacterium | reverse complement strand
ATTTGTTGTGGCATCGGTTGAAGATGCCAAGACTCTTGGACTGTGAGATTGCCACGTCGGCCGCTCCGCCGCCTTCCTCGCAATGACAGTACCGGTGCACGACCCTGGCCAATCCCGTTCCCCGTTCCCGTTCCCCCTCCTCTCCAAGCCGCTATCTTCCCTGGATGCCCATCGCGCTCGCTCGCCGCTATCGCCCGAAACGCTTCACTGACCTGCTGGTCCAGGATCACGTCGCCGCCGTACTTCGTGGTGCCGTCCTCAAGGACCGGGTCGGACACGGATACCTGCTCACCGGACCCCGAGGCGTCGGTAAGACGACCGCGGCTCGAATCCTCGCGATGGCGCTCAACTGCGAGAACAAGGGCCACACCGATCCGCCGGGAGAGCCATGCGGCGAATGCACCAACTGCCTGCGCATCTGGAATGGCTCCGCGAACATCGATGTCGTCGAGATCGACGCCGCCAGCAATCGCGGGGTCGATGATGCCCGGGAACTTCGCGAGCGCGCTATGTACGCCGCGTCCCAGGAGGGACATCACAAGGTGTACATCGTGGACGAGGCGCACATGCTCACCCGTGAAGCATGGAACGCGCTGCTCAAGATTCTCGAGGAGCCGCCGCCGGGCGTGGTGTTCGTATTCGCCACGACCGAGCCGCAGAAAATCGCCAACGCCGCCGCTCCCGTCATGTCCCGGCTGCAGCGATTTGACTTCCGTCGGATCGGCGCCGGCGCGATTCGCGATCGTCTGCGCCAGGTGCTCGAGCTGGAGAAGATCTCCGCCGACGAAGACGCGCTGACCCTGATCGCACGTCATGCCGACGGCGGCATGCGGGACGCGCTCTCGGTGCTCGATCAGTGTCTCAGCTTCGGCGAAGGCGCCATCACCGCCGAACGGGTCCGTCAGGTTCTTGGCTTGATCGGCGACGAGCTCTACGCGGAGCTGCTGGAGATCATCATCGAGCGTCGTCCCGCAGGTGTCTTCTCGCTCGTAGACCGGATCATGGACGCGGGCGGAGATCTCGTGGAATTCATCGGCGGCGCCTCCGAAATGTTGCGGGCGCTGCTCATGCTCCAGGTCGGTGCCGAGCCGGAGGGGCTTACCGAGGGGATGCGGCAGGCGCTGGTCGCGGCGCAGGACCGCCTGGCCACGGGTGACGCACTCCGGATGCTCCGGCTGGTCGCCGAGAGCGAGGGCGGCGTCCGGCGGAGCGGGGATCCCCGACTGGTCGTGGAGACGCTGCTGCTCAGGTGGACGCTGATGGATCGGATCGTGAGTCTCGAGGCGGCCTTGGGTGGGGCGCCCGCGGTGCCGAGTGATCGCGCGCCATCGTCACGCGGTCCTGCTCCGGTGCCGAGCACCAAGGCCCGGCCGGCAGCCCCAGTCACCGAGCAACGGCCCGCCGCCCGCCCGCCAGCTCCGCGGCCCCCGGATGGAGTGCCGGAGCCCGAAGCACCCGCCTCAGCTCAACCGGCGCCTGCTCCCTCGCTGGAAACAGTGCCCTTCACCCTGGGCGGATTGCTCGGCGCGTGGGACGATCTGGTAATCGAGGCGAGGTCGCAGAGCCGGTTTCTTGGTGAGGCCATGACCGTCACGAGGCCGGTGGAAGTCGCACCGCCCAGGGTCACGCTGGCGCTGCCGGACGACAATCCCATGCACGCCGAAGCGCTCGAACGGCAGAAGAAGGCGCTGGAATCCCTGCTGGAGCGGCGGGTGGGAACCCGGGTACAGGTCCGTATTGCGCCGCCTGCGACCGGCGGCCCGGCCAAGCCCGTCGAACGGCCCCGCCGGCTCTCGGATACGGATGTGCGGAACGAACGCCTCCGGGCCATGAGTGCCAAAGATCCGGCGCTCGAGACGGCGGCCGGTGAGCTCGACCTGGAAGTGCTGGAATAGCCGCCTCGGATCGCTTGCGATGCCGCTCCGGCACCCCTACTTTCCTCAGACTTTGCAGTCACTTAGCGAAAATACTATGGCAGATATTCAGCAGTTGCTCCAGCTCAGTCAGCAGATGCAGGGTCGGCTTCAGGATCTGCAGATCGAGCTGGCGGGCCGCTCCGTCGACGCGCAGTCCGGAGCCGGTCTGGTCCGGGTTACCGTTGATGGCCGCGGGACTGTCCGCTCCCTTCATATCGACCCGATGGCGTTCGAGGGACGCGACGCCGAGTTGCTCGGCGACCTCGTTCTGTCCGCGATCGCGGAGGCCCAGCGGCGTGCCGCCGAGCTCCTCCAGTCGGAGATGCGGAAAGCCCAACAGCCGCTTCCGCTTTCGCTCTGATCCGTGAGCGCCATCGAAGACCTGATCACGGAGCTCTCGAAGCTGCCGGGTCTTGGCCGGAAATCGGCGCAGCGTCTCACGTACCATCTGTTGCAGCAGCCGCGCGAACGGGTATCGCGCCTCGCCGAGATCCTGCTGAAGGTCGGCGAGCAGGTGCGGGCCTGTGCGGAGTGCGGCAATCTCGCCGAGGCTGAGCTCTGCGAGTACTGTGCGGATCCCCGCCGGGACCCTTCACTGATCTGTGTCGTAGAAGAGCCGTCGGGCGTGACCGTCGTCGAGCGTTGCACAGAGTTCCGCGGACGCTATCACGTGCTCGGTGGCCGGCTCTCGCCGCTCGAAGGTGTGGGACCCGAGTCACTGCGAATCGAGTTGCTGCTCAAGCGCGTCGATTCCGGGTCGGTACGGGAAGTGATTCTCGCGACGAACCCTTCGATGGAGGGCGAGGTCACCGCCACATATATCCAGCAGCTGCTGCAGGCGCGTTCGGTGCGGGTGACGCGCCTCGCTCGCGGGCTCCCGGTCGGCGGAGACATCGAATACGTGGACGGCGTGACGCTGGCGCATGCGTTGATTGCGCGTCAGGAGCTGCGCTGATGGGTGGGCGTCTCAACAGTGCTCGCACCATGTTTTTCGTCGGAGGGGCGGCGGCTGGCCTTGCCGCCGGGTGGCTGCTGGCTCAGCGTACACTCGAACGGCACCGGCGGGATCTGTTCAGCCCCCGTCCTCTTCGCCGGCTGGCGGCGCTGGGTTATCTGGCGGGGCAGCACGGAGTGGAGACTGTTCGATTGCTCCGGGATTACCTGCGATGGGAATCGCAGCCCATGCTCCGCCGGCGCGCAGAAGCGATCGTCCAGCGGATGGAAGCGACACTCGGCTGATCAGACGGCTGATCCGAGAGGAACTGATGTCCGGTGCGTCCAGCTGGTCCTTCCGAGAAGAAGATTCCAATCGTATTCAGGGCATTCTCAGCGATTTTCTCCGGGAGTCGAACGCGCGGACCGGTCTGATCGTGGACCGGACCGGGCAGATGGTCGCGATCGTCGGCGAGGAGCCGACCTTCGATCCGACCGCATTCGCGTCGCTCACCGCTGCGGATTTCAGCGCCAACGACCAGCTCGCCAAGATGATCGGCGAGCCGGAGTTCGGCTCGCTGTTTCATCAGGGCGAGAAGGAATCGATGTACCTGGCGGACATCGCCCGGCGGGTCATCCTCGTCGTGCTGTTCGACAATCGAACCACGGTAGGCCTGGTGAAGCTCCGGGTGAAACCTACCGTCGGGGAGCTCAACCGCGTATTCCAGGAAATGTTCAATCGCGTCGGGATGGATCAGCCGCAGGTCGAAACCGGATTTCTGGGTGAGGCGGAAGATGAGATCGACAAGCTCTTCGGCGAGTGAGAGGGGTAGCGACGCATGTCGATGATCAACTACGCCTCGCGCGAGATCAACTGCAAGCTCGTGTATTACGGGCCCGGTCTCGGCGGGAAGACGACTAACCTCGAATTCGTCTTCAACAAAGTCTCGCCCGGCGCGCGCGGCAAGCTGATTTCGCTCGCCACGGAAACCGAGCGGACACTCTTCTTCGACTTCCTGCCCGTCGACCTCGGGACCATTCGCGGGTTCAAGACGCGGTTTCACTTGTACACGGTACCGGGCCAGGTCTACTACAACGCCAGCCGCAAACTGATTCTCAAGGGCGTCGACGGCGTCGTCTTCGTGGCGGACAGCCAGATCGAACGCATGGAAGCCAACATCGAAGCCATGCAGAACCTGTACGACAACATGGCGCAGCACGGCTACAACCTGACGAGCATTCCGTTCGTCATCCAGTACAACAAGCGGGACCTGCCGAACGCGGCACCGCTCCGGGAGCTCCAGGCGGCGCTCAATCCGGGCTGGCCGGTCGAGGATCCCGCCAAACAGCGCAACGTTCCTGATCCGTATCACGAAGGCGAACCGCTCGTCGAGCAGATCGATGGGCAGTGGATCGAGCGCGCGCAGTACTTCGAGGCCGTCGCGATGAACGGGGATGGTGTGTTTGACACCCTCAAGGCCGTGAGCAAGCTGGTGCTGAAGACGCTCGGGTCGTAACCCCATGTGGACCCTGCCGAACATTCTTACGATCGTTCGGATCTGCCTCACCCCGGTCATCGCGCTGTTGCCATTCATCGATGGCTACTGGCCGAAGCTGGTCTGCTTCGCGATTTTCCTCTTTGCGGCCATCACCGACGCCTACGATGGCTACCTCGCTCGGCGACACAACCAGGTCACGGACCTCGGAATCATTCTCGATCCGGTCGCGGACAAGCTGCTCCTCTTCGCGACGCTCGTCCCGATCTACTGGATCAGCCGCACCCGTCATGATCTCTACCAGATCCCGCTCTGGGGCAGCATCCCGCTCTGGGTCTGTCTGCTGCTGATCGGCCGCGAGCTCGCGATGACCGGCTTTCGCTGGTGGGCAAAAGGGAAGGGCATCGTGATTCCCGCAGCGGGCGCCGGCAAGCTCAAGACTGTCATCCAGAACGTCTACATCGGCGCCACGTTCTTCTGGTTCGCCTTTCGCGACGCGCGGAAGCCGATGGGTTGGGAGCATAACCGCTACGCCTACTGGTGGAATGAATTCCATGGCAGCGTCGTCGCGCTCACGCTCGCGATGGCCACGGTGCTGACGGTTTATTCGTTCGCGGTCTATATGTACAGGTATCGGGGACTGATCACGGGGAAGGGGCCGGGAATAGAGCCGTAAGCGGTGAGCGGTAAGCTGAAAGCGGGACCGCTGAGTAGCGGCTGGAATCGCCATTCGGCTGGGCTCGTTCCGGCAGAGCCGGATCTCGTACACTGCATCTGCCTCCCTCTCCCCAACACTTCCAGATTCCACTTGCCGAGCAGATATGTCTGGTCCAATGCTGGTCCGCCCCATCGAGCAGCGTGACTATCCGGCGTGGATTCCGCTCTGGGCCGGCTACAACGCGTTTTATGGCCGGCAAGGTGAGACTGCGCTCCCCACCGAGATCACCCAGGCGACGTGGCGACGCTTCTTCGACACCGCGGAGCCCGTATTCGCGCTCGTGGCTGAAGTCGATGGCGTGGTGCTCGGACTCACGCACTATCTCTTCCATCGGAGCACCACGCGTCTGGACCTGGTCTGCTATCTCCAGGACCTGTTCACGGCGCCAGCAGCGCGCGGACGGGGCATCGGGCGAGCGCTGATCGAAGCCGTGTATGATCGCGCAGGCGCCGCCGGCCTCACCCGCGTCTACTGGCAGACCCAGGAAACCAATGCCACGGGTCGCGCGTTGTACGACAAGGTCGCGAAGCACGATGGATTCATCGTGTACAGCAAGGAGATCTGTCCATAGCACGGTGACCTTCGCCAAAGGACTCCACCCATCTTCAAAGTCCACCGCGACTCAGCATGTCATCCTCCCTCGAACTGATCACCATTGGCACCGAGTTGCTCCTCGGCTTCACGCTCGACACCAACGGCGCCGAGATCGGGCGCGCGCTCGCGAACATTGGCGTTCGGATCACGCGCCGGACGTCTGTATCAGATGATCCCGATGCGATCCGCGATGCGGTCTCTGGGGCGCTTGCTCGTACCGGCATGGTGCTGACGACCGGTGGCCTCGGCCCCACTGCGGACGATATCACCAAGCGGGTCGTGGCGGAGTTTTTCGGCATGCCGCTCGATTTTCAGCAGGAAATCTGGGAGTCGATCGTCGCGCGGTTCACCCGTATCGGCCGGGTGCCGTCTGCTGCGAATCGGAGCCAGGCCGAGGTGCCGCGAGGCGGCACCGTGCTGCCGAACCGGTGGGGAACGGCGCCAGGGCTATGGCTGGAGGGTGATCCCGGAATAGCGATCATGCTTCCCGGCGTGCCCACCGAGATGCGGATGCTGCTCGAGCATGAGGTCGTGCCGAGGCTCAGCGCTCGCGCGGATGGTACCATCATTCGGTCGCGGACTATCCGCACGGCGGGGATTGCCGAGTCGAGTCTTGCCGAGCGTATCGGTCCCATCGAGGAGGAGCTCAAACCGCTGTCGTTGGCGTATCTGCCGGGCACGCACGGCGTCGACCTTCGAGTGACCTCCTGGAACCTGCCGGCGGCTGAAGCAGATCGGCGTCTCCTTGAGATCGCTGTCGTTCTACGCCAGCGCGCCGGCGAGTTCGTGTTCGGCGAAGATGACGACGATCTCGCCCGCCTGGTGCTCGATGCGGCGCGCGCGGCGAGGGTACGCATCGCCACCGCAGAGTCGTGCACCGGCGGCCTGGTGGGCGGACGCCTCACGGCGATTCCCGGGAGCTCCGACGTGTTTGTGGGTGGAATCATCGCCTACGATGATGCGGTCAAGCGGGAACAGCTCGGCGTACCCTCCTCATTGCTGGCTCAGCACGGTGCCGTCAGCGAGGCGGTGGCTCGTGCGATGGCCGAAGGAGCGGCCGCACTGCTCGGCGTCGAAGCGTCAGTGGCGGTGACCGGCATCGCTGGCCCGGGAGGCGGAACGGAAGAAAAGCCGGTGGGGCTGGTCTGGTTCGCGGTCTCGGTGAAGGGAGTCACTTCGGCCGCACGCTTTCTCGTTCCGGGCAACCGCGAGGACATCCGGGCACGAGCCGCGCAGATGGCCCTCTTCAACCTCCGGAAGGCGTTGATTTCGGCCGGAGCCTGAACCTGGAGCGCGAGCCGGTCGGATGAATCGCGGTCGACTCCGCCCTGCCAGAATGTCCTTCTTTTCCGGGCACGTCCGTTGCTATTATTGTGCTGTTCGACATCAGGGGAGCAGAACTCCAAGTGGCTGACAAATCAAAAGTTACTGAAGAATCCTCGCCGGTGGCGGAGCCCTCCGCCCCATCGGATTCGATCCAGGAAGGTGCCGAGTCGGCGCCAATGACGGAGAATATGATGACAGCGGGTGCCGGACTACCGATGGAGCCAGCCGAAGGTGCCGTACAACGCCTCGAAGACGAACTGGCGGAGTCCAAGGACAAGATGCTTCGGCTCGCCGCCGAGTTCGACAACTTCCGGAAGCGGAATGCTCGCGAGCGCGCGGAGCTGGGGGATCGTTCTCAGGCCGCCCTCGCGACCAAACTGCTCGATGTGCTCGACGACCTCGACCGGCTGCTCGACGGTGGCAAGCCTGAGGATGGAGACGTCGTGCGGCAGGCCCTCGTGCTCATTGATCGCAAGCTGCGGAAGGAGCTCGAAGGCGCCGGCCTTGAACGCATCGATCCGGCTGGAAGTGTCTTTGATCCGAGTCTGCACGAGGCCGTCTCCGTCGTGCCTCCAGCGGACGCGTCACAGGACCATACGGTCAGTGCGACGTTCCAGCCCGGCTATCGTTTCAAGGGTATGCTGATCCGTCCCGCGCGCGTGCAGGTCTTCTCCGAGCAGGGTCAGGCATAACGTGGCCAAGGATTTCTATCAGGTGCTTGGGGTGCCGGATAGCGCATCGCCCGAGGAGATCAAGAAGGCGTATCGGCGACTGGCGAAGCAGTATCATCCCGATGCGAACCCTGACAATCCCTCCGCGACCGATCGGTTCAAGGAAATTTCCGAGGCGCACAGCGTCCTCTCGGATGCCGATAAGCGCGCCCACTACGATCAGATGCGCCGGTACGGCGCCTTTGATCCTGCTGCGGCCGCGCGCCGCCCGGGCGGCGGCGGTCGTTCCGGCAGCGGCCCCACGACTGGCGCCGGGGAGCCCGTCGATTTTGGCGACCTCGGTGGTCTCGGCGACATCTTTTCCTCGATCTTCGGCCGCGGCCGCCGCGAAGAAACCCGCGGCGACACTCTCGAAGCCGTCGTTGAGATTCCGTTCCGTGTCGCGGCACTCGGTGGCAAGGTTCCGGTCACGCTTCCCGTCACCGAGCACTGTCCCGTCTGTCACGGCACCGGTGGCGCGCCTGGGGCCAAGATTTCCACGTGCCCCGAGTGCAACGGGCGGGGGACCGTGACCTTCGGGCAGGGTGGATTCGCCGTCAGCCGGCCTTGTCCGCGCTGTCGCGGTCGCGGGAAGATTCCGTCCACGCCATGTCCCAACTGCGGCGGGGCCGGCGAAATTCGCACCGAGCGGACGATCATGCTCACGGTGCCGCCCGGCACGGAGTCCGGCGCAAAGGTGCGGCTCAAGGGGCAGGGTGAGGCGGGAGGAAATGGGCAGCCGGCGGGAGACATCGTGGTGACGTTCCAAGTGCAACCCGATCGCTTCTTCCACCGGGACGGGCTGGACCTGGTCTGTGAGGTTCCGATCAACATGGCTCAGGCGGCACTCGGCACCCGGCTCCGCGTGCGCACGCTGGATGGCAAGAAGGTCGTGCTCAAGATTCCGGCTGGCACTCAACCCGGACGAAAGTTCAGGGTGAAGGGCCTGGGTCTCGAGAAAGGCGGCCGCAAGGGAGACCAGCTCGTCGAAGTCCAGGTGGAGATCCCCGAGAAGCTGGACGCCGACCAGGAAGCGCTGTTCAAGCAGTTCGCGGATTCGGTAGGCCTCAAGTACTGACCGCCTGCCGGACTAAAAAGTCATCGCCCCTCGCGTCACGGCCGATTCCGGCGGACTCGAGGGGCGATTTGCATTTCCCGCAGTTGTGGCGACGAGTCTCTTCACCGGACCGTGCTGTACTCTGCCGTCGGAAGCCGCACCATCTCACGGCTGCTCTCGATAAGAAGCCGGTGGGTCCCCATCTCCGGTTCTTCGCCCTGCGGGCTACGCTGCAGGTATGACCCATCGGCCTGGAGTTCCCAGGCTTGGCGGTTGTCACGCCACATCAGCTCGAGCAGCTCCCGGATGGACGCGCGGTGCAGCGGATCTTCGATCGGTGCGACGGCCTCGATGCGTCGATCGAGATTCCGAGGCATCCAGTCGGCGGAGCCGATATACACTTCCTCGGCGCCGCCATTCAGGAAATAGAACGCGCGGGAATGCTCGAGGAACCGGCCGATGATGCTGATCACGCGAACCCGCTCGCTGATGCCGGGGAGTCCAGGACGAAGGCAGCAGATGCCCCGGATGATGAGATCGACCGTCACACCCGCCTGCGAGGCTTCATAGAGCGCGAAGATGATTTCCTGGTCGACCAGCGCGTTCATCTTGGCGATGATGCGCGCGGGGTTGCCCGCCTGCGCGTGCGCGGTCTCGCGTTGAATCATGGCGAGGAATCGCTCCCGCATGCCGCGGGGCGCGACGATGAGTTTCCGGTATGCCGCGGGCGCCGCGAAGCCGGTGAGTACGTTGAACAGGTCGGTCAGGTCGGCGCCAAGTTCGGCATTGGTGCTGAAGAGCCCGAAGTCGGTGTAGAGCCGCGCGGTCTTGGGATGGTAGTTGCCAGTCCCGAGGTGGACGTAGCGCCGCATCCCCTCCTTTTCCCGCCGGACCACGAGCATGACCTTCGTGTGCGTCTTGAGCCCGGCTACGCCGTAGCTCACGTGGACGCCGATATCCTCGAGCCGCTTCGCCCAGCTGATATTGTTCTCTTCGTCGAAGCGCGCCTGCAACTCGATCAGCACCGCCACCTGCTTGCCCCGCTCGGCGGCCTGCGCCAGCAGCTTGGCGATACTCGAGTCGCCGCCGGTGCGGTAGAGCGTGAGCTTGATGGCGACCACGTCGGGGTCATCGACCGCCGTCTGGATGAACCGCTCCACCGACGTGGCGAAGCTGTCGTACGGGTGATGCACCAGCACGTCGCCTTCCCGGATCACGTCGAACATGTTGCGGCCGGCAGCGAGGCGGGCCGGGGTGCCGGGATGAAAGACGGGATCGCGCAATGCCAGCAGATCCGTGCCGCCGAGCGCAAGCAGGTCCGCCGTATCGAGCAGCCCGGCCACCTCGTACAGGTCCTGCGGTCCGAGGACCTGGATCGCTGATTCCGCTTCGGCGCTGAACTCGGCGAGCAGAACTTCACGTATGCTCACGGGTGTTTCGGGAGACACTTCGATCCGGGTGACCGCCCCCCACCGGCGGTTACGGACCTCTTCCTGGATTGCGCTGAGAAGATCTTCGGCCTCGTCGTGATCGACCTCGAAGTCGGTGTTGCGGGTAATGCGGAACGTGTAGTGACCGAGGATCTCGACACCGGGAAAGAGCGCCTCGATATTCGCGCCGATGATCTGTTCCAGCGGCACAAACCGATTCGGCGTCTCGAGCGGCACCCACCGCGGCAAAATCTTTGGCACCTTCACCCGCGCCAGGCGTTCTTCGCCATCGGCGCCACGCAGCACCACGGCCAGTGAGAGGCTCAGGTTGGAGATGTAGGGGAAAGGGTGAGCCGGATCGACCGCGAGCGGCGTAAGGACGGGAAAGACATTCGCCTGGAAGTAGCGGTCCAGATACGCACGCTCTGTCTCCGTCACGTCGGTGAGGTTGAGAATGAAAAAGCCATGCTCGGAAAGCGCCGGAATCAGCTCCCGCATGAGACACTGGCTGGCCTCACCCACCATCTCACGAACAATGACGGCGATCGCCCGGCACTGGTCCTCGGGCGTCATGCCGTCGGGAGTACGCTCGCTGTAACCGGCTGCGATCTGCTCCTTGAGCCCCGCGACCCGGATCTGAAAGAATTCGTCGAGATTCGAGCTGAAGATCCCCAGAAACTTGAGTCGCTCGAGCAGCGGCGTGCGTGGATCGAGCGCCTCGTGGAGCACCCGGCGATTGAACTCGAGCCAGGAGAGCTCACGATTGTTGTAGAGCGAGGGGTGCCGGAGATCGGGAGGGGCTTGGGTCGGCTCGGAGGCCGATGCGATGTCGAGGTCGGTCACGTCTTCAATGTACGAGCTGGAAGGAGCCGTGTGCGAACTTCCCGTCACGGTTGCGTAACGAGACAGCTTCCGGACGCGAATGCCCGGATTCCGCTCGATGCCTAATCATGCTGTCCGCGGTCCACCCTGACGACACGCACCTCCCGCTCGCCGACGGCCAGGGTCAGGACGACGCTCACGATGCCGATCAGCAGACCGCCCCAGAAGGCGGGCCAGAAACCATCGACGCGGAAGCCGAGGTCGAACCGTCCTGAGAGCCAGCCGGTGAAGATCAGCATCAGCGCGTTGATCACAAGCGTGAAGAGGCCGAGCGTGAGCAGGACAAGTGGACAGGTGAGCACTGTAAGCAGCGGTCGCACGGTGCTGTTCACTACGCCGAAGATCGCTGCGACGACCAGCAGGCCGAGGGGGCCCTTGTCGTAGTGCAGGCCTGGCAGCCAGGAGGTAGCCAGGTAGAGGGCCAGCGTGTTGATCAACCACCGAATGAAGAGCGAGCGCATGCCTCTAGGCCCCCGCGAGCAGTCGCTTGAGCCCGGGGAGTTCAGTCATCAATCGCTCGACGGGCTTGATTCCCTGTCTGTCCTGCAGAAATCGCACGAGCGTCTCCACGACCGAGCTGACCTGCGCCGGCGTGAGACCCTGAAGCGTCAGC
Organism: Gemmatimonadota bacterium; assembly: GCA_040002695.1. GTDB lineage: Bacteria > Gemmatimonadota > Gemmatimonadetes > Gemmatimonadales > GWC2-71-9 > JBDUEA01. Next base: position 5,738 of record JBDUEA010000056.1, on the reverse strand, counting down.
TGAGCCGCGACTCGTGCGCCGCCGGCATCGCTCTTGAGCTCCGCGACATAGGCCCGCATCTCTCCGGTGCGGCCGCCGAGTGGTGGGGCGGTCTTGAGCGCCAGCTCACGGGCACCAGGTACGACCCGCTCGATGGCCGCGTACATCTCCCGGGGCGTCGACATCTCGACGGCGGCGAGCAGAGTTCCCGCGGCGCTCTCTGCCTGTGCGGGCGTAATGCCGGCGGACCGCGCCATGTCGGAAATCAGCTGCATCTTGTGCGCCTCACTGGCGCCACGCTCAGGGTGAATGCCATCATTTTGCGGAGCGCGAAGCCGTGACGCACGCCGATCACTGCCCGCTCGTCGAGGGCTTCCGGACCACTTCCTCGTGAGGGGGAGCGGTCGGGCGCAGATATTCGTCCATCCAATCGAGCACCGTTCCCCACCAGAGTCGCCGGTTTCGTGGCCGCGCGACGAAATGATCTTCATCCGGAAAGTAGAGGAACTTGGCCGGTACACCGCGCAGCTTGAGCGCGGTGAACGCCTGGATTCCCTCGGACATATCTACTCGAAAGTCGTTCTGGCTATGGACCACGAGCATCGGCGTGGACCAGTTCGCGATGAAATTCGCGGGAGACCACTTCTCCATCGTCGCTCGCCCAGCGGGAGAAAGCTGGGAGCCGCCGAATTCGTTGATGGGAAACCAGAGCTCCTCGGTGGTGCCTGACATGCTCACCGTGTTGTAGATCCCATCGTGCGCGACCAGCGTGCGGAATCGGTCGGTGTGTCCCGCGAGCCAGTAAATCATGTACCCGCCGTATGACGCGCCCGCCGCTCCCGCGCGAGTCTTGTCGACGTAGGGCAGGGCCGTCAGGTAATCGAGGCCCTTCATGAGGTCCTCGTACGGATAGTCACCCCAGTGACGCGAGATGCTGTTGGTGAAATTCTGTCCGTACCCGGTCGAGCCGTGAAAATTTACCGCGGCGACGACGTACCCGCGTGAGGCGAAGAGCGCATAATTCCAGCGGGTATGCCATTGATCGAGCCACGAGCCCTGAGGTCCGCCGTGGATCAGGTAGATGAGCGGATACTTCTTCGACGCATCGAAGTGTGGCGGCTTGATCAGATATCCGAAGACCGAGTCGCCCAGGGCGCCGGTGAAACCGAACGACTCGGCGGGCGAAACGTCGATGCTGGCCATCGCTTCGTCGTTCACCCGGGTGAGCGCGCGCGCGCCCTTGCCGTCGGTGCCCGCGATATAGACCTCGGCCGGCTGCGTCGCGGTCTGGTGCAGAAAGACCATCGCGTCGCCCCGCTGCGAGATCCGAAGGTCGGTATTCAATCCGCCGGTGAGCAGCCGTACCGGTTTGCTCCCGCTGATCTCGATGCGGTAGAAGGAGTGGGCGCCCCGCTCCTCGACCTCCGCGATCAGCGCCTTAGAATCCGGCAGCCACTCGATTGCCGAGATGCTCAGCTCCCACCTCGGCGTTACCTGGATCCGGCGCCCGGTGGCCCGCTCGTACAGCATGAGCTGCTGCCGGTCGGATTCGAAACCCGGCACCGACATCGCGAGGTACGCGATGTAACGCCCGTCCGGGGAGTAGAGCGGACTATTGTCGTTGGCCGGATTCGTGGTGATAGCCTGGCGGGACGAACCGTCGGGACTCATCACGAAGATGTCGTTGTTCGTGCTGGTCGCGACGTTCGAGTCCGGATTGAAAACGAGCGCGATCTCCGTTCCCACTGGAGAAAGAGCGATATCCCGGCCACCGAGGGCCAGTGGCGGCACGTCCCGGTCGATGGGAAGCAGGTCGCTGATCGTGCGGTCCTTGATGACCAGACGGAAAACATGCTGCCGCAGGCCGATCCGCCATTCGTCCCAGTGCCGGTAGAAGAGGTCGGTCCAGATCCGCGCGTCAGTCGGATATTTGCCAGCCCGGCGCTCGCTTTCCAGCGAGTCAGGGTACTTGATGTCGCTCGTGAAATAGATGTTGCGGCCGTCGGGGGACCAGACGAAATCGGAGATGCCGCTGGCGAAGTCGGTGACGCGGGTGGGCTCGCCACCGCGGATCGGCAGCTGCCAGATCTGCTGACCGTGGTCTCGCGTCGAAATGAACATGAGCGTCTTGCCATCGGGGGACCAGCGCGGTGCACGGTCACTCCCCGGCCCGCTGGTCGCCTGCCACGAATCACCAGAGCCCACCTGCACCAGCCAGACCTTCGAAGCGCTCCGGTTGTCCTCCAGCGATGCCGTCGATTCCGTAAACGCCACGAGCTGCCCGTCCGGTGATAGCTGCGGATCGGAGACCGTCTTGAGGCCGATGTACTCGTCGATGCCGAGTGGGTGCTTTGCCTGCTGGCCGCTGGCGATTGCCGGGAGCACCGTCAGCGCGAGCACGAGCGGCGCAAGACGGATCATGACTGGGATCAAGGCGGGGAAGAGTACGGAATGACCGTGACCTGATGCCGAGAACGTACCGTCCGAACCACTCATGCGATGACTCCGCCGCCGAGTACGCGACCTTCGGAGTCGTAGAGCACTCCCGACTGGCCCGGAGTGATTGCCCGTACGGGAACTTCGAGTGCCAGGGTCAGCCCGCCGTCCTTCGATTCGACGACGGTCGCGGGCACCGCGCGGGCGCGATACCGAAGCTGCGCCTCGCAACGGTCTCCGTCAGTCAGCTGCTCAGCGAGCCAGTTGAGCTCTTCCAGGCGCACCTGATGACCCGACAGATCTTCCAGTCCGCCGACCACGACCTCGCGGGTCTCGGGCCGGATCGCGACGACATAGCGTGGCTCCGACGCTCCACCCGGCAATCCGCGCCGCTGCCCAATAGTGAAGCGAGCGAATCCCTGGTGCTCACCGAGCGACTCCCCGCCCACTGTCACGAAGGCCCCGGGCGAAAGCGCGGGCGCGTCACTGGGCAGGTGCTGCTCGAGCACTGCGGCGTAGTCATCGTCGGGCACGAAACAGATCTCCACTGATTCAGGCTTGTCCGCCGTCCGGAGCCCCAGCTTGCGGGCGAGCGCGCGTGTCTCCGGCTTGGTCATCGTGCCGACCGGCGTCAGCATCCGCGCGACCACGGCGCGATCGATTCCCCAGAGGAAATAGCTCTGGTCCTTCCCCGCGTCGCTTCCGCGATAGAGCGAGCCCTCCCGCGCAATCGCATAGTGTCCGGTTGCGAGATACTCGCAGTCCAGTGAATCGGCGTGCGCCAGCAGATCACGAAACTTGGTGAACGAGTTGCAGCGCACGCAGGGAATTGGCGTCCGGCCCCGGCTGTATTCGCTCACGAAATTCTGGATGACGTGAAGATTGAAGCGGTCCTCGAGATTCAGAACGTAGTGCGGAATGCCCAGCTTGTGCGCCACGTCCCGGGCGTCGTTGATCGAATCCAGCGAGCAGCATGGCCGGTCCGGCACCGAATCTCCGTAGCAGAACAGCTTCATCGTCGCGCCGACGACGTCATAACCCTGCGCGACGAGCGCCGCGGCGGCAACCGAGCTGTCGACGCCGCCGGACATGGCGACCAGCACGCGCGGTGCAGCCCCGGGACGCGCCGGACGAACCGGAGGAACGCCGTCGTTCATTGCCGGCTCATGCACGCCCGAGCACCTCGGCGAGCTTCCGCACCTTGGCCACGACGCCCGGAAATACCTCGGCGACGCGCGTGATCTCCTCGTGGGTAGTCTCCCGTCCGAGACTGAATCGCAATGCGCCCAGCGCAAGCTCGCGCGGCACGCCCATCGCCGTGAGCACGTGGGACGGTTCGACGGCGCCGGTGGAGCAGGCCGAGCCACTCGAGGCCGCGATGCCGGCGAGATCGAGATGCATCAGCAGCGCTTCACTGTCGGCGCCCGGAACCCCGACGTTGAGCACATGGGGCGCCCGGGGTGTGTCCTCGGCGTTCACGACGAGATCGGGAAGCTGGGCGCGAAGACTCTGCTGCAATTCGTCGCGCATCGCGCCAAGCCGCGCAGCCTCGTGACCCTGCTCGGCCGCTGCAAGCATCGCCGCCCGGCCGAGCGCGACCGCGCCAGGCACGTTTTCGGTGCCGGGCCGGATGCCGAACTGCTGCCCTCCACCATGGATGATCGCTTCGACGGCCTTTCGGTCACGCACCACGAGCGCCCCGATACCCTTGGGGGCGCCGATCTTGTGTCCGGAAAGAGTGAGGAGAGTACAGGAGAGGTCCCGAAGCATCACGGGAATCTTCCCGAACGCCTGCACGGCGTCCGTGTGCAGGTGTACCTCGAAGCGCCGACAACACTCCGCGATCTGTACGACTGGCTGAATTGTCCCGGTCTCGTTATTGACCCACATGATCGAGACGATGGCCGCTCCCTCTGCCAGCGTCTTCTCGAGCGCCGCAAGGCTCACGACACCGTTCCGGTCCACGGGCAGGATACGTTCCTCGCCACCGAGGTGACAGACAGCGTGCGCCGCGGCCAGAATCGCCTTGTGCTCGGTAGCAGCCACAATCGCCAGCATCCGTCCACCACGGTCTCGCGCGGCAAGGCAGGCACCGACGATCGCGAGATTATCCGCCTCGGTGCCGCCCGAAGTGAACACGACCTGGTTCGGCTCGGCGCCCACGGCTTCGGCAACTTCGCGTCGAGCCTGTTCGAGACCGGCGCGTGCGGTCCTCCCGAACCGATGCGCGCTCGAGGGATTCCCGAAGGCCTGAGGGCCCAGATAGGGAAGCATTGCCTCGAGCACCTCGGGGCGAACCGGCGTCGTGGCAGCGTGATCGAGGTAGACCGGTGGCTTCGGCATAGGGCGGTAAGATAGCCTGAGGGAGAACGGCCCGAAAGAATCTCGCCGGCCTCATTTTGGGCGGTAAATCACGTGGAGCGAAGGAGTTCAGGATGGGGGGGAGCGGTGTGCGCGGTGGAGGGCTGAATTCGTGGTCGCAGAGTGGGGACGGGCCGCAGTGCTCGGCCCGGTCGTTGTGAACTCGCGAGCCTCCGCTGAACGATAATTTCAGTCGAAAGTGGGCTGAACTGGAGGAGCCATGGCTCGCCTGGCCCCATCTTGCCAAAGCTTCGTTGACGAAGAGCGAATTGCTACAAGTGTCGATCTTGGAATGGTATAGCTAGTATCACATCAAGTGATTTATAAAGGTATTCCTTTGCCTTAAGTCGCTCACATGCTCTGCACCTCGAGCGCCATGACGTTATCCACAAGCATCGTCTCGTTCGTGTAAAACGGCTCACCGTACCGTCGCCGGATCAGAGAGCCGTAATGGGCATTCTGGGTCTCCACCAGGGAATAAAGATCCTGTCCCGTTGGGAAGATTTCCCCGGCGTTCTTGGCGCCGTCGAACTGACTGCCATAGCACTTGATCGCCGCGAGTTTACGCTCGAATTGAGGGCTGATGTCCACCACGAATGTGGGCTTGAGCGGATCCTCACGATAGGCGAGGGCATACAGGATCTTGTGGGGCCGGTGGGGCGTTCCGGACGCCTGATATTTCCCCAATCCAGCCAAAAAACAGGCATCGCGGCCCAGCTCCGATGCGACCCGATGGTCCGGATGACGGCCAACCGGGAAGGGAAGGATCACGACCCGAGGCGCGAAGTGCCGGATCAACTCCACCACCACGCGCCGCGTCGCATCGGTATTGGCGAGGTAGGCGTCAGGCAGCCCTGCGTTTCGCCGCTCCGTGACCCCCAGTATCTGGGCCGCACGCTCGGCCTCTTCCTCCCGCAGGGAGGCGCTGCCCCTCGTGCCCGATTCCCCCGCAGTGAGATCCA
>JBDUEA010000055.1:0-17697 GCA_040002695.1 Gemmatimonadota bacterium | reverse complement strand
TGAGCATGGCAGGGAATCTTATTTCCAAGGGCACTCCCGGAGATGCCTTAGAACCGCGTCTGGAGATGGTCCCTCAGGCCGGCTCGGATCATGGGCTGACCGCGATCGAACCGACCGAAGATGGGGTTCATTGGGGCCGGTATATCGCCGCGTTGCGGCGGTACAAATGGCTCATGCTCCTCATTGTGATTATTGGCTCTGCCGGTGGCGTCGTAGCCACTCGCTTCATCCCTCCCAAGTTTCAGGCAAAAGCAACGATCTGGATCCAGAGCAGCGGCGGCAAGCAGGGCCCGATCCGTAGCGGTGAGCTGCTCAATTCAACGGCCTGGATCGAATTGCTTCGCACCGGAGCAGTGTTCGACCCAGTGGTCATCAAGATGGCACTATTCGTCGTACCGGACGACGCCAAGGATTCCCTCGTCTTCAAGGGAATCGGATTGAGCAAGGGCGTACTCCAGACCGGCGATTACACCCTGACGACAGATCGGGCCGGAGAAAAATGGACGCTGTCGAGAGAGGGCGTCGCGCTCGAGTCGGGGGCTGTCGGCGATTCCATCGGACGAAACCAGGGGCTGCTGTGGGCGCCGCCCGCTCGTGTTTTCGGACGAGACCGAAAGATCAAATTCACGTTGCTGCACCCTCGACAGGCCTCTAGCGACCTTCAGGAACAGCTCTCGACTCAGATGGCGGAGGACGGAAACTTCCTTCGAATAGGTCTCGCGGGCAGCAATCCGCAACGGCTCGCCGTCTCACTGAACGCGCTGGTGGATCAGTTCGTCAGTCTGGCCGCAGACCTCAAGCGCGCCCAGGCGACCGAGATGCGGGTCGCGCTCGATTCCCAGATGGTGACAGCTCAGAAAAACCTGAATGACGCAGAGTCACATCTCCTGGTCTTCCGGAATCAGACGATCACGCTCCCCAATGAAGGGACTCCGGTCCCGAGCGGGCTGACGTCGACGACCCCGACGGTTACCCAGAATTATTTTGGTCTCAAGGTCTCGCTCGAGACGCTCAGGAGTGAGCGCAAGTCGATCCAAGATGTTCTTGCACGCGGTCAGGCCGGCGGCTTTTCCGTAGATGCGTTCCAGACCATTCCCGCTGTCACCAAGGCGCCTGACCTCGTCGGCGCGCTGAACGAACTCACCAAGTATGAGGCGGACGTGCGGGCGCTTCTGTACCGCTATACGCCGGAATACAAGGGCGTGCAGGACGACAACGCGAAAATCGAGACGCTCAAGACGCAGACTATTCCCCGGTATGCGCTCTCGCTCATCGACCAGCTGAAGCACCAGGAAGCGGATCTGGAAACGCAGATCGGGAGCTCTTCCAAGGAACTGGAGAATATTCCTGCTCGGACGATTAACGAGGCCCGTCTGACTCGTGAAGTCGCTGCGGCGGAAGATCTGTTCAAGACTCTCCAAGGCCGTCACGAAGAGGCCAAACTTGCTGAGGCCAGCGCGATCCCGGACGTGCGGAAGCTCGATGATGCCGTCGCTCCGGACGAGCCGACCAGCAACAGTGCGCCCCGGATTATCCTGATGGCCGTGATGGCAAGTCTTGGCTTCGCAGTCGGACTGGCGCTACTGCTGGACCAGGTGGACAAGCGGTTCCGGTACCCTGAGCAGGTTACCCGGGAGCTCGGACTCAGCATTCTCGGCGCTATCCCCGCAATCAACAAGACCAAGAACGGCGAGCTTGCCGCGCAGGAAGCGGCGCAGGTCGTCGAGGCATTCCGCACGATTCGCCTGAATCTGGCGCACTCATACGGAGCGGCCGGTCCCGTCCTGCTTACGGTGTCGAGTCCGGGCGCGGGAGACGGCAAGTCCCTGGTTTCTTCGAATCTGGCGATGTCGTTCGCCGAGGCAGGTTACAAGACCCTGATCATCGACGGAGACATCCGTCGCGGCGAGCTGCACCGGATGTTCGGAATCGACCGTCGCCCCGGGTTGCTGGATTATCTGACCGGTGCGTCCCGCAAAGATGAAATCATTCGGGCGACCAGTCACAAGGGTCTCTCGGTCATCCCGTGCGGCACCCGCCGCCACCAGGGCCCCGAGCTCCTTGGCTCCGGCGCCATGGGTCAGCTCATGGCGGAGCTCAAGACGCAATACAACGTCATCATCATCGACAGCCCGCCGCTCGGCGCAGGCATCGATCCATTCGTACTCGGTACGTCGACCGGGCACATGATGCTCGTGCTACGGTCTGGTGAGACCGATCGTCAGATGGCGGAAGCGAAGCTGAAGCTGCTTGATCGGTTGCCGATCAGGGTACTCGGTGCGGTATTGAACAGCATCCAGGCGGAGGGCGTGTATCGGTACTACTCCTACGTGTACGGGTACACTGCAGATGAAGAGCCGGCAGCGCTGTCAGGCACCGTCGGCGAGGTTAATCCGGAGACGTGAGCGGCACCTCCTCAAACGCCCGAATGCGCAATCCGTTTCCTTCGGCCCTGAGATGTCTCAGGGCCGAAGTCGCTCTCAGAAGCATCTCAACAGCATCGACCGGCGATTCAGCAAAGTCAGGCACGGCGCAATACCCAGCCCGAATCTTGAGCTTGCGGTCAAGTCCCTCGAGAGACATGGGCGCTGCTTCAATGGATTGACCCAGACGCTCGACAAGACGCACGGCGCCATCACTCCGGGTACCGGGGGCAATGACCGCAAACTCTGCGGGGCCCAGGCGCCCGATAGCGTCCGATGCCCGACCACTCTCGCGCATGACTTGGCCCACTCGCTCCGCAACGCGCACGGCAACCTGTTCGATCGTCTCGCCCTCTGAGAGTTGGTCGGGATCCAGAGAGAAGACGACACAAGCAAGCGCATGATGCCGGCGGAATGCCTCGGATCCGATTTCTCTCGCTCTTCGCGCCAAGCCACGCATGTTATACAATCCGGTCATGTAGTCGAGCAGGTTCTCGTCGCGAACGCGATCAACCTCCAATTTGGCCTGCATGAAGGTATGGAGCTTCAAGAGCAGCGCCTCTCCATCAAGCGGCTGGCCCAGAAACTCCCATGCGCCGGCACGATAGGCATCCAGACGTTGAGTCCGGCCTGATGGACCGGCGGTCGTGATGATTATCGGGGTGGTTGCGCTGAATCTCGGGTCAGTTCTGAGGGTACGGCAGACTTCGATGCCATGGATATCGGGCATCTGGGCATCGAGAATGACCATGTCAGGCCGGGCACTTCTGGCGCGCTCGAGTGCCTGAGTCCCAGTGTAGGCTCTCAGGACAGCATAGCCATTCGGAGCGAGAATACTTTCCAGAGACCTGGCCGACCATTCTTGGTCGTTAGCGATCAGTACGAGCGGGGGACGACTTGGCTTGTCACGGTCGTTCATAAGCACTCGAGGAGGAGGCGGACATAGCCGAGCCGGATGTACAGCCGAGGCAATCTGAGGAGCGACGGGCGCCCTCGAGTGAGATCCACCGAACCCTGATTATGGCAGCATTAGTCGTGCGTGCTTGGGATGAAGACGTAACACTATAGAAGGCTTCGTGTTATAAATCAAGGCTTCTTGATGGTGATGCGCCAACCGAAGCGGCGATGCTACACGACTGCGACCCAATATGGTTCACCTGTGGATGGAAGAACGAGGAGAACGGGTGAAATCTTCATTTTTCCTCCGTGCTTCATGGTAAAGATTTCGACCCTTGTGATCTCGGGATCCAACATGAAACGTGGAAAAACCTGGCCGATGAGTATCTTGTCAGCTTCAGCACCACCCATCTCGGGTTTCATAACGCCCTGACGAGAGCAAATGCCGTCGAGCCTCCTCGCATCCGGAACCTTCTCTACCTGTGGTGCTGCGACGACAGTTCGCCGGGCGAAGAAGCAACAGTGGACGCAATGGCCTGCCTCGTTGGGCTGTGACATCTCGGCTAAGTATTGCCGATTCAATAACCTGAGTTCGAGACGTCAGGATTGGCCACCAGAGGGACGAGCATGAGTTCTGCAAACCCGGGAGAGTACATGCTACCGCCACGGAGCCCAATGCAGATTGAACACTTTCGTGCCCTTCCGGCGGTACGAGCCTTGCTCGTGCTCGCTATGCTAGGGTTCTCTGTACCTGCCAGCGCCCAGGAGGTCACTCCCCCGAGCGAAGGCACTAAACAAGTTGCAGGACGGGCCGAGCTTCAGGCTGCACTCGCGGATGATGAGAAAACCATCATTGCTCCCGGTATCAGCCAACAGACGAGAGATGCGAAAAAGTCCGAGGCGGCGCTGATAAGGCAGCGCCTGCAGGAAGGTGACTTCCAGATCGGCGATCAGATTGCGCTCGAAGTCCAGGGGGAGTCAACTCTCACCGGTACATTTACCGTCGGTGCCGGCAGAATTCTGGCGTTGCCAAGTCTGCCCGACATTCCGATGTCAGGCATCCTGCGTTCCGAATTACCCGGCTTTCTTACGGAGCAGATTTCCAGATTCATCAAAGATCCACAAGTTCGTGCCAAGGCTCTGATTCGACTTTCGCTGCTTGGCGGGGTAGGAAAGCAGGGGTTCTATCAGCTGCCGGCGGATATGTTGCTGACCGACGCGATCATGACGGCCGGAGGACCTGGAGGAGTAGTCGACTGGGACAAGTCGAAAATCATGCGAGGACCGGACGCTATCGTCTCGGAAGGTGCTTTCCATCAGGCGATCGCATCCGGGACGACGCTGGACCGGCTCAATCTTCAGGCGGGCGATGAAATAGTCGTCGCGACCTCCTCGAAGAAGGATTGGTTCACGAAACTCAGGACATACGCGCTCATACCGGGCTTGATCGTGAGCCTCTATGGCGTCGGCAAGCTGGCTGGCGTCTTTTAGAACAGGCAGACACAGGAATGGCGATGGCCCACGTTTCAGGTCCCCGAGCGGCCCGGTTAACCCCACGCGAGCGATGGTTGCGCCTGGTGGAGGACTCCGAGGCACCCCTGGAGCCTAGATCCCGGTCCGAGTGGGCCAATCGGCTGGTGAATATGACACTAGCCGGGATCGCAATCATTCTGGTCTCACCACTCATGCTGCTCGTAGCGGCGTGTGTGAAGGTTTCATCGAGGGGTCCGATTTTTTATTCGCAGACGCGGATCGGCCTCGACCGGAGATGGCGTCGCAACTCCGCTCCCGACCAGCGCCGGACACAGGACCTTGGGGGTCGGGTCTTCACGATTTTCAAGTTTCGTACGATGTGCGTGAACGCCGAGCATCTCTCCGGGGCCGTCTGGGCGGCGAAAGAAGATCCACGCGTGACAGCCGTCGGAGGATTTCTCCGGCAGTACCGCCTCGACGAATTGCCGCAGCTGCTCAACGTGCTCATGGGGGACATGAACATCGTAGGCCCCCGCCCCGAACGCCCGAGTATCTTTCTCCAGCTTCGGCGGGACATTCCTGATTACCACCTTCGCCAGCGTGCCAAACCGGGCATCACCGGACTGGCGCAGATCAATCAGCATTATGACCTCTGCCTCGACGACGTGAGGAAGAAGCTCCACTTTGACCTGGAATATCTGCGTCGACAGAGCCTCTGGGAAGATTTTCAGATCATGGTGAAGACTGTGCCGGTCATTCTCTTCAAACGAGGCGGTTGGTAACGGCTGTGACCACCACAGCCCATTCCTTCGTCTCAGTCCGATCGGAGCGCACGGCGCTTCGCTACGCACCTTACGTCCTCCTCCTGCTGGCGTTCGCCCTCCTGTTTGCTCAGCCTGCCCGTTTGCTCGTACGGGACTGGTGGAACGATCCAGAGGCCGGTCATGGCCTCCTTCTCGCTCCGCTTTCTTTGTGGCTCGGCTGGCGAGCCGGATTGCTTCGCGAGACGCGCGCACAACCGTGGCTCGGTTCGATCGTACTCGGGGGAGCGGTCCTGCTTCGCTATGTCTCGGGACTCGCGGCAGAGCTGTTCACCATGCGCCTTTCGATGATTTTCGCTGCGGCGGGAATTGTTCTGTTTTTCTGGGGATGGCGACAGTTGACCCACTGGTGGTTGTCGTTCGTGCTGTTCATGCTGTCCGTTCCAGTCCCCGCGGTCCTGACTACTGCGCTGGCGCTACCCCTGCAATTCCGGGCGTCGGCAATGGGAGCGTGGCTCCTCGCGTCGCGGCACGTGCCGGTGCACCTCTCAGGAAACATCATCTCGCTCCCAGGCCGGCAACTTTTCGTCACGGAAGCATGTAGCGGATTGCGATCGCTCACCGCGCTACTGAGCCTCGGGGTGCTGGTCGGCGGGCTCTGGCTGCGCAGCCCGGTGAGCCGCGCTCTGATCATTCTGGCCGCGATCCCGGTGGCGATGGTGGTCAACTCGGTCCGCGTCTTCATGACCGGCTTTCTCGTCTACTACGTGTCTCCTTCGCTCGGAGAGGGGTTCATGCACCTGAGCGAAGGCTGGTTGCTGTTCGTGGTGGCGTTTGGGATTCTCAGCTCCTTCACGTGGCTCACGGCGCAAGTCGAGAACCGCTTCCTGTCACCGCGCGATCCTTCCCATGATTGACCGACGGCCCTGGGTACCTGGCGTGATGCTTACAGCCGGATGCCTTCTCCTGCTTGGTGTCAATCGCCAGCAGAGCATCCCGCTCACTGCGCCGCTCACCACCGTGCCTCACGCCTTGGCGGGATACGAAGGGAGGGATCTGGAGATCCCCAAGCTCGACCAGCAGGTGGCCGGAATGAGCACGTATCTGTATCGCTCCTTCGCGCCGGCTGCGGGACCTGAGTTCTCGCTGTACGTCGGGTACTACGATCACCAGACTCAGGGCAAGACGATTCATTCTCCCAAGAATTGCCTGCCGGGGGCCGGCTGGGAAACGCTGGAGTCGAGGCAGAGTCAGGTCGTGGCGGGAGGAAAATCCGTTCCCGTCAACCGATACATGCTACAGAACAATGGACAGCGGGCGCTGGTTTTCTACTGGTACCAGGGGCGAGGACGAGTTGCGGCGAGCGAATACCAGGTCAAATGGGAGTTGTTGCGTGATGCTGCCCTCCGCGGGCGAACCGAGGAGGCTCTCGTGCGCATTGTGGTGTACCTCGACCCGAAGCACGACGCGGATACCGCTACCGCCCTCGCAACCGCGGTTGCCGCTGATGTGATCCCCGAGCTGGATCGCGTCCTTCCTACCTGAATCGACTCCCTGCCCCACATTCCGGTCCTGTATCGACGGGGCTGCCACCCACTGGCTCGCTCGAATTATCCGCGCGAGTTGCCGCGCTGTACACCACTCGATCAATCGCCTCCGGCGCGGCCCAGAACGACCATATTACCAAAGCTCGCGATGGGATGAAATCGGGCGCGGACGTAGTCGCCGACCGCTTCGGACCAACGCCGTTCGCGCAACTGGTATTCGATGGCCGCTCCGCGGTAATGTACGCTCGCGAGCCATGAGACAATCGATTTCATGCGGGTTGGCCGCAGGTAGTCGCGCGAACGCTCGGGGGGCAGAATAGGCGCCAGACCATACAGCCGCTGATAGGCGAGGCTGTCGATAACAACTACGGCGCTCGGACGCTCCTCGAGCCAGGTCCGCAAGGCGCGTCCGCGGGCGTCTGAATAGATGAAATTGTCGTTCAGGTGATCGGTTTTGTATACGCCGATTTGAGGTCCCAGTGCCCACATATCCGAATAGAAGAACACAGGCCACTGGCGCCGCGCCGAGTCCGCGAGATACGCCTGAAGGTGCAGGGCCTCAGGGTTCGGGTGGGTGCGCTCCGGCCCGATCGAAGCGGCTCGGGCAGGCACCGCTGCGGTGACGTCACGACGACGGCCCGACAGGACGTCACGCGCTCCCCTGGCCAGACCTCGAAGATAGAAGCTCCCCAGCGGCGCCTGGCCAACCGTGTAGCTCAACGCGGCGATCATGACGAGCGCCATGATCAGGCGGCGCAGCGTCCGTGAATCCGGCACAAGCGCGCGCTGCAGAGGAAGAAGTAAGGAAGCAATCAGCGGGATGAATGCCGGATCGAGGTGCCAGAGATCGCACCGATTCAGTCCGCTCTTGAGTCCGACGAGCGCGTAGACGAAGGCGCCGACGAGCAGGCGGTCGCCGACATCGGAGGGATTGCGCAGCGGCTGAGCCAGCGACCGGCCGATGAGGACGCACGCCAGCGCCAGCAGTCCGAAGAGGGCCAACGAGTTCGCGGTCCAATAAAATCGGAAGGCAGCCTCGCCGGCAGAAAATCGCTGAAGCAGCGAGAGCGACTCTCCAGTGTACGCGCCGAAGTGCTGCCCCATCAGGAGCCAGGCTATCACCAGCCAGGCGCAAGCGGCTGTCAACCCCGCCACGAGGGCACGGACCAGAGCACTGAGACCGCCGCCACGGAGCATGACCAAGCCGTACATGGCGACGATACCGAGAAACCCGGCAACGCCGTACTCCTGGGAATAGGCGAGTTGCACGCCGAGGAGACTTCCGGCTGCGGCGGCAACCGCTAGGGAGGCCGGTCGGCAGGCCACGACGAGCATGATGCAGAGCGGGAAGAACTTGCGCAGGCCGTTCTGATTCGGCGCCAGCAGGGTGTCGAAGAGGAGCAGTGCAAGGAGGAGAAATACGAGCAGGCGCTGACGGCGCTCAGGCACGAACTTCGTAACGACGACGAGCAGCATCAGGTACACCATCAGCTCGAGCACCATCAGATAGCTGTAAAAACTCACCATGGAATAGCCGAACAGCTTGGTCCACCCGGCGGCGGCGTATATCATCAAAGGCCCGTACAGAAATTCGAAATCGAGATACGGTACCTGGCCCGCCTGCATCCGGTGCAGCGCGGTAAAAAAGACCTGGTCCTCTACATAAGGACCGTAGCGGGCGAGAAACGGGGGGAAGTAGAGGATGAGCACGACAACCGCGATCAGCAGCCCCTGCCACCCGAGCCGGGAAACTGAAGCGTGAGGCGCGGTGGTTTTGCTCTTCAGTACCTCGTGCGGTGTCTCTGGGAGCTCGAGAAAGCCGGTTCGGAACGCCAACCAGAAAACGGCGACGCCTGCCACCGCCCAGCAACCAGCCAGCAGGGAGGCCGCACTATTGTTATAGCCCTCGACAGTTGCGGCGCTCAGGACGCCGGGCGGAGTGGGTATCCAACGCGGTACCAGCGCCAACAGCGGTATGATGGCGAGCGCGAAGAGCGAGACGGCCAGTATCAGGCGACCGGGGCTTGGTTCCCGGGTGGGCTGGTGCATCGAGGATACCGTATGCGTCGTTTGCGAGGATTCAGCGGATGGCCGGCCAATTATATCAGACGCCCAGTCGCGCGGAAACCCTGCACGGTTCACGCCATGCAGGCTAAGGCGCAATCTGAGGCAGGCCGGTCGTGATGCCCGATTCCGCCTTTGACGCCGTGATCATCGGCGGCGGATTCTACGGTTGCAGTCTGGCGCTGCATCTGCGACGCTCCGGGGTCGGCCGAGTGCTGATTCTCGAGCGCGGCGACGAGATCATGCAGCGCGCCTCGTATGCCAACCAGGCGCGGGTTCATAACGGATATCATTATCCACGGAGTCTGCTTACTGGCCTCCGCTCACGCGTCAATTTCCCGCGCTTCAGTCGCGAATATGCCGACTGTATCGACGATGGCTTCGAGAAGTACTATGCGATCGGGCGCATCTTTTCGCACGTGACAGCGGCGCAGTTTCGGCTCTTCTGCGAACGAATCGGTGCGCCGGTTGAGCGCGCGCCTGTCGCCGTACGGGCTCTGTTCAATTCCCACCTGATCGAAGATGTCTTCCGGGTCCGCGAGACCGCGTTCAACGCCGTCAAGCTTCGCGCCCGGCTGCAGGAAGAGTTGCGTGCCGCCGGTGTCGAAACCAGGACGCGTTGCGAGGCACGGCGCATCGAACAAACCGACACTGGCCTGGCGTTGGTTGTCGAGACTCCGACCGGCTCCGAACGGATCGACGCGACTCGCGTGTTCAACTGTACCTACTCGCGGATCAATCAGCTCCTGACGGCATCAGGCCTGCCGACGATTCCGCTCAAGCATGAATTGACGGAGATGGCGCTGGTGGAAGTACCGGATGCGCTGAAAACGATGGGGATCACGGTCATGTGCGGCCCGTTCTTTTCCGTCATGCCTTTTCCCTCCCTCGGCTTGCATTCCCTGAGTCACGTGCGCTACACGCCGCATTATTCGTGGCAGGATGGCGATGGGGTATACCGTGACCCCTATGAGCTGCACGCGCGCGCGCCGCGTCGCTCGAACGCCCTGCACATGCTGAAGGACGCGGCACGCTACCTGCCGGTGATCGCCGGAAGCACCCACCGCGACTCTCTCTGGGAAGTGAAGACCGTACTTCCGCGCAGCGAGATCGATGACAGCCGGCCCATTCTACTCAAGGAAGACTACGGCCTGCCCGGTCTTACGTGCGTGATGGGCTCCAAGCTCGACAACGTCTACGACGTCCTGGATGCTTCGACGCCGGTCGCTGGATCACCCACTTTCCGCTAACGAGGCCTGGGTCCATGGTCGCTTCCGACTGTTTCGTGTCCGTCGTCGCGCCACTCGGCAATGATGCCGATATCGTCGAGGCGTACGTGACGGAGACGCTCGCGGTCCTCGGCGCACACTACGCGAACTACGAGCTTACGCTCGTCGACGACGGGTCACAGGACGATACGGTCGAGCGAATCAAACGGCTGCTTCCACGCGAGCGGTGCATCCGGCTGATCCGGCTGTCCCGACGCTTCGGCGAGGAGATCGCCATCTCGGCGGGCCTGGACTCCGTGATCGGTGACTTCGTGGTCGTGATGCTCCCGGACACCGATCCGCCCGCACTCATACCGCACATGGTCGAACAATCCCGTCGCGGGAGCGGGATCGTATTCGGGATCAGGGCCAATCGCAGGGGAGAGCCCGCACTCCTCCGAGCCGGAGCGTCGCTCTTCTACTGGTTCGCGAATCGGGTGCTCCGCCTCGGGCTGCCGAGGAACTCCACCCACTTTCGCGTACTGAGCCGGCAGGCAGTAAATGCCGTTATCCAGATCAAGGACCGGTTCCGCTACCTTCGAACCCTCAGCGCGTATGTGGGCTACGACAACCAGAGCTTCGTGTACGAGACGATCAGACGTCGTACGCGCCCGCATCGGAAGTCCCTCTGGGAGGCGGTGAACCTCGGAATCAGCATCATCGTGGCCAACACGGTTCAGCCGCTCAGGCTGGTGAGCTGGCTCGGTCTGCTGATCAGCGCGCTCGACCTGCTGTACATCGGCTACATCGTGCTCGTGTACCTGTTCAAGCCGCACGTGGCGGAGGGATGGACCACGGAATCGCTGCAGAGCGCCACGATGTTCTTCTTCGTCTTCCTGATCCTCACCGCCATCTGCGAGTACCTGGGCCGCCTGCTCGGTGAATCACGCGACCGTCCGCTCTATTTCGTCATGGCAGAGCACAACAGCTCCGTGCTCGTGACGGATGGAGAGCGACGCAATGTGGTGGGAGAATCCGTGGAGAGTTCGACGTGACCTCTCCCGTCAGCAGCGCAACCGAGCCGTCACGCCAGGTGCCCACTTTTTCCGCGAACGAGTTGCGCCCACGCGCCGGCAAGTATTGCATAGCCATCTTCGTCATCAACGAAGGGGAAAAGATCCGGAAGCAGCTAAAGCGGATGGAGCCCTACATGGGGCTCGCGGACGTGCTCATCGCGGATGGCGGCAGCACGGATGGCTCCCTCGCTCCCGAATATCTGCGCGAGTGCGGTGTCCGCACCTTGCTGGTCAAGACGGGACCCGGAAAGCTCGGCGCGCAGATGCGCATGGCATTCGCCTATGCGATGGACCAGGGTTACGAAGGCGTCATCACGATCGACGGGAACAACAAGGACGATCCGGCCGCGCTACCGGCGTTTGTGACGGCCCTCGAAAACGGCGCGGATCATGTTCAGGGCTCGCGTTTCATTACAGGCGGCCGCGCGGTTCGTACCCCACCGGGTCGCCTCGTGGGGATTCGGCTGCTGCATGCGCCGCTCATCAGTCTCGCGGCGGGCTTCCGGTATACCGACACAACGAATGGATTCCGAGCGTACAGCCGCCGCTTCCTTCTCGATGAGCGCGTGGCGCCGTTTCGCGATGTCTTCAGCCGGTACGAACTTCACTACTACCTCGCGATTCGGGCCGCACGACTCGGATTCACTGTCCGGGAGCTTCCAGTCACGAGGGAATATCCCGCCACCGGGCCCACGCCGACCAAGATCAGTCCGATCAGGGGGAATTTTCTCGTGCTGCGGACTCTGTTGGCGGCCTGTTTGCATCGTTTCGATCCCGTGCGCACCGACTCCGCGAATGCGGCACGGCATCCATGACGACCGCGCTGATCGGGAGTACGGGATTCGTCGGCGGAAATCTGCAGCGACAAGCCACCTTCGACGATGGTTACCACTCCCGAAACATCGAATCTCTGGCGGGCAAGCACTACGACCTGATCGTCTGCGCCGGCGCTCCCGCCGTAAAATGGAAGGCGAACCGCGAGCCCGACGAGGACCGCGCCCAGATCGAACGCCTCGTTCAGGCGCTTGGCGCTGCCCGCGCGGCGCATGTCGTCCTGATCTCGACCGTCGATGTCTACCCGGTTCC
The DNA here is from genome assembly GCA_040002695.1 of Gemmatimonadota bacterium. Lineage (GTDB taxonomy): Bacteria > Gemmatimonadota > Gemmatimonadetes > Gemmatimonadales > GWC2-71-9 > JBDUEA01. The sequence continues at coordinate 5,162 of JBDUEA010000055.1, read as the reverse complement.
GATCGAGGTCGACGAGAACTCGGAGATCGATCCCGAGGGAGGGCAGCCGTACGGCCGCCACCGCTTCCTGCTCGAGAGATTCATCGCAGACAGATTCGAGCACACCATCATCCGGTTGCCGGGCCTGTTTGGCCGAGGGCTCAAGAAGAACATCATCTACGATTTCCTGCATCAGAACGCCGTCGATGCCATCAACGCGGACAGCGTATTCCAGTTTTATCACCTCGACGCGCTCTGGGAGGATATAGCCCGGGTGCGCGACCGGGCGATCCGACTCGTCAACTTCGCGACGGAGCCGACGAGCGTTCGGGAGATCGCACGGGAGGCGTTCGGACGGGCCTTCGAGAACGCCGGGCAGGGTGCTCCCGCACGCTACGATTTCCGGACGACCCATGCCGGAATCTTCGATAAGACCGGCGGTTACATACGCAGCAAGCCGGAAGTGTTGGAAGCGATGCGCCAGTTTGTGGCGGAGGAATAAGCGGGATGAAGCTCGCGATATCCAACATCGCCTGGCGCCGTGAGGAGGAGCCCGCGGTTCTCCGCCAGATGCAAGCCCACGGAGTCACGGGGCTGGAGATCGCGCCGACCGCGGTGTGGCCGGATCCGCTTTCGGTGACCGATGCAGAACTGCTCCGCTATCGGCGACAATGGGAGGCGGAGGGAGTTTCGATCGTAGCGCTGCAGGCCCTGCTCTTCGGGCATCCGGAATTGATCGTCTTCGGCGATGCAGGCGTGCGCGAGAAGACACTCGTCCACCTGAGGGCGATGATGCGGATCGCCGAGGCGCTGGGCGCCCGGGTGCTGGTCTTCGGGTCTCCGAAGAATCGCCTCGCGGCCGGACTCGAGGCCAGGGCACGTGATCGCCTAGCGCACGACTTTTTTTCGGCTGCTGGAGCGGCGGCGGCGGCGCACGGTGTGGAGCTGTGCATCGAGGCGAATCCTCCGGAATATGGCTGCGATTTCATCACGCGCCCCGCGGAGGCGCTGAAACTGGTGCAGGAGACCGGCGTGCCGGGATTCGGCCTACATCTCGACACCGGCGGGATGACGCTCACCGGCGATCCAGCGGCGCGCGCACTCGACGACGCTCGTGGCGCGATCCGGCATTTTCACGCCAGCGAGCCGTACCTCGCGCCACTGGGTTCGGGCGCCGTCGACCACGCGGCGTTCGCCGAGGGGCTCCGACGGCAGAACTATGACCGGTGGGTTTCCGTCGAGATGCGGCAGCCGCCGGAGGGATCGTCCCTTCCGCAGATAAAAAAAGCGCTGGAATATTTGCGGGAGCAGTACGGCAATTGAGTGGAGAGATCCGACCAGACGTTCAGGTAGGGCGGCGGGTCGGCTCCCAGATGGGATTCCGCTCGCCACGGAGGGCCTTGCTCCAGGCGATCAGCGCGGCGACCGTCGCACCGAGCGCAAATCCGAAGAGCGCGACGATACGTGGTACCGGCTTGCCTTCAGGCCACCGCATGCCGATCACGCCGACCGCCAGTCCGGCAAGCGCCATGGCCAGCAGTCCCCTGCCGAAGTTCGAGTGCCCCGCGATCAGGATGAGACCGACAAAGCCTACCGGAATCGCCGGGAAGACGAGCCAGCGGCAGAGCTTGTGGCTGATGAGCGCCCACGCGAAGTACCCGTAACGAAGCGGGTTCATGAGATATCGCTTGTACCACAGCGTGTCGAGACCGCGCGCCATGGTTCGCACCTTCCGGCTGTACTCCTTCTTGAGCGACACGGTACGCGGCACGAGACACACCGCGTCCTCGACCGACACCGCCCGGAATCCGTTCTCCTTGGCGATGAGCGCGCAAGCGAAGTCGCGGCTCAATGCCTCGGGGAACAGCGTCTCATGGAGCGTGCGCCGAATCGCATAGAGACACCCGCTCGCGCCGACGATCGACCCCATCCTGGTTTCGAGCGATCGCAGCCACATCTCATAGCCGACATATCCCGACTCACCCTGATTCCCTTCGACCGTCACGTTGCCGACGCTGAGATCCCGACCGGAGGCCACGCCGATCGTCGGGTCCTGGAAGACCCGAATCAGCGCCTTGAGCGCACCGGGGAGAATTTTGATGGTGGCATCGGTGTTCACCACGATCGAACCGCGAAGATGCGCACCGGCCGCGTTCTCCGCGGCGGTTTTTCCTCCGCGCACCGGCATCCGCAGGAGCTCGATGCCCTGGTCCGCAAATTCCCTTACGATGTCGTCGGTGCGATCGGTAGAGGCATCGGAGATGATGAGGATCTGGCGCCGCTCCGGAGGATAAGGGAGTTGCAGCAGGCTCTCGATCGTGCGGCGTATCGCCGCTTCCTCGTTGTATGCCGGGACGGTAATGCTGATCATCGGCCACTCGAGGGGATCCCCCACCGGCGCAGGAGCGGGACGGAAAGTGCCGAGCAGCCTCAGGAGTAGCGGGTAGCCGAAGTACGCGTACGCAAACAGTGCGATCGGCAACCCGACGAGAACGTATTCGAGAGTCGTCATCCATTCCCCAGGGCAATCGCGGAGTGATAGACCTGCTGGTACCGGTCGAGCCATGGATCGAGCGCGAAATCGGAATCGAGGCGATCACGGGCGCTGGCGGCGCGGGCCGCGGCAGCGCGGGGATCACCGCGGACATCGAGGATCGCCCGTGCGAGGGCTTCAGGGGATTCCGAAGGCACCAGCAATCCGTCCGCCGGCCGGATCACATCGGGCACGCCTCCAACCGAGGTGGCGATGATCGGCACCCGGGCCGCCATCGCCTCGAACAGCACCATCGGCGTACCTTCGGTGCGGGAACTGAGTATGAACAGATCGAGTCCCGGAAAGAGCCTGCTTGCGTTGGACATTCCCCCGTGCCAGCGGATGCGATCGCGGATCCCGCGAGACGCGGCCAGCGCCTCCAGACTGGCATGTTCCGCGCCGTCCCCGATGACGGAAACGATCAGAGGCATGGCCGGCAGACGGGCGATCGATTCGACGAGGATGTCCGCCCCCTTCTCCCGGCTCAATCGTCCGACCCATCCCACGTGAAACACTTCGGCCGGCACTCCCAGCGCTTCCCGCGCCGCTGCAGGCGAAAGCAACGAGGGGCCTCCATCCCAGGCATTCTGGATCAGATGCATGCGGCTGGCGGGAATTCGAAGGTCCAGCAGGCGGCGCTCGAGCGGACGCGAGACCGCGACGACACCGGCACAGCGACGGAAGGCGCGGCACTGCAGGGTCTCATAGAGCCGATTCTTCCATCCACCGCCGGTGAATCCATGAACGGTGGTCACGGTCGGTATCCTGAGCTTCCGGGCGACACCACCGCCGATAACGTCAGCCCGGTATCCGTGGGTGTGCACGATTGCCGGGCCTATCCGCTGCAGATGCCGCAGGATTTCGGCTCGCTCGTGAGCGTATGCCCGCGGAGGCACTGGCACCCGAATTACCTCGATCCCAGCCCGGGTGAGCTCAAGATGCAGCGAGATTTCGGGCTCACCGGCCCCGACCACGGACAGAACCCGAACCGCGATTCCGCGACGGTGCTGGCCAATCGCAAGAGAGCGAACGACCGTTTCCAGTCCCCCGGCGGAGCCGGGAGCCAGCAGGTGCACCAGTGACGGCTCGGCGCGAGCTCCATCGACCTCAGGGCCGCTCAAGTAAAAATCGCCTCCTGGCAACGAGACAGATTGAATCCGGCAACCTTAACCAGTTAAAGAAGATAACCGATGGGGACCGATAAGCCGCAGGGCGAGTTTTTCAAGTTGCGACAGTGTCATGTCAGAGCCGTCGCTTGCCTCGGCACTGGGGTACGAACATTATCCTCGTGCGCATGCACGACTGAAGTTGTGTAATCTGGAGCGAATTTCGTCGTCAAGACACCAAAGTGCCGAGGCAGTCTCCCGGCCTCATTCATTTCTGTGCCCCCGACCCAGGAGCCGCCGAGTGCGGATTGCGAACCGATTTTACCTCGTCCCAAGCCTCTTGGCTCTACTGCTGTCCACGGCGTGTGGTTCGGATAACGCGACCGTCAGCGGTCCAGGAGCCATCAGTACCCTCATCGTCACCCCAGCCACTCCCGCCATCCCGGTCGGCGGGCACCAACAACTTGCGGTGGTGGCAAAAGACGCTTCCGGCACGGTAATCAGCGCTCCGGTGCTCACCTGGTCCAGCTCGAATACGGGCGTCGTCACCGTGTCGCCCACCGGCATGATCACCGGCGTCGCGACGGGAACCGCGACGATCCGGGTGAGCTCCCAAACCGTCTCTGACAGCGTTGTCGTCGACGTCTCGGGAGTGTTGCCGCCCGGACTCGCGCTTGCGTTTTCGACGTATATCGGCGGAACGGTCGAGACAAGCATTCGCGATGTGGTGACGGACGCGGTCGGAAATATTTACGCCGCCGGTGGCACATCCTCGACCAACTTCCCGACGACTCCCGGGGCCTATCAGCGGACGTTTGCGGGCATTCACGACATCGTCGTGATGAAGTTCTCGCCGGCCGGCCAGGTCATCTGGTCCACGCTCATTGGCGGGCCGAACTATGACCGTGCCTATGCGCTTGCCGTCGATCCGCAGGGCAATGTCTATGTGGCCGGACGCGCAGGCGCCGGAATGCCGGGCACTCAGGGGACGTTCCAGCCGACCTTCGGAGGAGGCAGTCCCCAGAATCCCTACGGCCCAGAAGACGGAGTCGTCTGCAAGCTCTCCGCTGATGGCGGCACATTGAACTGGTGCAGCTATTTCGGGACGCAGGACGATCGCATCGTGCGCGACATCGCGCTCGACGCGCAGAATAACATCTTCATCGCAGCGGCGGTCGACTCTGCATTCTATCCGGCCGCGTGGTTTACCAATTCATTCCAGAAGACGTCCGCGGGCAGCACCGAGGGGATCATCGCCAAGATCGCCAACGACGGCTCGCACGTAATCTGGGCGAGCTATATCGGCGGCTCGGGGATTGAGAGCGGGGAGCCCTCGATAAAGGTGGACGCGGCAGGTTCGCCTACCGTTCTCTACGTGACCAACTCTACCGACATCCCCACGCCCAACGGATTCGATCATACGCTGGCGGGGCCGTGGGACAATTATATCGTAAAGTTTACTCCTGACGGGAGCGGGCTGGTCTACGGAACCTACCTCGGCGGCAGCGGAACCGAGGCGACTGAGACGCATGAGCTCGCACTCG
>JBDUEA010000054.1:0-17726 GCA_040002695.1 Gemmatimonadota bacterium | reverse complement strand
GGATCATGCCGTCGCGCGCTGTACTGCGCTCGGTGGAAGACGTGAAGTCACGGCACCGGGCCTCGGGCGGAAACGCGATCCATCGGGTCAAGTCCGGTGAAACACTCACCACAATCGCCGCGCGCTATCATGTGTCGGTGTCCGACCTGCAGGAATGGAATGGACTCGGTGAGGGGAGCGCACTTCGCGCCGGCCAGCGCCTTCGGGTGGGACAGACCACTACCAGAAGCCGTTCACGCCGGACGTCGGTTCCTCCGGCCACCCAGAGCTCCGCGCATTCGAGTGTTCACGTACTCAAGCGCGGAGAGACACTCACCGGTGTCGCGCGGAAGTATGGCGTCGGAGTCGCGCAGCTCCGCCAGGCGAACAACCTCCCCGCCAATGCGGTGCTCAAAGCCGGCACGACGTTGAAAATTCCTGGTTGACCAAGCTCGTGTCGTGCGAAAAGAAACGGGGGCGCCGCGGCGCCCCCGTTTTGGTATCCGAGATACAACACTGGCTGGATCAGCGCTTCAGATGCACTCCCTGCAGGACTGCCTGAGCGTACCCATTCGAAGGATCGCCGCCCTGATCGAGGATTGCCTGGACCCGGGCTGGTCCGCGATTGTATGCGACCAGCGCGAGTTCCGCGTTGTCATCGTACTTGTTCATCAGGTCGCGAAGAAACCGGAAGCCGATCCGAAGGTTCACGTCCTGCTGGTACAACTGGTCCGCGCCGAGCCCCGGCTCGTAGAAGCGGGCGGTGGCGAGTCGGAGCTGCGTATACCCCATCGCGCTGGCCGAGCTCAATGCACGCGGCTGGAAGTTGCTTTCGATCTTGACCAGCCGGAACCCGATGACCGGATCGATCCCTTCGCTCAGCGCAATATCGTAAATCGAGGACGCGAGGTCCGCTGGGATACGATAGCGGGTGGAGTAGCGAAGAATCTCCTGAGTCCGCTGAATCTGAACCTTAGCGACCGCGAGCTGACCCTCCGAGTCCTGCAGACGGCGCCGCAGATCCCGCAATTCGCTGGACACGACATCGAGGCGCGGCGCTATTTTCTCGGTTCCGGCGCTGACGCCCTTTGCGGACCCAGCCAGCGCGCTGACCATCACGGTGCAGGCGAGCAGCACTCCCCCGCGCAGCACAAGGCGCCGCGTCCAGGAAGGGTGTTCCCTCGTCTCACTCACGGAAAAGCGCATACCCAGCCTCCTCTTTTTGGAAAAGCGTCGCCGCCAGCCGCTTCAGGCGCCGGCACGGTGCCAATCTCCCCGCGAACCCCCGGTCTTACTGATCAGTTGAACCTGTTCGATAACCATTTCCCGGTCTGCAGCCTTTACCATGTCGTAAACCGTGAGGCAGGCTATTCCCACGGCGGTCAGCGCCTCCATCTCTACCCCCGTACGGCCCAGACAGTTTACGGTGGCCGAAATGCGGACCCCCGGAAGCTGCGGATCCAGAGTCGCCTGCACTGCTACATGATCCAGCCCGAGGCTGTGACAGAGCGGAATCAGTTCGGCGGTGCGCTTCGCGGCCATCGTTCCGGCAATCTCCGCGACCGCGAGAACGTCTCCTTTGGCGACCGCCTGGTCCCTCACCAACTGAAACGCCGACTCGGACATTCTGATCGCACCCACCGCGGTGGCGGTACGATGGCTCTCCGCTTTGTCGCTGACATCGACCATGCGCGCGCGACCGGATTCATCCACGTGGGACAACTTCACAACACCTCCGCCAGATCATTACACAGCGTCGCGAGGATCAGCTGTGGGTTCACGTTACCCTGGGCAACTTCCCGCGCCTTGGCCACCCGTTCGGAGGCCCTGACGAGGCCGTTCAGGCCGACCGTACGCTCGGACGATGCCATTTCGGACCCATCAGACCCGGCCGTCGCCCGCCGCCTGACCGCCTCCGCGATAAGAACGCCGAGCGCATCGAGAAGCGCCGTGAAATCTCCTCGCGCGGACCATGTCCCCTGTTTCAGTACCCGTTCAAAGGTCGGTACGGCGCCATCCAGCACACACTTCATCAGTTCAGCGGCCGCTCGACGGGCAGCTGACCCGCCTTCGTCCTCAGCGATCGCAACGCCGATGGCGCCTCTGCAACGTTTTACCCGCTCCCGTAAGCCCTCGGCGGACAGTGCCGGTTCAAGTGACGCCGCGAGGAACGACTCGACTTCAACGTCCGGAACACGTCCGATCCGGAATGGGACGGACCGGGAACGGATCGTGGGCAATAGCGCATTCGGGTCAGTCGTCGTCAGGATAAAAATGCTGTCCGCCGGCGGCTCCTCGAAGAGCTTCAGCAGTGAATTCGCCGCTTCCTGACTGGACTCCTGGGGAACCAGTCGTTCCGCATTTCCGAGAATGAAGACTTTCCTCCGCCCCTGAACCGGGGTCATGCCGGCCTGACGCTGAAGCAGTCGGGCCGTGGAGACGAAGTGGGCCGACAAACCGTCCGGAGGCCCGTACAGCGACTGTTTTCGGCGCTCTGCCATCAACTCACGGAGCGCGTCCTCGATCTCTTCTACCTGCTTTTCCGGCTCGGCGGCTTTCGGCCGAGGCACTGGGATGAACCAGTGGAGGTCCGGGTGCGACAGTCCAAGCACCTGCCTGCACGGCCCGCATTCGCCGCAGGGCTCGGCCCCAGCCCGCTGACAGAAGACCAACTGTGCGAGCCAGAGCGCCAGACGCTGTTTTCCAACACCGGACGGTCCGCAAATCAGGAGGAGCTGTGGTAGCCGGTCGGCTCGAACTGCTTTGCCTAGCTCGATTCGTTCTTTCTGATGCCCTATGAGCTGGTGAATCGACATTGGACGAAGCTAGACCTCATTGAAATAAAAGGAAGTGGAGACAGTGTAACATGTTTTTTAACAATGAGTTATATGCCAATTAGACCGCTGGGAAAACGGAAATATGGTGAGAAATTACGTACTTTTACGATAGTGATTGCTCGCAACCGTAAAATGGAGGTGAGTGTATGCTCGCAGGTCTTGAATGGTGTGGTGGGCGTGCATGTTACAGGGGAGCACGCTCCGCTGCTGGTGTACGGGATGCTTACCAGTCGATCTGGCAGCCAGCCAGGAGGGCCCGATCTGGAAACGGCTGCCAAGTCCAGCCCCAGGCCGGTGCTGTTACTATGTCGCGATGCTGCGTTGCAGCTGCTATTAACCGCGCGCTGCCGATCCCAAGAACCGACGGAACCTGAAAAGCAGTAAGCACGCGCTTGGGGGCCTGGTTCAGGGCAGCAATGCCCGTTTTTCATTGACCCGCAGCACATGCTATTTCAATCCGTCGGTGCATGTGACGCATACCAACGAGTTGGTTGCTCGCACCCCATGCGCGGTTTACTTTTCCGGCGCGTGACGGGAAGGAAGCGTCTCTCCTGATTTCGCACGATCCCGAGTAGCTCAGTTGGTAGAGCAGGTGACTGTTAATCACCGGGTCGGGGGTTCGAGTCCCTCCTCGGGAGCTTTTCATTGAACGGGTCAGCCGGTGGCTGGCCCGTTCGGCATATGAGATTCAGGCGTTCGAGAGCTCTACAGCGGCCGAGCTCGCTCGCCTTCGCATCGAGTCCCTCCGCGGGAGCTTTTCGTTAAGAGGGTCAGCCAGCGAGCTGACCCCTTCGCATTAGGCGTCGAGGCATTCTAGCGGCCGCCGGAGTCGGGGGTTGGCTTATTCACTGATCGGGTCAGCTCGTGGCTGATCCGATTTTCTTTGGGCGCGGAGACACTCCAACAACCCGACCCATGGGGCGCCCCGCTCCGCGTTGAGTCCCTCCTCGTCGGCGGACGGGCATCCGCGACTTTTCGATCTTCCTTCCGCTCGCCGAATTTATACTGTATATCCGACGATCAGACTTGCCGGCCTTCGCCCGGTCAGATCGAGCTCGAGCCCCTGTCCAGGGTTTGCGACATCCTGGGATCGGAGGCACGCTGCAGGGGTAGGGAGTAGAATGATTTCCGGTGGGCCGGCAGCCAATCCGAGGCGGCGATGAGAATTCCATTTCCCCAGCTCCTCGCGTTCGCGGACATCGCCCTCCTCTGTCTGAGGCTGATGATCGCGGCCATGTTCCTGTCGAGCGGCTTCAGCCACGTCAAGGATCCGGTTGGCCGGGGGAAGAGTATCGGCATGAGCCCGGGATTTACCGCGTTCCTCGGGGGCGTTGAAATCGCGGGAGCGCTTGGGATCGCGTTCGGAGTGCTGACGCAGTTCGCCGCGATCGGGCTGATCCTGATCATGCTGGGCGCAATTCAGAAGAAGGTGATGGTCTGGCATACCGGATTCTGGGGAGAAAAATCCTCGGGATGGCATTACGAGCTGATGCTGGTCCTGATGAACCTCGTCATTCTTTGCACTAACGGGGGACGGTTCGTTCTCTACTAGTGCCAACTCGGGGTGTGGGCGCCTCTGTTGTCACGCGCGCGCTCCTCGTTCACCTTGAACAAGCCAATGAGCACTCTATGACAGTCGTTGCCTGGACCGGACTGATGCGTCGCGCGCTTTCGTCGGTGCTGACCGAAGCCCGGTCGCGCACCCTGCTCCTCATCTCTCCGCTCTCCGATCGAGATCTCCAGCTACAACACGATCCGCTCATGAGTCCGATCCTCTGGGATCTCGGACACATCGCGCATTTCGAGGAACTGTGGCTCACCCGGAACCTGTCGGGTCCCATCGAGTTCAGCGAAATGCCGGGCATGTTCAACCCCTTCGAGCACCCGCGACGTGAGCGCGCGAACCTGGCACTCCCTGTCCGGGAGGAGACGATCGCGATCATGGCGGAAATTCGCGATCGGGTGGTGCACAAACTGGAAGCAGTCGATCTCGACTCGGATGATCCGCTGCTGCGGGACGGTTACGTCTACCACATGGTGGCCCAGCACGAGTATCAGCACAACGAGACGATTCTACAGACGCTGCAGCTCAAGACGGGTGAGCCCTATGCGCCCCCCGAACGCAGAGCTGTCCCTCGAGGCAGTCACACCGTCGAATCCGGCTCCATGGTCGCATTCCCGGGTGGGGAGGTACAGATCGGTACCGACGACCGCACCGTATCCTACGACAACGAGCGGCCGAGGCATGTGGTACGGCTGGCGCCGTTCCTGATCGATGCGGCACCGGTGAGCAACGGCGATTTCCTCCGGTTCATGGAGAACGGTGGCTACCAGAATCGCAGGTTCTGGAGCGACGCCGGCTGGGCCTGGCTCGAGGAGAGCAGGGTCACCGCACCGAAATACTGGTTTCGGGAGGGCGGACGCTGGCGCACCCGATCGATGGATCGTATCTCGGATGTTGACCCTGTCCGTCCAGTCTGTCACGTCTGCTACTTCGAGGCAGAGGCGTACGCGACGTTCGCCGGAAAACGGCTTCCGACCGAATTCGAGTGGGAAGCCGCGGCGTCGTGGGACCCGGCGGACGGTACACAACGACGGTTCCCCTGGGGTGATGAAGCGCCGGAGCCGCATCACGCCAACCTGGACCAGCTCGCCTTCGAGACTGCCCCGATCGGCGCGTACTCAGAAAACGTCTCGCCGCTCGGCTGCTACGGGATGATCGGCGACGTCTGGGAATGGACGTCCAGCGACTTCGGCGGATATCCCGGATACGCGAGCTTCCCCTACCCCGAATATTCCGAGCTCTTCTTCGGCGACGAGTACAAGGTTCTGCGAGGGGGCTCATGGGCGACTCGCCCCGGGGCGATCCGCAACACATTCCGCAACTGGGATTATCCAATCCGCCGCCAGATCTTCAGCGGTTTCCGGTGTGCGCGCGATGCATGACGCCCCGATGCTCGCGCCTGCGGGCGCCGATCCGGCAATCCTCGCCGAAGTCCGGGAAGGCCTCAGCAGAAGCCCGAAAGAGATCTCCCCGAAATATTTCTACGACCATCGAGGGTCGGAGCTGTTCGAGGAGATCACCAGACTGCCGGAGTACTATCTGACTCGAGCGGAACGATCGATCCTGCTCGAGTGGATGCCGGTGCTGATACCCGTGCTTGGCACTTGTACCGTCGTGGAGCTCGGCGCCGGAAGCGGGGAAAAGGCCCGCATCATCCTGGATGCATTGCGGACGATCCCAGGACGCGACGGCACCTACGTCCCGATCGATGTCAGTGCCAGTTTCCTGGCGGAGACTGCTTCTCGATTCCGATCCGCATATCCTGGCCTCCGAGTCGTGCCGAGTGTCGCCGACATCACCGCCGAACTCAGGCTTCCACGAAATCTCGACGGACCCAGGCTCTTCGCATTTCTCGGAAGCACGATTGGCAATTTCGAGCGACCCGAGGCGACTCGGCTGCTCGAGCGAATCCGGCGCGCCATGCGTTCGGACGACCGATTCCTCATGGGCGTCGACCTGCGCAAGGATGTCGCGACGATCGAAGCCGCATACAACGACTCGCAGGGGGTGACGGCCGAGTTCAATCGCAACATGCTCCGCGTGCTCAACGCCGAGCTCGGGGCGGATTTCGAGCCGTCGGCATTCGAGCATCTCGCCTTTTACGACCGCAAGCTCCACCGGATCGAGATGCACCTGGTGTCATGCCGGGATCAGGTCGTCAATATTCCCGGCGTCGGAACGATCCATCTGATGCGAGGCGAAGCGATTCGGACCGAGATCAGCTGCAAGTACGATCTTGCCGGCGTCGAGTCCCTGTTTCATGCGGCGGGTCTCGAGGTTGAGTCCTGGCGCACCGATGCCGACCACCGGTTCGCCCTCGTCGTCGGAAGACCGGCGGCATGACCCCGGTCGCGAATGTGCAGCGCGCGCTGCTCGAGGATCTGCACGATCGAGTCTTCCGCGCGAAGCATCAGTCGCGGAGGATCGGCGCGGAGATCGAGTGGATTCCCGTCCTGGCGGACACTCGGCGGGTGGCACCCGTCTTTGGTGCCGAACGCCAGGCCTCACTCGGAATGCTTCGTCGGCTCGCCGCGCGACTCGGATGGCAGGAGGCGAGTTCCGCGAAGGGGGTCCCGTATTTTCTTCTCCCGGGAGCCGGCACCATCACCTTCGAGCCGGGCGGGCAGATCGAATACGGGTCACGGGCATACGACACCGCGTCCGATCTGCTGGCGCAGATGCGACTGGTCGATCGGTATCTGCGGGAGGAGGCGGCGGAATCGGGGCTCGAATTGCTGACGTTGGGGATTGATCCGGCTAACAGTCTCCATGATGCGCCGCTCCAGCTCACGTCCCCACGATACGAGAGAATGGCCGCCCATTTTGAACGGCTGGGAGCTGCCGGCGGGCGCATGATGCGGCAGACGGCGTCGCTCCAGATCGCGCTTGATTTCGAAGCGGATCCCTGGCCCCGCTGGCGCCTGCTCAACCAGCTGGCGCCGTTTCTGATCGCGATCTTCGCGAACTCGGCATGCTATGCGGGTCGAGATACGGGGCACCGGAGCTTTCGGCAGGACTCCTGGAGGAGGCTCGATAGCGGGCGGACCGGTCTGCCGTTCGTCGATGATGATCCGGCACAGGGCTATCTGGACTTCGCATTGGGCGCGACGCCTCTGCTGCTGGATGAGACTACCGACCGCCCGTTGAGCGCAGTGCTTGAACGGCGAAACCTCACGGCCGTCGAATGGGAAACTCATCTTTCCACGCTGTTTCCGGAGATCCGGCCCCGGGGATATCTCGAGGTCAGGTCGATCGACGCGCTGGCCGCGGAATGGTATGCAGCGCCGATCGCGTTCGTATCGGGGCTGGTCTATGACCGAGCCAGTCGTGACGAGGCGATCGCATTGCTCGACGAGCCGACCGATCCTCTGCTGGTACGGGCCGGATATTGCGGGTTGCGCGACCCTGAGATCGGCCGGCGCGCGGCGGAGCTCTTTGACCTGGCACTTGCCGGGTGTCGGCGGCTGGGAAGAGTCTTCCTGAATCACGCAGACTATGAAGTTGCCCGCCGATACTTCGATACCTACACGCGTCACGGTCTGAGTCCCGCGGATGACTCGAGGGCGAGCCTGCTCGCGGTATGATCGTCCCCAGAGACGCGGCGAGCGCAGGTGTCTCCACGGCGGCGCTCGAGGCGAAAGAGGTGACCAAGCGCTATGGCTCCGTCACCGCGCTCTCCCGGGTGTCCCTGAGCGTTCAGCAAGGCGAATGCATGGCATTCGTCGGCGAGAGCGGCTCAGGGAAGAGCACACTGCTGCGATGCTTCAATCGGATGGTCGAGCCGGACGAGGGCGAGATTGTCGTTCAGGGCAAGAAGGCGCGGACCCTCGACCCGGTTCCACTTCGGCGTGGCATCGGATATGTGCCTCAGGACGGCGGACTGCTGCCGCACTGGAGCGTGCTTCGAAACGTGGAACTCGTCCCCATGCTGCGAGGCACGGCAAACCTCACCGCCCGCGCCAGCGATGCTTTGCGGAAGTCAGGCCTTGATCCGGGGACAGTCGGGAGTCGCTGGCCCAGGGAGTTGTCGGGCGGGCAGCGTCAGCGCGTGGCGCTGGCCCGGGCGCTCGCGGCGCAGCCGGAAACGGTACTCCTCGACGAGCCATTCGGCGCGCTCGATGCGATCACCCGATCCGAACTCCAGGAAACGTTCGGGTCCCTCCGCAAACGACTCAAGATCACGTGCGTCCTCGTCACGCACGATATCAACGAGGCGCTGGCGCTCGCGGATCGTATTGCGGTATTCCGTGCCGGCTCAATCGAGCAGATCGCGGATGGAGCCACACTGCGGGAACTCCCCGCGACCGCCTACGTCGTACAATTGCTGCATTACGCCGGCATCCGACGCGCCGGCTCATCCGAGCTTGATAAATCCAAGGCTTGAAATCGCAGGATACTCTAGCGGCGAGCACCTCCGGTGATGCGTCGGTTCTGGACTCTACTGCTATTTCCGATGGCGTTCGCGCAGGCGGACCACGCCGTGCCGCGCGGGGCGCGCGCGATTGTTGTCGCCTCGAAGCCGTTTGGCGAATCGTACATTCTGGAAGAGATGTTCGCCCAGCTTCTCGAGGCGCGCGGCTATCGGGTGATCCGGCGTCCGGGACTCGCCGCGACGGACATCGCCTTTCGCGCGCTCCAATCCGGAGCGATCGACGTGTACCCGGAGTACACCGGAACTGGTCTGCTCGCGATCCTCAAAGACACGACGCGAGGAGACGCGGGTCAGACATTTACGCGCATTGCGACCGAGTTCGAGCGCCGCTGGGGCATCCGGTGGCTTCCGCCGCTCGGCTTCGAGAATACGTATGCGATGGCCGTGCGCCGCGAGACAGCCGAGCATTTTCATCTGCAGACACTGAGCGATCTCGCCAGGGCGAGCGATCAGCTCACGGCCGGATTCACTCCGGACTTCATCGGGCGTCCCGACGGGCTGCCCGGCCTGACGCGCGCCTACGGTCTCCGTCTCAAGAGGGTGCATTCGCTCGGGCCGGCGATCAAGTACCAGGCGCTGGTGGCCGGGACGGTCGATGTGATCGACGGCTATTCCACCGATGGCCTCATCGCGCGCTACGACCTGGTCATCCTGCGCGATGATCTGCACTTCTTTCCACCCTACGAGGCGGCCGCGCTGGTCGGCAGCAGCATGGTCCGGGATGCACCAGGAGCCATGCTCGCGCTCACGGAGCTGAGCGGCCGACTGAGCGTCGAACGCATGCGGCGACTCAACCAGCGCGTCGAGGCCGGAGGTGAGCCGGTGGCGCGGGTGGCGGACGAGGCGCTGCGCGAAATCGGCGTGCTCGATCAAACGAGATCCAAAGGAGAACCAGCATTGGCGGGACGCGGGTCCACCTTGTCGTACCTGGTGGCCGAGCGCGGCAACATCTTCCATCTGACGCTTCGGCACCTGCTGCTCGTCGGCGTCTCACTCGCGGGCGCAATCGCGATCGCGCTACCGCTGGGACTCGTGCTTGAACGCAATCGAGGCGGAGCCGAAGCCGTCATTCGCTCGATCGGGATTCTGCAGACCGTGCCGAGCATCGCGCTTCTGGCGTTCATGATTCCGCTGCTCGGCGTGGGCGTGATGCCCGCCTTGACGGCGCTGCTGCTGTATTCGCTGTATCCCATTCTCCGAAATACGTACAGCGGGGTGCGTGACGCCGATCCGAATGCGGTCGAGGGTGCGCGCGCCTCCGGAATGACCGAGCGGCAGATTCTTCGTTACGTCCGCCTGCCGCTTGCGGCACCTATCATCATGGCCGGCATCCGGACGTCGGCGGTGATCAATGTCGGAACGGCGACACTCGCCGCGTTCATCGGGGCGGGCGGCCTGGGGGATCCGATCGTAGCGGGACTCGCGCTCTCGGACGCGAGGATGGTTCTTTCGGGTGCGATTCCGGCGGCGCTGCTTGCACTGGCGGTGGACGGATTGCTTGGACTGGGGGAGGCGGCTGTACGGCCAGGAGGAGTGTGACGATCAGTGGATCATGACTTCCGTCGCCGGGTCCTGACGATTCGAGTGGGCGGCGCGGATGATCCGGGCAGTCGATCTTCCAGTTCCTCGAGGCTGCGCGGCCAGTCTTCCCGGAGCAGGCGACTGAGCCCGCGGTCGGCGAGCAGGCGGCCCTCCGTCTGACATGTCGGGCAGTAGTTGGTTTCATTCTCCGCGTAACGAATCCGTTGAACGGGATCACCGCAGACGGGGCACGGCTCTCTGAACCGCCCGTGTACCGCCATGCCTTCCCTGAAGGCCGTTACTTTTTCGGGGAACCCGTCTCCGGTCTCCCGCCGCAGCCGATCGGTCCACTCCACGAGAATTGATTTCGCCGCAGCGTGAAGCCTCGCGCCTTCTTCGGGCGTGAGGCGTCGGGTCAGCGTGAGGGGCGAGAGCCGCGCGCGATGGAGGATCTCGTCCGAATAGGCGTTCCCGATTCCGCTGAAGAGCCGCGGGTCGGTGAGGGCCCGCTTGAGCGTGTGGCTCTCGGAGACGAGCGCCGACATGAATTCGGGCATGGAGCTGGAGAGGACGTCGATCCCGCCGCGATCAAAAGTGCGCCACGCATCGGCCCCGGCGACCAGGTGCAGCGACGCGCGGCGTTTGCTCCCGGCCTCCGTCAGCTGCAATCGCCCATTCGGAAAGAGCAGCGTGGCGATGGCGGAACGGCCGGGAAGCTTGCGTCCGGCAGGAATCCATCTGAGCCGCCCGGCGATCATGAGATGCAGCACCAAGTACAGTTCTCCCTCGAGCTCGAATACGATGCGCTTGCCAACGCGGTGGAGTCCCAGTACCAACCTGCCTTCGGCAAGACGGAGCGGCGGCTCCACCGTTCGAAGCAGAAACGGGTTTGCCACCTCGACGCGTTCCAGCCGCTGCTGGATCACGCGCGCGGCGAGTTGCTCGATGTAGACGGTGATATCCGGCAGCTCAGGCATGATGTCAGGCGGCGGAGGCGAATACCACGATGCCATAATCACCCACCGCGCGGAAGCCGAGTCCTTCGTAGAGGCGGCATGCGGGGGTGTTCGCGGGGTCCGCGGAAAGGACGGCGCGACTGATCCCCTCGCGACGTTCCGATTCCAACGCGAGGGTGAAGAGTGCGCGCCCATAGCTGTGCCCGCGCTCGGCGGGAGGAACCCAGACCCCACCGATATGGACCAGATTCGGAAGCCGTCCGATGAAGGCGAGCATCGCAACCGGCCGACCATGCTCAGCGAGCACCCGCAATCGCCCTGCGGCGAGCGTCTGCTGCATCTCGCGAGTGGCGCGGGCGCGGAGCTCGGGGCTCTCGGGAAAGGCGAGGGCTTCGCGCAGAAAGGCGACGCGCCACTCGATCAATACCGGCTCCGGTAAGGATTCCGGCGACATCAGGGCGAGTCCTGGCCGCAGGGGCGGGACCGACCAGGCTTCGAGCTCGAGCGAGTACAGCACATCCCGGTTACTGGTCGGTGCCGGCGTGTTGGTGAGACCGAGGGCATCCCGCGCGTCGACAACCTGGGACCAGGGACCCTGGATTCCGGTTACGCTCCGGCCCGAACTTTCGGTGGCAAGGTGGACGACTTCTCCCAGATGAACCGGGGCCTGCAGGAGCAGGGAGCCGTTCCAGCAATGCGCGGCGACCGCGACCACTCGGTCGCCATCAATGGAGCCCGCGTAAGTCGCCTGGAAGGGGAGACCATGATCGACGACTCCCGCCGACAGCAGATTGGAGAGCATGAGCGAAGAGACGTCGATGTGGGTCTCGAGAAAAGCGCGCATCGAGGCGAGGTGGCGACCGCTGAGAATTGAAGTCGTGGGCATGATTGAAAATTAGAAACGGTGAGGGGTGAAGGGTAAGGGGAGGCGGGGGCCGGTGGTTGGAGAGACGACGTTCCGCGGGTTTCCGGGGTGGGTTATACTCCGCGGTCACTTCCTCATCGGTGGAGTTTTCGTGCTGCGTCCCGTCCCCGGGTCCGTCCCGACAGCCAACCTGCATGTCACGGAGATCGAGCCCCTCGCATCGCCGCGGCGCATGCGGGAGGAGCTGCCCGGTCTTCCCGAGGCGCTGCGGTCGGTCGTCGATGGCCGGGCGGCGATCCGCGCCATCATCTCGGGCGAGGACGACCGACTTCTGGTTGTCGTCGGACCCTGCTCGATTCACGATCCGATTGCCGCGCTGGAGTACGCGCATCGGCTTGCCGCGCTTCGCGCCGAGCTCGTGGACGTGCTGCATATCGTGATGCGGGTGTATTTCGAGAAGCCTCGGACGACCGTCGGCTGGAAGGGATTGATCAACGATCCACATCTCGATGGCAGCCGGGACATGGAGACGGGATTGCGGCTTGCGCGCCGTCTGCTGCTCGACGTCAATGCACTTGGCCTGCCCGCCGCGACCGAACTGCTCGGACCCGTGATTCCGCAGTATATCGCCGACCTGGTGAGCTGGACCGCGATCGGCGCGCGGACCGCCGAGTCACAGACGCACCGGGAGATGGCGAGCGGCCTCTCGATGCCGGTCGGGTTCAAGAATTCGACGGACGGCAATCTCCAGGTAGCGCTCGACGGCATGCACGCCGCGGAGACCCCGCACAGCTTCCTCGGCATCGACGACGAGGGGCGGGCCGCGATCATCCAGACTACTGGCAATCCGGATCGGCACCTGGTGCTCCGTGGGGGCGGTGGCCGGACCAACTACGACGCGGCATCCGTCGAACGCGCGGTCGAGATGCTCCGGGCTGCTGGAGAAGTTCCGCGCGTGATGGTCGACTGCAGCCACGGTAATTCGAACAAAGACTACTCGCGGCAGCCGATCGTCCTCCGCGACCTGCTCGCGCAACGGCGCGCCGGCAGCCAATCCGTGATGGGGACCATGATCGAGAGCCACCTGCATGCGGGCAACCAGCCGCTCGGCGCTTCCGCCGCGAACCTCGCCTATGGAGTGTCGATCACCGACGCGTGCATTGACTGGGAGACGACCGAGTTGCTGCTCCGAGAGGCCGCGGAGACGTTGAGGACGCCGGGACGCTCCGCGATAAAGGCTCGCCGGACGCCGTAGGAAGCCGCTGCAGCAACTGCTACAGGAAGACGGGCCCGCCACCTGGCGGGCCCGTCTCATTTTCGACTGCGCAAGGTTTCAACATCCCGTCAGGTGCAATACTCAGCGTGTGGTCGGTCCTGCGCAGCGACGTGAACGCTCCAGGGTCATTCGCTTCCGAGAAGACTGTCCAGATGGGCCGCGTGTGCGAGCTGGCGCGTCGTGTCCAGCACCGCGGCGGCTTCCTTCGCCCGGCCTTCGCGTGAGAGCGATTCGGTGAGCAGGGCGCCCGTGGAGATGTACTGATAGGGGATCCCGATCGACGCCCGATCCACCCAGCCGTCCTGGCGTATCAGCGATGCTGTCCCCCATAGCTCTTTCCAGAGCGAGAGGGTGGAGGCGAGGTCGATGCGCGAGGTCGGGTTGAGCGTGACTGTTCCCGTCGTTTCCTTCGCAAGCCTCGGCAGCAGCTTCTGGGCGAATCCGTGCTCGACGAGATAGGGATCGAGGCCGAGTGCGCGGCCATAAAGCGGCGACGAGAAGAAAATCCCCCGCGCGGGAAAGCTGTCCTTGATCATCTGAAGCAGCACGAGCTGGTCACGCGTCAGGTAGCCCGGCGGCACCCTGGCGATCAGACTGTCCTTCTGAAAGGTGGACGTGTCCTTCACCTGCACGTAGAGCGGGATCGCATCAGCCTGCGCCATCGTCATCTTGAGCGGTGAACCGGTGGGTTTCGGCCAGTCGCGTCCGCGATAGAGCTCGGGTCCTCGCGCCGCGTCATACTCGTAGACCGGGCGACGAATGAGCTGACGCACGTACCAATCCGTTTGGAGGAGGGACACGACCGCCACGGTTACGTCGCGACGGATGCCCTCGACCTCCTGCGCGTACCAGAGCGGGTAGGTGTCGTTGTCTCCATTGGTAATCAGCACGCCGTACGGCTCAACGGAGTTGAGCAGGTCTGCGGCCCAGTCCCGGGTAAAAGTCTGACCCGCGCGAGACGCGGCGCGCCAGTTGGCGATCAACGGAATCAGCGCGAGTGCCAGGATCGGTGCGGCCGCAAACCTGCGCCAGCCGGGAACCGGGCTTGTCTCGGGTACCTCGGTCCCCGGTTCCCCGGCAAGAAGTTTCCAGAGGTACATGAGACCAAGTCCCGCCCAGACGCCCCACGCGGAGAAACTCCAGAGATAGAAGTAGTCCCGGTCGCGCACTTCGCGCTCCACGGTAGCGCCGAGCTCGGGAGACTGCGAATAGCCATACTTGAAATTGAGATAGTAGATCAGCGCGAGCGTCATGGTAAACATGAGTCCGCCGAAGAACCAGAACGTGCGACGATCGGTGCGCCAGTGCGCATACGCCCCGAGCAGTCCGAAGGCGAAGAAGAGAATGGCGACGAAACTCTGCAGGCCTCCGGCGGCGCTGTACGGATCCCGCAGCCACTGCCATTTGAAGTAGAGCCACCACATGCCCATCTGCGCACCGAGTGGAGCCTGGCGCGCGGTCAGGTCCGGCTTGCCATACTGGGAACGGTTGAAATTCCCCATGAAGCGTTCATACGTGGCACTGCTCAGCGTGCAGTCGAGCTTCGGACCATCGGGACAGGCGTTGATTTCACTCGTGTTTACGGCGGGGAAGAATGCGGACCGGATCGGCTGGGTAAGAAACGGAGTCAGCCCGAGCGCGATCATCGCCACGGCTCCGAGCAGCACACGCCAGCGGAGCAGGGTAGCCGGCCGCCGAACGATGACCGCCAGCCCGACGGCAGGTGCCGCCAGCATGCCGGCCATATGATTGGCATAGCCGAGGCCGAGGAGATAGGCCACGAGGAGGAGCCGATGATCGGCCCTGCGACCATCTGGGGCGTCCACCCAGCGGAGCATGGTCCACGCGATGAGGGCCACGCCGAGGAGCGCGATCGTGTACACCTTCTCATTGACGACCGACTGGTTCCAGACCGTGAACGCGGTGGCGCCGATGAGTGTACCGACCGCCGCGCCGGCGATGCGGGGCCCGCGTCGGTTGAACCAGGGAAGCAGGAGCCGCTCGGTCACGAGGAACCAGAGGCCGGCGGAGGCGGCGCTGCAAACCGCCGCGAGCAGGTTGATCCGGACCGCGACCGATCCGGCGATCGGCAGCAGGCTGAACGTGCGCCCGAGCAGGATGAAGAAGGGATTGCCTGGCGGATGCGGAACGCCGAATACGAAGGCCGAGGACATGTACTCGCTGGTGTCCCACATGGCCGTCGAGGGTGCGAGCGTCATGACATAGAGCGCGAATGCGGCGAGCCCCGCGAGGGCCGCGGGCAGGTAGGCCGGCCGGTACTCCGGATCGCGCTGCTCTCTTTCATTCGGCGCGCCGGCCATGATGCCGAAGGGCAGACAGACCGCGTATGCGATCACGAGCAGGATCGGTGCGAGCGTCATACCGCCGCGAACCAGGTCCGCAAACCCGATGACCAGACACAACAACCCCGCTCCCCACCAGGCGAGCGCGGGAATCTGGAGACGAGTGGAAGCAGTGACGGGAGCGGCGGTCATGGTGACTCCGGTGACGGATCGAGGACCCAGCGACGAGTAAGTCTACGGCGCGGGAATGTATATCGGAGTACGGCTTCGGTCGCGGTCCAGCATCATAGGGCCAGCGCCTCGGCCGCCGCGAGCACTTCCCGCAGGTAGCGAGCGGTATGGGTGTCCGCTCGCGCGACATCTTCCGGAGTGCCCTGTGCCACGACCTGCCCGCCCTTGTCTCCCGCCTCCGGGCCGAGGTCGATGATCCAGTCGGCACGCTTGATGACGTCGAGATGATGCTCGATGACGAGGACCGTGTGCCCCGCGTCCACCAGTCGATCGAGCACCTGGATGAGCACGCGCACATCGTCGAGGTGAAGCCCGGTGGTCGGTTCGTCGAGGATATAGAGCTTGCGTCCGCCGCGCCGGGCAGATTGTGCCAGTTCGCGCGCGATCTTGAGCCGCTGTGCCTCGCCGCCCGACAGCGTCGTCGCCGGCTGGCCGAGCCGCAGGTAACCGAGTCCCACCTGCTGCAGGTGCCAGAGGGCCTGGCCGAGCTTCGGCTGATGACGAAAACGCTGGATCGCGCCGTCCACCGTCAGCTGCAGGACGTCGTGGATGGAGTAGCCCTGGATCTTGACGTCGAGTACCTCACGCTTGAAACGCGTCCCACTGCAGACTTCACACGGCACGAACACGTCCGCCAGGAATACCATCTCGACCTGCACGTGGCCGGCGCCATCGCACGCCTCGCAGCGGCCGCCGGGCATATTGAATGAGAAGGTGGAAGGCGTGTACTTCCGCATCCGCGACATCGGCTGCGCCGCGAATAACTCACGGATCTCGTCGAATCCCTTGATGTACGTGATTGGATTCGATCTCGGCGACCGGCCGATGGGCGACTGATCGATCAGGAGAACGTCCTGCAGTCCCTCCCATCCTGTGAGCGATCGGACGAGTCCCACCGGCTCACCAAGATGCGACTTCGCGCTGTGACTGCCCGTGAGTCGGGTTTCGAGATGCCGATAGATCACGTCGTAGAGCAGTGTGCTCTTGCCCGAACCCGACACACCGGTGACTGCCGTAAGCGCACCAAGGGGAATATCGGCGTCGACATTCTTGAGATTGTGCAGCGTGGCGCCACGCACCTTGATCCAGGGCCCGAGCGCCCGCCGGACACTCGGCACACCGATAAGCTTCCGGCCCGTGAGGTATTGACCCGTGAGTGAATCGGTTGCTCCACTCACCGGTCCGGCGTAGACTACGCGCCCGCCATTTTCGCCGGCCCCGGGTCCGAGCTCCAGCATGAAATCGGCCTGGAGGATCGCGGCGAGATCATGCTCGACGACGATTACTGTATTGCCGCCGTCCCGCAGGCGCCGGAGCAGTCCGAGGAGCCGGTCGATGTCGCGCGGATGCAGCCCCACCGAAGGTTCATCGAGCACGTACAACGAGTCCACGAGGCGACTGCCGAGGGCATTGGAGAGTGAAATCCGTTGCGCCTCGCCGCCCGAGAGGGTGCGCGTCTGGCGGTCGAGGGTCAGGTAGCCGAGTCCCACGTCCCGCAGGAAACCCACCCGCTGCTCGAGCTGCTCGAAGATGAGCTGCGCAAGCTGGCGCTCGAATGGCGAGAGCTCGACCGCGGCGAGCCAGGCGTGCAGCTCGTCCATCGAGCGAGAGGCCACGGCGGCGATCGTTTCTCCATTCACTCGCACCGACAGAGCGTGTTCGTTGAGCCGGGTGCCATTGCAGAGCGGACAGGTCTGGGCGAGCTGGTACTGGCGCAGGAAGACCCGGATATACTGCTTGTACCGCTTCTCCTCGAGGCCCT
>JBDUEA010000053.1:0-17822 GCA_040002695.1 Gemmatimonadota bacterium | reverse complement strand
TCAAGGTCACCTGGGGATTGCAGAAGGCGTTTGGCGGAGACCGGGTTTATAACTCGCCCCTTGCAGAGGCGAATATCGTAGGCCGGGCGATCGGGCTCGCCGCCCGCGGACTCAAGCCCGTCGTCGAGATCCAGTTTTTCGATTACATCTGGCCGGCGTACATGCAGATCCGGAACGAGCTGGCGCTGATGCGCTGGCGCTCGAACAACGCCTTCAGCGCGCCCGTAGTCATCCGTGTCACCTACGGCGGTTACCTCAAAGGTGGCTCCGTCTATCACTCGCAGACCGGCGCAGCGGTGTTTACGGGAGTGCCCGGGCTTCGTGTCGTTTGTCCGTCCACGTCGCTCGACGCAAATGGTCTCCTCCGGACGGCGATTCGCTGCGAGGATCCGGTGCTCTTTCTCGAGCACAAGCACCTCTATCGCCAGACCTACAACAAGTCGCCGAATCCGGGCCCGAATTTCATGATTCCGTTCGGCAAGGCAAAGGTGGTGCGTGAGGGCGAGGATCTTACGGTGGTGACCTACGGCGCGGTGGTGCAGCGTGCGGTGGTAGCCGCGAAGGAGCTGGAGGAGAAGCATGGCGTGAGCGTCGAGGTCATCGATCTCCGGTCGCTCTCGCCGGTGGACTGGGAGACGGTGTTTGCATCGGTTCGGAAGACCAGCCGTGTCATCGTAGCGTACGAGGATTCACTGTCCTGGGGATACGGTGCCGAAATCGCGGCCCGGATCGCGGATGAAGCGTTTTCATTCCTCGACGCGCCGGTCCGGCGTGTTGCGTCGACCGACACCTTCGTGGCCTACGCGCCATCGCTCGAGGATGTGATCCTGCCGCAGGTCGAATCCCTCGCAAAGGCGATGCTCGAAATCACTGCGTTCTAGATAACCGTCACCTCAGAGGCACCGAGGACTTCGGCCACCCGATCTCGGTGCCTCATTTTTTTTCTGCCAGAATCCCGGAGAAGGCCCAGACGCTCGCACGGTGAGCTCAGTACTTGTTGTGCGAGAATTCTTGCGATCCAAGCTCGAGCATAAGGGGAGCGCCGCCGGGCCTAGATCCTTCGTGCCCTTCGTGCCTTCGTGGTTTTGCCGAGCCCGGCTCGCGATTTCACCACAGAGGCACCGCGGACTTCAGCCATCCGACCTCGGTACCTGTTCTTGTGCGAGAAAATCTTGCGATCCAAGCTCGAGCATACGGGGAGCGCCGCCGGGCCCAGATCCTTCGTGTCCTTCGTGCCTTCGTGGTTTTGCCGAGCCCGGCTCGCGATGTCACCACAGAGGCACCGGAGCTTTCCGAAAACCCCCGGGCCCACGCTCGGAAGTTGTTTTGATCGGCGGTTAAACAGGTGTTGTCTTTGCACCTGACTGCTCTCCTCCGTGCCTCTGTGGTGGATTCTTACGTCCGCCCCGCTCGCCCGCCCCCGTCCGCCTCCCACCAGTGTACCTTTCGCCCCCGGAGCCGCGGCACTCGCGCTCCCGGTTCACACTCCATTCGGGTTCTCATGGCTTTCAGCGCGTTCAATCTCCATCCCAGTCTGCTCAAGGGCATCAAGGAGCTGGGCTTCTCTCGCCCCACGCCCATTCAGGAACAGGCCATCCCGCCCGCCGCCGCCGGCAAGGACCTGCTCGCCTGCGCGATGACCGGCAGCGGAAAGACTGCGGCCTTTGTCCTCCCGATTCTGAATCAGCTCATCGATAAACCCCGCGGCACGACGCGCGCCCTGGTACTCACTCCGACCCGCGAGCTCGCCGCTCAGATTCACGAGCATCTCGAGCAGCTGGCGGTGCATACGCCGGTGAGTGGCGCCACGGTATTCGGTGGCGTCGGCATGTCGCCGCAGGAGCATGCCTTCCGGAACGGCGTCGACGTTATCGTTGCGACCCCCGGACGTCTGCTTGATCACTTCCGTCAGCCGTACGCGAAGCTCGCTCACCTCGAGATCCTGGTGCTCGATGAGGCCGACCGGATGCTCGACATGGGATTCCTCCCTGATATCCGGAGAATCCTTCGCCACATTCCCACCAAGCGTCAGACGCTGTTCTTCAGCGCCACAATGCCGGGGCCGATCGTGCAGCTCTCGAAGGAGATGCTGCGAGATCCGGTCACGATCAATCTCGAGCGCAAGTCGGCCCCCGCGATCGGCATCACTCAGGCGATCTATCCGGTGCCGCAGGAGATGAAATCATTCCTCCTCCTCGAACTGCTCAAACGCAAGATCATCGCGGACGCGATCGTCTTCGCGCGTACCAAGCATCGCGCCAACCGGCTCGCGGACTTCCTGGATCGGCACGGCGTCAAGAACGCCAAGATCCACGGCAACCGCAGCCAGGCCCAGCGCACCGAAGCGCTCGCCGGCTTCCGTGATGGGCGCTACCAGGTGCTCGTGGCAACCGACATCGTCGCTCGCGGCATCGACATCGAGGAGCTCGGTCACGTCGTCAACTTCGACGTGCCGAATGTGCCCGACGACTATATCCATCGCGTCGGCCGTACCGCGCGCGCGGAAATGACGGGCGACGCCTACACCTTCGTAGCTCCCGATGAGGAAGGCGATCTCCGCGCGATCGAGCGGGCCATCAATAAGCGCCTGCCGCGCGTGACGCTTCCGGGGTTCGACTACGCCAAGAAACCCGAGGAGCGGTTCGAGGTGCCACTCGCTGAGCGCATCGCCGCGATCCGCGCGAAAAAGTCGGAGGACCGTGCCCGGTCAAAGGCGAAGGCCGAGCGGAGAGCGCAACATGGTGGCGCGAGTGGAGGTCAGCCACCGAGGCCCGGGTCGCGGGATCCGCGTCGCCAGGGCAGTGGCCCGGGGAGCGGCGCCGGCCGCCCCGGGGGCGGACCCTCGCGTTCAGGTGGTGGGGGAAATGCGAGAGGTCCTCGGCCCGGCGGGCCGGGGGGTCGTTCCGGCGGCCGCGGAGGAGGATGACCGTGCGGGTGTTCTATCCCGCCACCGCGATCGCCTGGATTTCGATCTCGCATCCCGGCTTGATCTCCTTGACCGGAACGATCGCGCGCGCGGGACGGTGATGGCCCATGATGCGCGCATACGTGGCGTTCACCGCAGCCCACTGACTACGCGCGGTGATGTAGATCGTCATCTGGACGACCTGATCGAGGCCGCTGCCCGCCGCCCGCAGAATCGCTTCGACATTTCGCAGCGTCCGCTCCGTCTGCTCTTCGATGGTGCCCGGCGGCGCATCCGGTCGGGCCGGATCGATGGGCAACTGCCCCGCGACGTAGACCATTCCTCCGTGCACGATCGCCTGCGAGTAATGCCCGCCCGGGGTCGGCGCGTCAGGTGTGGAGATGGGGTGCATTTTTGTAAGGTGAGGTGAGATGTGAAGGGAGAAAGATGAAAGTTGAAAGTTAAAAGTACTGAGTACTGAGTACTGAGTACTGAGTACTGAGTACTGAGTACTGAGTACTGAGTGCTGAGTGCTGAGTACTGAGTGCTGAGTGCTGAGTGCTGAGTGCTGAGTACCGGGTGCTGAGTGCTGAGTGCTTCGTGAGCCACTACCTTCGCAGGTCCCCGTTCCCCATTCCCCATTCCCCATTCCCCGTTCCCCGTTCCCCGCTACCCGTCAAACGTACATCCGCCTCAACATCTCGGCCGCCGATTCATCCAGCATCTCGGCGCTCCGCACCTCGTCTAAATAATCGAGCAGATCGTCGACCCGGAGACGGCGTTTGCGGGCGCCGCTGATATCGTGCACGACGCGGCCACGATGCATCATGATCACCCGGTCGCCCAGCCGCACCGCCTGCTGCAGCGAGTGCGTCACCATCAGCGTGGTCAGCAGCTCGCGCGTCACCAGCTCCTGAGTGACCCGGAGCACCTGCTCGGCGCTGCGTGGATCGAGCGCCGCCGTGTGCTCGTCCAGCAGGAGCACCGTTGGTCGCACCATCGTGGCCATCAGCAGCGTCAGCGCCTGCCGTTGTCCCCCGGATAACGCGCCCATCGGCGTTTCGAGGCGATCTTCCAGGCCCATGCTCAGTCCAAGCACCCTCGCCTCGCTCGCCTCGCGCGTGGACTTGTCGAGTGCCAGGCGAAAGTCAGCGCGCCGCCCCCGGCGCGCCGCCAGCGCCAGGTGCTGGGCGATTGTCAGCTCCTCGGCACTTCCAGTGAACGGATTCTGGAACACCCGCCCGATCAGCCCGGCGCGCCGGTGCTCCGGCCAGCGGGTCACATCCTTCCCCGCGATACAGATCTTTCCCCGGTCGAGGGGATAGAGCGCGCCGGCGATGGCATTCAGCAGTGTCGATTTTCCCGAACCATTCAGGCCGATGACCACCACAAAAGAACCGGCCTCGAGCGACAGGTTCACATCGTTGAGCGCGAGCAACTCGTTGGAGCCGCCGGAATGGAAAGTATGCGAGGCGCCAGTCACCTCCAGCGCGGCCTTACCCATGAGAAACCGCCTGCGCCCCGCGCTTGAGCAGTCCCGGCACCACGAGTGATCCGAAGACGAAGATCGCCGTCACGAGCTTGAGTGCATTCGGATCGAGTCCGAGCCAGAGTGCCCCCGCCACGAGAAGCCGGAATACCACCGCGCCCGCCGCCGCACCCACTATCCGCCGGCCGATCGTGTGCCGGCCCAGGGCGGCCTCTCCCATGATCACCGCGGCGAGACCGGTGACCATCATCCCGATGCCCATCTGCACATTGGCGAACCCCTGGTACTCCGCGAAGAGCGCGCCCGACAGGGCGATCAAGCCGTTCGCCAGCGCGAGCCCCAGAATCGTCGTCGTTCCGACGTCGATACCGAGCGCTCGGCTCATCTGCGGGTTGCGGCCTGCGGCGCGCATCGCGAGCCCGAGATGCGTGCGGAAAAACTGCCGGAGGCCGGCGCTGATCGCGCCGACCAGCAACAGCATCATGCCCAGTGCGGCGAACTGGCTGGCGGGCACGGTCGTTCCCGCGATCGTCACGCCATCGAGATGCGGCGCCGCCAGGTGCAACAATGCCGTTGCCTCGCTGAAGAGTGTCGGCTTCCCGGCGATCGCGAGGTCACCGCCGCCCATGATGTAGAGGTTCCCGGAGTAGAGCGCCGTCGTGGTCAGGATTCCCGCGAGGAGAACCTGGATTCTGAATCGCGTGCTCATGACGCCGGTTGCGACCCCCGCGGCCACGCCGGCGAGTGTCGCAACCATCGTCGCGATGAGCGGGGCATGCCCACGCACGACCAGTACGATCGCAACCGCGGCTCCCACGCCGAACGCTCCGTCGACGCTGATGTCGAGAATGTCGAACACCCGGTAGGAAACGAATACACCCAGCGCGAGCAGGGAGATAAGGAGACCAATAGTGATACTGCCGGCGAGGAGGTTCATGCGGCCGGCTGGACCGAGGTGATAGGAGAGGTCCAGCAGAGTCCTCGTGACAGTTCGTTCGCACCGGCGCCGGCGCCTCCCCGGTCATCATCCAGCAGGTGCAGGACGGTGCGGACGCGCTGCGTGCTGAACAGCCTCGCGAGTAACGGAGCGAGCGCGACTGTGCGCTGGGGAATCGGACGATAGGTGAGAATCACCGCGTGGAAATGCGCGAAGAGCGGCGGCCGTTCGGCGATCTGGTGCCCGCTGATGAATTGATCCGCCATCGATGGCCCGCTCTCGATCAGTGGGCGCAGGTGCGGCTCGAGCAGGCCGCGCCTGGTCCGGCTGACCACGCCGACCACCAGTGCGGTGGTTTCCTCGTAGGCGCGCTCCGGTGTGAACGAGATCCAGTTGCGGACTTCGGGCACGTCAAAGCCGAATCGCTCACCGGTTCTGAGTGGCGGACGATGCAGCGAGGCGCCGATCAACCCCGCGGTTTCCGCCAGTGCGACCATCCCGACTGTGTCGCCGCCGGTCGTGTCGATGCACATACGCGCCAGTTCGGCAAGCGGAACGGCATCGGCATCCGCCTGTGAATGAAATCGGATGAGATGGGAGAATCGTCCCTGGCAGGTAAGCCCGGAGGCGAGGAGTGCCCGAGGCACACTACCCCGAAGCCCGTGCAGATAATCCGGCACGAACCCGCCATCGGTCGGGAGATACGTAACGATCCCGGCCGCCGCGGCGAGCTCGCCGATTCGCGGGGATCCTTCCTCCCAACTCCCGCCGATCGCGCCGACGCCGAGTCCGAACGCCGATTCCGGAAAATCCACGATGGAGCAGTCCTGGGGGCCGTAGCCTCCCGCGGTCAGCAGCGCGGGATCGCCGTACATCCGGCACGCGAGCGTGGCATCCGGTTCGCGAGAGGAAACCTCGTAGTGTCCCTGGCGTGGCGTCGCCACCGGCGAGAGCCAGGAATCGCGCGTATAGTCGTAGAGGGGATTGGTGCCGGAAGAGAGACGTCTCTGCGAGACGGAGGCGCGTGCATCGAGCAGGATGCGTTCCTCGAGCCCAGCCTGTGTGACCGCCGCGAGCATCGCCGGAGAAGGATCGAGTACCCGGAGTTCGCCACGAAGACCGGTGAACTCCTGGAAGCGGGTGGCCAGAACCTGCGCGCCCGCCGAGCTCACGTAGTCGACTCCGGATGCTTCGAGAGTGACCGACCGGAGACCTTCGCGCAGCAGGTCGTCCAGCGTGTCGGAAAGATGCTCCGCCCACTCGCCATCGAGGCGGCCGGCGAGGCGCACGACGGCCAGATCGCCGTTGCGCGCGATCACCATCTTCATCTACGGCTTCTTGGCCGTATCCGCCTTTGCCGGGCTGGCCTCGCGCATCAGGTCCGGCGCGATCGTCACGCCGGCCGCCCGCGCGTTGGTCGAGTCGACCTTGATCTTCGTCGTCTCCAGTCGGAAGAAAGGAATGTTCGCCGGGCTTTCACCCTTGAGAATTCGCGCGATCATCGAGCCCGCCTTCACGCCGCCCTCCTGGAAATCCGGATAGAAGGCCGCGACCGCACCCTTGAGCACCTCGAACGGCGCCGGCGAGAAGACCGGAATCTTGTGCTGGTTAGCAGTCTGGATGATGCTCGGAAATGCCGCGTGCACCGTGTTGCCGTAGATCTCGATCGCATCCACCTTCTTGCCGATGAGCGCCGTGGTGGCATCGCCGCCATCATTGACGGTCGTGACTGGTACCGCCTCCACGGTGAGTCCCGCCTTCTTGGCCGAGGCCGTCATCTTGTCCTTGAGCGAAACCGCGAGCGGCTCGTTCGGGCTGAAGAGAATGCCCAGCCGGTGTGCCTTGGGCACAATGCGCTTGATGAGCTGCACGCGACGGGTCTGCTCCGGATCGCCGAAGCCGGGGGAGTAGACACCGGTGATGTTCGGCAGGTGAGCGGAGTCGCTGGTGCCGGCGCCAGCCGCGAACGGATCCGACAGCACATGGAAAACGATCGGAGTTCCCTTCACGCGCTGTACCGCCGCCTGGAGCGTCTCGTCCTGAAGGGTGAGAATGACGGCGGCCTTGGCATCCACCGCCTGATCGATCAGGCTCGGCAGCGTGGAGAGGTCGCCCTGCGCGCTGGAGATCTTGATCTCATAGTCACGCCCCTGCTCCAGGTCTGCCTCCTGCAGCCCGACGCGAATGGCATCTTCGCTCCATTCACTTCCCATCCAGTCCGCAGCGCGAATGAGCGCGATCAGTGGCTTGGCCTTCGCCGCGGCGGTGTCGACGGCCGCCGGCTTCGGCTTGTCGCCACCGCATCCGCTCGCGATGGCGGCCGAGACGAGCAGGCAACCGGCGAGACTCGGAAAGCGTGCGAAGGAATTGGGGAAACGACCTGCGCGGAGCCCGAACATGCTGCACCCTCCCTGACATGGGTAACGAATCCCGCACTGGCGCCGGACCTGCTTCCGTGAGGCTCGGCCTCAGCGGTACGACGCCCCAGCCGGGTATGGATGAGGATCGTTTAATGTGAAGTGAAGCCGGCGGAGGAATATATCCGCCGGCTCGGTCTGCGGAAGGCGAGGTTGCCCGGCACGGGAAGGGAACTGCTGGCGCCGGTCCGGTCAGCTGATCGCGTCGCGGATTTCGCCGGCGGCCGCGATCGCGTTGTCCACATCTCGAGAGAGGGCACGGGCCTGCTGCGTGGCATGCGTCAGGTCGCTCATCGCCGACGCCGCATCGGCAGAACGGAGGCGGAGGAGATCGAACCGCACGTTCTGCATTGCCAGAATGCACGATTCCATCTGGTTGGCGACCTGGTCCTTCCGTCCGTTGAGGTCGATCATCGCCTTGCGCTGGCGCTCGAGCAGACCGAGCCGGCGGGTCCGCTCTTCGTCATCCGGCTCCTTTTGAAGCGCCGCCACCCGCTCATCGATGCGGGCCAGGCCCTGCGCATCGAGGTTCGTGTCCATCGAATGGAGCGTCCTGCCGAGGTCCGCGGATCGCTGATACAGCCCATCGACCGTCGCGGCGACATCGTCGTCCAGCATCTTTCGTTCGGCCGGGCTCAATCGCTCGAGAAGCTTGAGAATGGCCGCGCGGTCGGCATGCGCCTGCAAGATCTTTTCCTGATGCGCGCCGAACTCGTCGTGAGTTGGTAACGGCACGCTCCTCGGCAACTTGGCGTTGCCCTTGATGGTCCGCGTCTCGAGCGCATCCGCCGCTGGCGGCCGGCTCAGCACGTCACGCCAGCTATAGCCGGATTGCCAGAGCTTGGAGTAACTATCGATGAGCGGCCAGCCGACAAATGCGGAAGGGAAGAGAAACCAGGGAAATCCGAATCCCGAAAATGTCCATATTAGAAAGCAGCCGCCGGTGACCACCGACCAGCGCGCGAAGAGCGCTCGCGTCTTCTGGACGATCTTGGGCTCACCGGTGTCAGGCACCGGTGGTGGCGGCTCGATGCCCTTTCTTTCCATGCGACGGCTGGCGCGGTCGGTGTGCCGCGCCAGCTGCCCTCGCCAGTCCTCGCCGGGGAGCGGGCGTCGCGGCACCGGCAGCCGTGGATTTTGCGGCGCCCCCTTGGGCGTGGTTCGCGGCGGTGGCGCCTCCCCACGAGAGGTGCGGGGAGTCGTCGAGTTCGTGCGGCTTGTGGCCTTTGTCGCGCCGGTCGGGCGGTAGCCTGTGACGGTTCTGCTCTCCAGAGATCTGCGAAGGGCGTCCGCCGAGGGCCAGCGATTTTCCGGATCCTTCTCGAGACAGCGGCTCACGGCCAGCGACAGATCCTCCGAAACTTCCGCGCGTTTACTGATCACCGGTGGCGCTACTTCGGTGATCTGCTTCATGAGGATCCCTGCGACTGTAGGAGCGTTGAAGGGCAGCTCCCCCGTGAGCATCTGGTAACTCACGATACCCAGGCTGTACAGATCCGAGCGGCCGTCGATGTCCTTTTCGCCGGCCGCCTGTTCGGGGCTCATGTACTGAGGTGTGCCGATGGCGACTCCGGCACTCGTGAGCGTCGCTCCCGTACCGGTCCCGGACATCGCCTTGGCGATGCCGAAGTCGGTGACCATGACTCGGCCCCGGGTGCCCTCGAGCAGAATGTTGTCCGGCTTGATGTCGCGATGAATGACCGAGAGGCCGTGGGCGGCGCTCAGTGCGTCGGCCGTCTCCCGCATAATGCGCCGGGCTTCCTCAGGCGGCAGCTTACCGCGTCGCTTGAGCCGGGCGCCGAGCGATTCACCGTCGACGTAGCCCATGACGAAATAGACGAGGCCGGCACCTTCGCCGACATTATGGATGGGGACGATATTCGGATGAGAGAGCCGGGCGGCCGTTTCGGCCTCGCGCGTGAAGCGGGCGCGGATATCTTCCTGAAAGGCCAGTTCAGGAGGCAGCACCTTGATCGCGACTCGACGTTTCAGTCGTTCATCGCGTGCGCGATAGACGACTCCCATACCCCCGCGACCGATCTCGCCCTCGATGGTATACGCGCTCCCGAGTGCCTCGCCGAGGCGCGCTGCCAGAGGCTTCATGAAATCACTCACGAGTTATCATCCTCATTCATAGAGATTTAGCGAAATCTGGCCGGGACAGCAACAGCGAACGAGTGATCGGCCGGTCCATCGTCAGAGGAGTCAATGTGGCATGGACTCGCGTTCCCGCATGCTACGTCAGGGCGATATCCTTCCGGTGCCCAAAGTGCTCAGGCCTCCGGCCGAGATTTTCTGAACTCACTCGCGCGTGCATCCTTGGCTCCCGTGCCAAGCCGTCGCAGAGTCTCCATTTTCGAATCTTGGCACAGTGGCTGCACTTACCGACGGCAGTTCTGAAATTGACTGCCATTTTGCCTGTTAGGAGTTGAGAAATAAATGAGTGAGCGCATGGTATTGCCGGTGCTTCCCCTGCGGGAAGTCGTGCTCTTCCCTGGTGTCACCGCGCCGATTGGCGCCGGTCGGCCGGGAACGCTCCGAGCCATCGAGGCCGCGCTGACTACGCCTGACAAGCTGGTCTTCGCGGTCTCGCAGCGGCAGAATGTCGAAAATGTAGCGCCCGAAGGACTCTACACCATCGGCACAATCGCACGCATCGGTCAGATGCAGCGCGGGCTCTCCGGAATGCAGCTCCTGCTTCACGGTGAGAAGCGCGGTATCGCGATCCATTTTATGGATAAGGACGGCTATCTCCAGACCATCGTCCGCGAGGCGGAAGAAATGCTTCCGCTCAACGCGGAAGATCCGGCGTTCGTCGGCCTCTACAAGGAAGCCCGTACCCGGGCCGCCGAGCTGGGACAGAAGTCGGGCCTGCCGGACGAAGTGGTCCAGCAGGTGCTCGCCGGCGTCAACGAGCCAGGCCGTTTTGCCGATCTCGTGGGTGGGTACATCGATATCAATCCATCCCAGCGACAGGCGCTGCTGGAGACGCTGTCGGTCGAAGAGCGGCTCCGCCGGGTGCTGGTGCACGTCCAGCGGCAGATCAGCGTGCTCGATGCGCAGGAAGACATCAAGTCGCAGGTCCAGGAGGAGCTTGGTGAGCGTCAGCGGGAGATGTTCCTCCGCGAGCAGCTCAAGACCATTCGGCGTGAGCTCGGGGAAGACGAGGATCGCGACGACCTGCAGGAGCTGCGTGACAAGCTCGACAAGCTCGAGCTTCCCGTGGAAGTCCGCAAGGAAGTCGATCGCGAGTTCGGGCGGCTCAGCCGGATCGGCCGCGAGTCCATGGAATCGCAGGTCATACGCACATTCCTCGAGAATGTGTCCGAGCTGCCCTGGACACTTCGGAGCGATGAGCATCTGGATCTTGCCCGAGCCTCCCAGATTCTCGAGGAAGATCACTATGCGCTGGGTGACGTAAAGGATCGCGTGCTCGAATTCCTGGCCGTACGTCAGCTTCGCGCGGCGCAGCAGACGGCCGAGCACGCGGTGGCCGAGGCCGTGCCTGCGGCTGAGGAGAAACCCGCCGAAACGGCGGGTTCCATCGGAGAAGATGGAAGCCCGATCGCGACCGCGACGGTGCCGGAGCCCAACCGACCGATTCCCGGTAACCCGGACGACAAGGTTTCCAAGGGGCCGATCCTGCTATTCGTCGGTCCTCCGGGCGTCGGCAAAACGTCCGTCGCCAAGTCGATTGCCCGCGCCATGGGCCGCAAGTACGTGCGCATCTCGCTCGGCGGCGCCCGTGACGAGGCCGACATTCGTGGTCACCGTCGCACCTACGTCGGTGCGATGCCCGGTCGCATCCTCCAGGGCATGAAGCAGGCAGGCACCAAGAACCCGGTCTTCCTGCTGGATGAAGTGGACAAGCTCGGCGTCTCGTTCCAGGGCGACCCGGCCAGCGCGTTGCTCGAGGTGCTCGACCCGGCCCAGAACGACAGTTTTACGGATCACTATCTGGGCGTACCGTTCGATCTGAGCGAGGTGCTGTTCATCTGCACCGCGAACTTCATTCAGAATATTCCGGCTCCGCTGCTCGATCGTATGGAGACTGTGGAATTCGCGGGCTACACTGAACGCGAAAAACTGGTGATCGCGCGCCAGTACCTGATTCCGCGCCAGTGGATGGAGAACGGGCTCTCGACCGAACAGCTCGAGATCACCGACGAGGCCATCGGTGAAGTCGTGACCGGTTACACTCGCGAATCCGGTGTGCGTCAGCTCGAGCGCGAGCTTGGCAAGCTGGGCCGGAAAGTGGCCCGGAAAATTGCGGCGAAAGAGGTCGAGCGGGTCACTATCGACAAGCCGATGGTGGATGATCTCCTGGGCCGGCCGAAAGTGCACCCCGAGCGCGCTGCGCGGGAAGATCAGACCGGCGTCGCGACCGGCATGTACTACACGCCGACCGGCGGTGACATCATGTTCGTCGAGGCTTCCACGATGCGTGGCAAAGGCGAGCTCGTGCTCACCGGCCAACTCGGCGATGTCATGAAGGAGTCGGCCCGGGCCGCGTGGACGTATGCGCGGTCCCACGCCGCAGGGTTGCACATCAAGGACGAGATGTTCGACCGCGACGTGCACGTGCACGTGCCGGCGGGCGCTATCCCGAAAGATGGCCCCTCGGCCGGTGTGACGATGGCGAGTGCGCTCGTATCGGCCCTGTCGGGTCGTCCGGTGCGAAACGACATCGCGATGACCGGTGAAATCACCCTTCGGGGACACGTGCTCCCGATCGGCGGGCTGAAGGAAAAGGTGCTCGGTGCGGTTCGGGCGGGAATCACCCGGATCGTCATTCCGAAGAAGAACGAGCCCGATCTCGAGGATCTCCCCAAGGAGGTCCGGGACACGATCGAGGTCTTCCCGGTGGAGTCTCTCGGTGAAGTGCTCGCGCTTACTCTGCGCGGTGCCTCATTCAGAGAGGGTCGTCTCCTGTTCGGAGACGAAAATCCTCTGGACGTGACTCCGCTGGCGCACTTCCAGCACTAGACGGTGGTACGGCCGGCCGGAAAAAATCCGCTCCGCGAAAATCTTCGCGGGGCGGATTTTTTCGGTGAGCGGTGAGGAGTTAGCGGTGCGCGGGATACCAGCCTGGATCCCATCATTATTTCCTACCAGCCACCACCTACCCCTCACCGCCTCCTCATTGCTTCGCAGGCAGCGTCTTCACGTATCGGTAGACCGCCTGAATCTCCTCATCAGTCATCAACCGCGTGAGCCTCCAGGGCATGAACGGATTGATCGTGGTGCCGTCGGGTCTCCTGCCTTCACGCAACGCCGTCATGAACTGCGCCTCGCTCCATCCTCCCACCTCTCCAGCCGGAGTAAGATTCGCGGAAGGCGGAGTTCCCGGGGGACCCTCCTTGATACCGCCCGCGAGATTTTCCCCGTGACAAAACGTGCAGCCGCCGGCAACGGCGAGATATCGACCGTACTCGGCGGTGGGCCCCGGCGCGATACCGGCCGGAAATGGCAGAGTATGGTCGATAGCCTCGGCGGAGATGAGCCGCTTCGGGTTCGTCGCGATCGCGAATCTTCCGATCGGTCCGATCTCGGTTGGCGGCAGAACATTGTCCACGGCAGGCGCCTTCCGCACGTACGCGATGATCGCGCCAAGATCAGCGGCATTCAGGTCGCGCAGCGCCTGCGATGGCATGAAGATGAGCGGCTTCCCGGCGGGGCCGACACCATGGCGGACGGCCCGGATCCAGTCAGCGTCACTCCAGCCGGCGGTGCGACTGCCCTTGCCTCCGGTGAGATTCGGCGCGACAAACCGGCCCAGTGGCATGGCATCCAGGAACATCGTTCCACCGAAATCGGCGCCATGACAATCCGAGCACTTGCTGATCGCCGTAGCGAAATGCTCGCCGCGGAACAGCGACGACGAATCCGTCGGCATCGCGAGCGTCTCGTCGGGCAGCGAATAACGGCGACTCAGATGACGGGCGCTGATCGCATAGATCGTCACGATCGCGGCCGCGACAAGGAGCAGAATGATCAGCACACCGGCGCCGATCCGCCTAACCACTTTGTTCGCCATTGGTCCTCTGGAGAATTGATCTGCGATTGAGCCACAAGCCCGACCCCAATCTCTATCTACCGCCTACCACCTACCACGTACACCCCCGCACGATCAGGTCCGCCGTCCGGTCGCGCCAGATCGAACGTTCGCCCCAGCTACTCGTGATGGATTCGAGCGAGAAATAGCCAAGATTGAGCAACAACGCCTGTCGCGCATGTTGTAGCGGATCGATGTCGTCACGAAAGAAACCGGTCGCCTGTCCCTCGGTCAGCAGCGCCACCATGGGTGCGAGCGCCATTTCGAGCCAGGTGGCCGGTGTATCGGCCCGCGCGAGCAGACGGGTGAGGTCGCCATGTGTCGCGAGAAAATCAAACTGGCCGCGAACCAGCCGGCGCAACCGCTCGACGGCCGTAAGCCCAACCAGCGGAAGGTGGCTCAGTGCTTCCGCCACTTCCTGGATTGCCCGAGCGAGGACTGCCTCGTAGAGGCCGTCCTTGGTTCGGAAGTAGTAGTGGATGAGCTGCTTGTTGACGCCGGCCTGCCGGGCGATGCGGTCGGTTCGGGCCCCCGCTCGACCGGCCCGGGAAAACTCCGCAGAAGCGGCCTCGAGGAGGCGCTCAGGGCTGGAGGGGGAATTGCGAGTCATCGCGAGGCCTGTTCAACCATGCGGTTGAATCTACGAAGTTAGAGCCTCATCGCCTAGCCCTGAATCGTCCCATCCTCGGCAAACTCGACCCGGTCTCGTCCCCGCGCCTTCGCTCGGTAGAGCGCCTGGTCGGCCTGGAGCGCCAGCGCCGCCGCCGTCATCCCGTCCCGGGGATAACAGGCGATTCCCATGCAGACCCGGATCGGAATCCGCTCTCCACCCGCCGGTACGAATGCGTTTGTCGCGAGGCCGTGGCGAAGCTTCCCCGCCAGTACTCCCGCTCCGTTCCGGTCAGTACGACGAAGAATGATGCCGAACTCTTCTCCGCCATATCGTCCGAGCAGATCGCTCGCTCTCGCGATGCTCTGGAATTCCTTCGCGACGTGAAGCAAAACCTGGTCGCCTACAAGATGGCCGTACTTGTCGTTCACGCGCTTGAAATGATCGACGTCAATCATGATGAACGCAAAGGTTTCGCCATGCCGCCGGGCGTACTCGACCGCATGCTCCAGCTCTGCCATGAGCGTGGCATGATTGAGCAGCCCGGTGAGCCCGTCCCGATGTACCATCTCTCGGAGTCGCCGGCCGCGCTCCGCGCGGTTAATGACGAGCTGAGTGAGTAGCTGCTGATCCGCCGGCTCCACGAGAAAGTGGTCGGCTCCGGCCCGCAACGCCTCGATCTGCTCCGCCACGCCCTGCTGGGGAGTGAGAAAGACGATCGGGATCAGCGCGAAACGCGGGTCCTGGCGTACCAGCCGCGCCAGCGAAAGTCCGTCGAGTCCCGGCAGATGGAGGTCCATCAGGAGCAGGTCGGGAGTCTCCTTCGCCAGCAGGTCACGCGCTGAAATGCCGTCGGTGCAGTGGGTAACCCGGGCATTGGCCTGCTCGAGCCAGCCGGTAATCGTCGCCGCCTGGAGCAGGTCTTCCTCGACGAGCAGCACTCGTGGAGGCGGTGTCCCGATACGCGCGAGTGTCTTGGCGTATTTCGGAAGCTCGAGATGAATGCGTTCGGCCGGAAGGATGATGTCTACGCCTGCGGCGAGCGCGCGTATCCGGTCCACCGAGTCCGCCTGGTCGACGAGCACGATCGCCCGAGGGCGCGTCGCTCCGGCACCGGACCACGCGCCCGCAACCGCGTAGGGATCGGTGTGCGCCTGGTCCGCCACGATCACAACGAGATCCGGACGATCCGAGACGGGGACCGGCTTCGGCTCGCCCTGATCGGTTTCCACGTTGACGAGGAAACCGGTGCTATTCAGGGCATCTTCGAGCTGGTTCCGGAGCGGACCCGGCGGGGCGATGATCAGCGAGCGCCAGCCAAATTCGGCAGTGACTGGCGGTTCGGCCGGGAGTCCGAGTTCGTCAGCCGCGCTGTCAAACGCCTCGGCGAGCTTGCCGACCGCGTGCTCCAGACGTTCCGCATCAACGCCCGCGATGTCCGGTGAGGTGCGCTGCTTAAGCCAGCGTTCCATTTCCCTGCTGATGTCGCTGATTTCCTGGAAGCCGTACGAGCCACCCGAACCCGACAGGCGATGAAACCGAGTCGTCAGAGACTGGGCGGCATCCGATTCTCCGGCGCGAAAAGCAGCAATGTCTTTGCGCAACTCGGCGAGGCGTCCCGATGCTTCCGCGATGTACTCCCGACGCAGAGCAGTGAAAGCGTCCTCAAGGCTCTCGGTCATGCGGGTCCTCTCAGGCGTTCAAAGGCGAGTCGCGCAGCGGCCACGAAGGACGGCGCACCGCTCCAGTGCCCCATTACTTCCGCCCCTTCTCTCGAAGCGACAAGCGCATTGCGATCGTCCACGATGGCGATCAGGGGAAGACCCGGCCAGTCGGCCGGCGATATGATGGATTCAACCCTCACGAACGGCAGCACGACGGGAACCTGAGCATAGAAAGCCGTGCGAAGTCCGGCGGATACGGCGCGCCGTAGAGCGGGTGTAAGCAGAGGGTAGGCTTCGGCCGGAGCAATCAGCAGCACTGATGATGCGGCCCGTCCGATTTCGTGGGTCAACAGCTGTAGCGCGCCACGGGGAGAGCTGATCTCCGTCATCGAAGGAGTGCTTGGCGCGCCCAGGGTCTCGAGATTCCTGCCGAGAACCTCGAGTGCCTGCCCTTGCTGATTGGATATCTTGGCGAGGAGGGTCGTGGGAGGTTCGGGGCGGAACTGCTTGGGATGACCGTCGGCCGCTCGGGCAGCACCCTTGGCAACCAGCCCCTCGAGAGCGCTGTAGGCATTCGCGCGGGCTAGGCCTGCCGAGCGCGCGATGGCGTAACCCGTACCGGGACCTGCAGTCAAAAGGACTTCGTAGACCCGGCTCTCGGTCGGCGTGAAGCCGAAGGGCGTCAGGTCAATGGATGTCATGGTAGTAGTATTGGAAACTGCGAGCGGAAGTGCAAGGTAGAGATAGGATTTGGCCTGGGGTTAGATGTCAGGAGTACTCGATCGACCATCCGAGGAGTTGAGCGATGATCGCGAGCCGGAAGGTCACGTCGACCTGGCGAAACTCCGCGGCCTTGGTCTCGAGATCCAGTGGGAAGTAGTGATACGTGATCTTATTCGCGGCCTTGGGGAGGGAACGAAGATTCCTGGGGTGCCACACTCCCGACTCGTCGCAATCCTTGAGGAGCCGGCCAAGTACCCGAGTCGCAACTGGTGCGGTGTGAAGTGCCCCGATCCTCGCGAGCAGTTCGATGTAGTGCAGGGCAAGTGGAATGTCCTTGGCCACGCCCTTTGAGTCAGCCTCGATCGGGTCGCCGAGCAGGAGATGTTGCGGTTTGACGGTTTTTTTCCCGACAAGAACGGAAAACGCTTTCTTGGGCGCAGGCTCGGCGAGGTAAGCGCCGAGCCGCTCGGTGAAGCCCGCGCGCTCGCGCTGCAGGTTCGGCATCGCGGCCAGCATCGCTACCGAGTACCAGCTCGGCGGGTACGCTTCCGCATGAAGCACGGTCGCGCTGCCGGCGCGGACGAACGGCTTCTCGGCCAGCGGGCTCCGGAGAAACTGAGAGATCTGGCTGGCGATTTTATGTGCCGCGCCGCGTAGTCGAGGATCTTCCAGGTGACCCGCCTCTGCCAGCGCGGAGGAGACGGCTTCCCGCTCGACTCCGCGCGCCCACTCCCGTGCGGCGGGTTCGGACTTCACGAGCTTCTGGAATTCGAAGAGGAGAATGGGATCCTCGTCCCGGGAGATTACCCGATAGAGAATCCGGTCGGCGAGTTTGAACTGACGGCTCGCCTTAGGCCAGCGAAGTTCGAGCAGGCGGCGATACTGCGGGATGGTCCCGACGTCCTTGATGCCATGGGCCGGCGCAGGGGCGAGACCGAGAAGATTGCCGCCCCAGACGCCGGTTTCTTTCTGTTTCTTGATGACGGCGAGTGCCGCCTTCGAACCCTCGAGCGCGACGCGCG
>JBDUEA010000052.1:0-18070 GCA_040002695.1 Gemmatimonadota bacterium | reverse complement strand
CCGGATATTGTCGTCCTGTGACTCGGCGGCGGCCATGAGCGGCCAGAGCTTCTTCTGCTTGTCCTTCCGCACGTACAGGAATCCGGTGCCGATCGGCGCGAGCATCCACTTGTGGAGGCTGGTGCCATAGTAGTCGCAACCGAGGTCGTCGCGGGTGAACGGGAAGTGGGCAAAGGCGTGCGCGCCATCGACAAAGACCTCGATGCCGAGCGGCCGCGCAAAGGCGACGATTTCCTTGACCGGCATGATCTGGCCGGTGAGGTTGGTGATGTGAGTGACTTCGATGACGCGAGTCCGCGGGGTGACCGCTTCGCGGAAGCGCTGCACGATGTAATCCATCGACGGCGGCGGCACCTTGAACGAGATCTGCTTGAGCACGATGCCGTCCCGCCGCACCCGCTGCTGCCAGCTGGTGATCATCCGCCCGTAGTTCTGATTGGTGACGATGACTTCGTCGCCGGGCTTGAGATCGAGACCGAAGATCATGGTCTCGTTGGCCTCGGAGGCGTTCCGGGTGATGGCCATCTCCTCCGGGTCGCAGCCAAATTCCTTGGCGAGGTCCCGGCGAACGCTCTCGACGCGCGGCTCGAGGGTCTGCCACATGTGAATGACGGGGAGCTCGTTGCTGAAGCGGAGATCGCGGATCATCGCTTCAAGCACGTGCGTCGGGGTCGGACTGCAGCCGCCGTTATTCAAGTTGACGAGCGTCCGGTCCGCGTCGAAGGCGCGCTGGATCTCGCTCCAGTAGGATTCGTCGTCGGCGAGCTGAGCGGCGCTGCGCCCGGTGGCGATCTCGTGGGACCGAACCAGACGAGTCACGGCCGATTCACGGAAGGCCGGCAGGGCGACGGCGGCTCCGGCGAGCGAGGCGACGAACGAACGGCGGCTTGGCATCAGGATCTCCTGGCAGGAAGGCAACTCAATCTCCCATGAATACCCGGCCTCAGCAAGGGTGACGCCCCGGGTCCCGCGTGCGAAGGTTGGGGTCGACTGGCGTCTCCCGTTCGATTCCAGCCATATCGACCGCGGCTGCCGCCCGACCGAACCACGCGACCGGATCTCATCATGCGTACCTCAGTCGTCGCACTCCTGATCGTGGTGTCCGGCGCCCAGGCCTGCGAACGAAGCCGCCTCACCGCACCCTCCGGCGCACCCGTCTCCCTCTCCGGCGACTGGGTGGTTCAGCTGCTCGAAATCGTCCCGGTCGATACGCTGGCGGCGCCGTGCACCGCGGCGCAGATGCGGCTATCGATGGTAGATGACGGAGGTCTGCTCTCGGGGTCGTATACCGGATTCGGGAGGGTATTCTGCCATACCGGGGGGCTGGTGGGCGTTTCGGACACTGTCGAACTGCCCGACGGTCCACTGAGCGGAACGGTACAGACGCCGTCGACGGATCCCGGCCAGGTGGGGCTCCGGGTGGACATCGGCCGTCCGCCAAACGGTTACCTCGCCGGCACCGAGCGTGCCGGGTCGTTCTATGGGGACGGCATCATCACCGTTCGGCGGACCAGCGGGGAGCCCGTCTCCGTGAGGATTACCTGGCACGCCTTCAAGTGAAACTGAAACTGTAGACGTCAGGCGATCGGTCTCAGGCTTGGGCCCACTCGTCACGTTCATCTCGTCACGTTCATCTCGTCACTCGCACCCATCACCCAAGCATCCCTCATCGATTCCCCGGCCTTTGCATTTCGGTCCAGTTCTCCCGGAGTGTCACCGAGGGATTGAAGTTCGGGTCATCGCTCAGGATGTACTCGCCCTGTCCGTTGCTCCACGCCTGCTGGAACCCGCTGCTCAATTCGACGCGCTCGCGGCTCGACGGATCGACGAAGGTCTCGACGCCTCGAATCGACTGGTCATACCCCTCTGCGACCCGATCCTGGACTGCCTGCTGGTTCTGATAATTCTGGGTGATCATCTGATTCATCTCGTTCGAGTGCTGCGTCCAGATGCGGCTCCGGTCCACGGCGCCCTGGATGGCGGCGCCGTTGATGTTGGCGATCACCTGCTGGTATGCCTGGGACCATTGCTGGTTGGGGCGGACCGAAGCCACGATCGTGCCGTACAGTTTCGCCTTGCTCTCGAGCTCACCCGCCGGCGCGCGCGTCGCCACCAGGTCGGTCGCCACGAGCGAGTAGGCGTTGACCTGCGCCATGCCGCCGTTCATCGCGGCCGTCGCGGACATCGAACGCGAGATCGTAAGCAGCACCGTTCCCGAGATCCATTCCTCGACTTCCCGACCATTCACCTGCGACACGACCTTCACCCGTCCCGCGTCCGCCTTCATCCCGGTCATGAGACCCGCCTGCACATAGGAGGCGTACTGGGTCTGGAGGTTCTGTTGCGCCGCCTGGGAAACCCGGGGAAGCGGCTCCGCGCTCACGATGCGGGCTCCGCTCCGGAATTTGGGGATGACTGCCTGCCGGATGAAATCGACGGCGGAGACGGGCGGGCTCATGCTGCAGCCGCCGGCGCCGGACTGCTGCGATTGCGCCGCGACCTGCCGGGCCATTGGATCGTCGTTCCACTGCCAGGCGTGGGGGGTGAAGACGTCGAGACCGGAGAGCCCGTCGGGACTGCTCGCTCGAGCGTAGATCTGCACCATGTTGGCCGGACAGCCGGGGCTCGCGACCCACTTCACGCTGCTCTCGAACTTCCAGTCGGCGGGAATGAGGAGTCGGGCGACCTCGACTGGCTGCCCGAATCCTTCGCGATCGATGATCTGCGCCATGTGCATGCGATAGTAACCGCTGCCTCCCGCGTTACTCGCGCGGGAGGGTGCCGAGCGAGTGGCTTCCCGGTCCGCCGGGGCCATCGCGGTCTGCGGAGGCGACTGTTGGTCTCCGCCCGGCCCACCGGGTGCCCCGGCCAGCACGAGCTCGAGCTGTCGCGGCTTTCCCTCGCGAACGACGACGATATCGAATTGCTCCCCAGGCTGGTGCATCTGCACCAGCTGGCCGAATTCCGAGGCATGTGAAATCTGCCGGCCGCCGGCAGAAACGATGACGTCCCCGGCTTTCACGCCCACTCGCTCCGCGGGCCCGCCAGGCGCCACGGCGCCGACCATGGCACCGCCCGCCGTCCGAAGACCGAGTCGCCCGGCTTCCCCCGATTCGAGTTCACGGAGGGCAACTCCAGCGACAGTGCGAGCCTTGCTCGCGCCGCCGGTGGCGAGGGCCGGACTCTGTTGCCGGTCTCCAAAGGTGAACCCGCGTTCGAGGGACTCTATCGATGCCTGCGCCGCGGCGTAGTCCCGATCCGGCGCGCTGATGATGAGAGCCCAGGCCGCATTGCCCCGAGCCACCCCGGCGAGC
Organism: Gemmatimonadota bacterium; assembly: GCA_040002695.1. Lineage (GTDB taxonomy): Bacteria > Gemmatimonadota > Gemmatimonadetes > Gemmatimonadales > GWC2-71-9 > JBDUEA01. The sequence goes on along the minus strand of JBDUEA010000052.1, from coordinate 14,756 downwards.
CGCAGAGTGGACGGGACGCCTTTGGGGTTGAGTCCCCGGAAAACGGCAAAGGCGCCCGGCTGCCCGGCGATCGGATGGTTGCCGTGGGTGACTTCGGAGAAATTCTTCCATTGAGAGCCGTACTGATTGAGCAGGGAGATGACGACGTCCTGACCCGACGCCGCCCCCTCGAATGGGGTGACGACGGCGAAGACGGTTCCTCGATCGAGCCGGACACCGTCGCCCTGAGCATCCGTGGTCCAGCCTGCGGGAACCGCGATGCCGAATCGGCCCTGGGGATCCCGATAGGTGGTCTGCGCGCGCAACGATGCACCACCGGCCAGGATGACCAGCGCCAGAAGGGGAACGATTGGAATTCGCATGAGGCGTTGCCGGGACGAGGTGGGGAAGGGTGGTTGAAATCGCGGCCCGGTTCCTGAGGCGCTGATGAAGAGGGCCCGCATTCGAGGAGGCGGAAATTCCGGAAGGAAGGGATCACCCATCCACGACTCGGCGCGGCCACACCCGCGATTCAGTTGCGGAGAGGGCGCCGGTCTGCCACATATTCATAGTGCAGCCACGATGCCGATGCTCGCCCCTACTTCATTTCGAGAGCGATCCTGATGCCGACTCGTCGTCCTTGTCACGCAATTCTTCTCCCGATGGCGATTTCCGCGCGCCTGCGGGCCCGGGCGCTGCTCTTCGTCGTAGCGGCGTCGTTCACCCTGCTGCTGCCCGCGCGCGCCACGGCGCAGTCGATTTCCGAGTGGCCGCAGCACTCGACGGAACGGCCGCAGCCTCCGGTGGTGGATCCCGGACGCTTCGTGGCATCCAGCCCCGCGCCCTCGGATGCGATCGTCCTGTTCGACGGACGCTCCCTCAAGGGTTGGCACCTGGCGGACAGCGCGGGTGTCCCCGCAAAATGGAAAGTGGCGAAGGGTTACATGCAGGTTGTGCCGCACACCGGTGCGATCGCCACCGACCTGGCGCTCGGCGACGTGCAGCTGCACCTCGAATGGTCCACGCCGACTCCCGCAGTGGGGGAAAGCCAGGAGCGCGGCAACAGCGGTGTTTTCTTTATGGGTCGCTACGAGCTGCAAGTCCTCGATTCCTGGCACAACGTCACCTATCCCGATGGCCAGGCGGGATCCATCTACGGTGAGTTCCCGCCCCTGGTGAACGCGAGCCGAGGACCGGGACTGTGGCAGAGCTACGACGCGGTGTTTCACCGTCCGCGGTTCGATGGTGCGGGCAAGCTGCTCAGTCCCGCCCGGATGACGGTCTTTCACAACGGCGTGCTGGTTCAGGACGATGCGGTGCTGGTCGGTCCCACCGCGAACCAGGAACGGCCACCATACACCGCGCACGCGGACGCGCTGCCGCTCGCGCTGCAGGATCATGGCCGGCCGGTACGTTTCCGGAACATCTGGGTGCGCAAGCTGCCGGACACGAAGCCGTGAGGTCTCGCGTCGTGCGCCGGAGTCGAGCCAGGCGTGAACGTAAGGAGTTTCTCCTTGGGCTCGTGCTTCTCTTCGGTTCGGCGCTGCCCCTCTACGCGCAGACCGATTCCGCCTCGGGCGCCGGCAGTTTCCGGCTCCACAAATTCGAACAGCCGATCGGCGAAGAGCACTATCGCCTCGTCAGCGACAGCGCGGGTCGTACACTCACTACGGCATTCGAATTCACAGATCGCGGGTCGAAGGTGCCGCTCGCGGCATCGCTCACCACGGCTCGCGACGGCACGCCTCGTCACTTCGAGATCAAGGGCCAGGTCTCCCGGTTCTCCGCCATCAACGAGACGGTCGACTTCTCGACCGACTCGGCGACGGTGCGGGTCGACAGCGTCAGCCATACAGTCGCCCGATCCGGCCCGGTATTTCCCATCGGCGGCTATGCGCCGGTCGCAATTCAGCAGGAGTTACTGAGCTATTGGAGTTCGCATGGGCATCCCGACACGCTCGAGACGCTGCCGGGCGGGCAGGTGCGAATTTCCCGGCGCGGTGTCGACACGGTGAAGACCGACAGCGGCACCGTCGCGCTGACCCGCTATGGGGTGCAGGGACTGATCTGGGGCCGGGAGACAGTCTGGCTTGACGATACGGGCCGTCTCGATGCGCTGGTGAGCATCGACGCCGAGTTCGATCACTTCGAGGCGATGCGTTACGGCTTCGAGCCGGCACTCGGTACGCTGGTTGCGAGCGCGGCCGCCGATGGCGCGACCGCCCTGGCGGAATTGCGGGGAACTCCGCCGGCGGAGCCGCGGACGCTCGCACTGGTGGGCGCCACGCTGATTCGCGGGACCGACTCTCCACCGGTGAAGAACTCCGTAGTCATCGTGCGCGATGGCAGGGTCGCCGCCGCGGGCCCGCGCAGCGCGACGAAAATCCCCCGTGGTGCGACGATCGTCGATGTTACGGGAAAGACGGTGCTCCCTGGGCTCTGGGACATGCACGCGCATTACGAGCAGGTGGAGTGGGGTCCGATATACCTCGCCGCCGGAGTGACGACGGCCAGAGACGTGGGGAACGAGTTCGAGTTCATCACCGGGGTGCGGGACGCGATTCGCTCCGGGCGCGGCATCGGTCCGCGACTGCTGCTCGCAGGCGTGATCGACGGGATGGGACCGCTGGGACTCGGCGTCGCCCGCGCGGGGACCGCGGAGGAAGGCGTGCAATGGGTCCACCGGTATCACGACGCAGGCTTCCAGCAGATCAAGATCTACAGCAGCATCACTCTGCCGGTGCTCACGGCCATCGCGGCCGAGGCGCATCGGCTGGGGATGACCGTGACCGGGCATGTGCCCGAGGGAATCACGACGGTGCAGGGCGTGGAAGCGGGAATGGATCAGATCAATCACGTCCAGTACATCCTGCCCATGATGCGACCACCGGTGCCGGCGGGAACGCCAGCACCCGCGCTGGATCTCGAGTCTCCCGAGGCGAAAGCGGCGCTCGCCTTTCTCAAGCTTCATCACACGGTCGTGGATCCGACGATCGCGCTCTTCGAATGGGTCATGCACCCGGCGCGCGTTCCCATGAGTGAATTCGAGCCGGGGGTGCTCAAGGTGGCGCCGGAACTGGCGGGGGCGCTCAACGGCAGTGGCGTGCCACCGGCCGCGGAGGCGCGGGCGGCGACGAGGTTTGCAGAATACCTCAGCGTGATCGGCGCGCTCCATCGCGCAGGGATACCGATCGTGGCCGGTACCGATCAGACGGTGCCCGGCTACAGTCTGCATCGGGAACTCGAGCTCTATGTGAAGGCGGGGTTCTCTCCACTCGAGGCGATTCAGGCGGCGACCATCGTGCCCGCCCGCGCGATGCATCTCGATGCCGAGCTCGGCACGGTGGTCGCCGGCAAGCGGGCTGACCTGCTGGTTGTGGAGGGAAACCCGCTCGAACACTTCGAGGACCTGCGCAAGGTCTTCCTGGTGGTGACGAACGGTCATCGGTATGAGCCGGCACCGCTCTGGCGGAGCGCAGGCTTTACACCCTGAATGGTGTGAAGGACGGAAAATCCGGCTGTTCGGGGTTCTACCTCTTGCCCCCGCAACGGGAGGGTGCGTTCGTGAATCTCATAGTCATCCGGACACGTCCTTCAGGGGTGGCACCGGTCGTGCGCCATCCGCAGTCCAGAAGCTCCGTAAAATCATTCAACTGGTTTCATCATGCGACGTAGTCTCAAATGGACCGCCGCGCTGGCGATCACGGTCCCCGCCCTCGTCATTTCCGGGTTCCTTGCCGGCAGCAAGGCGCCTGACGACGCGGCCCGCGTTTTCGATGAAGTGCTGCGCCGCGTCGCCAACGACGCGGTCGACTCGATTCCCGCCGCCGAGCTGTATGAGAAGGCAGCCCGTGGCCTGGTCGACAAGCTCGAGGATCCGTACGCGGATCTTTACTCTCCCGAGCAGCTCTCCTCGTTCTCCCGCAATCAGCTGGGCAACCGCTACGGCGGACTCGGCATGCAGATCGAGCAGCAGCAGGGGACCATCGTGATCACCGGCGTGTTTCCCAACACGCCTGCGGAGCGCGGCGGCGTACAGAACGGCGACCGCATCGTGGCGGTGGACAGCGCGTCTGCGGCGGGCTGGACGATCGATCAGACGTCGGGACATCTCACGGGCGCTCCGGGAACCTCGGTGAACGTGACCTTCGCGCGAGCCGGTGTCACCCAGCCGATTCGCATCGATTTCACCCGCGCCGTCATTCACGTCCCGGTCGTGCCGTACGCCGTGATGCTCGACGACCGCATCGGTTATATCCCAGTCCAGCGTTTCAACGACGAATCCCATGATGAAGTGGCGCGCTCGCTCAAGCAGCTCGCCGGCCAGGGCGCGCGGGCGTTCATTCTCGATCTGCGCGGCAACCCCGGCGGCAGTCTCGACGAATCGATCGCGATGAGCAACCTGTTCCTCAAGCCGGGCCAGTCGATCGTCGATGTACGCTACCGGAATCAGCCGAACGCCGAATACCATGCGAAGGAAGCGCCGGTCGCCGGCGACGCGCCCGTGATCGTGCTGGTGGACGGGTACACGGCCTCCGCGTCGGAGATCGTCGCCGGCTCGCTGCAGGATCATGATCGCGCGCTGATCCTCGGCACGACTTCTTTCGGCAAGGGCCTGGTGCAGAGCCTCTTTCCGCTGCAGGGCGGCTGGGGCCTCAAGATGACCACTGGCAAGTGGTATACGCCGAGCGGACGGAGCATTCAGCGTCCGCGCAAGAAGGGGACGCTCATTCCCGACTCGACCATGGAGACGGATTCCGCGCGGCGCGCACGTCCGGCTTTCCATTCGGACGGCGGACGCGTGGTCTATGGCGGCGGCGGGATTACGCCGGATGTCGTCATTCAGCCGGATACCGCGACCACGCCTGAGCAGCAGCTGCTCCGCGCCCTCGCCCCCAAGTCGCAGCAGACGCACGCGACGCTCTACAGCTACGCGCTGGAGTTGAGGAAGTCGGTGCGGCCGGACTTCAAGGTCTCGGACACCTGGCGGGATACGCTCTACAGTCGGCTGACTTCGGCCGGCGTCACGGTGGACCATGCCAAGTACGTCGCTGGCGAACGGGTCATCGACCGGATGCTCGAGGAGCGGGTCGCCTCGCTCGCGTTCGGCGACTCGGCGGCCTTCCGTCGTTCGATTCCGGAAGATCCGCAGCTCGTCAAGGCGATCGCGCTGCTGCATGGCCGGCGCAGCCAGGCGGAGGTGCTGGCGGCGGCGGGGCACTGAGGAGAGATTCGGCCCGGACCCTACCCGGCTATCGGGTTTGCTTCTATAATAGGGCCGGGAAAAGTGGCCGGAGATGACGGCGATCCACTCCAGCGCCGTCTTCCTCCGGAAGACCACCCCGCCGGGGACTCCCGTGCGGGGTGGTTCGTTATCACGAGGCGGCTCGAGCCGCCCGCTCCAGTTTCAGGAAGACGCACCATGGCCATCATCGCGACTGATCTCCGCCGCGGCATGACGATCATCCATGAAGGTCAGCCCTGCCGAATCATCGACTTTCATCACCACACGCCGGGCAACCTGCGCGCAATGGTGCAGGCGAAGCTCAAGAAATTGCGCACCGGCTCGACCTTCGAACACCGCTTCCGCGCGACCGACGCGGTCGAGAAGGCGGACATGGAGACGCACGAACTCGAGTATCTCTATCACAGCAGTGATAACTACGTCTTCATGAACACCGAGACCTACGATCAGCTCGAGATGGACTCGGAGGCCCTCGGCGACAGCGCGCCGTGGATGACGACCGGCATGAAGCTGCATGCCGAGTTCTTCGATGGCCGCCCGATCGGCATCGAGATGCCGAATTCACTCGTGCTCGAAATCGTGGAAACGGCGCCGGTGATGAAGAGCGCCACCAAGAATTCCTCGAGCAAGCCGGCAAAGCTCGATAATGGGGTGACCGTCAACGTGCCGGAGTTTCTGCAGGCCGGGGAGAAGATCCGGGTGAATCCGAATACGGGGGAGTATCTCGATCGGGCGAAGTGAGGTGGCGGGTCGCAGGTGTTAGGTATTGGGTGTTAGGTGTTAGGTGTTAGGTGTCAGGGGGTATTCGGAACATTCTTCCTTGCAATGCCTGCCGGTCTCGGGCGGGCTGAAGCTTCACCAATCTGCCGATCCGCACGCCGATTCCACCGACCCGCCTCCCACCGGCGGATCCACTCGGGGATGGCAATGACGGGAATTCCCGAAGAGCGGAACGTCCTTTCTCGAGACCTGTCGGCGTTTCTCGTCCAGTTTTCCATCGCCATCCACAAGAACACCGCGTATCCGGCGGGCCATCCACTGCTCATCTCCGCGGTTGAGGCCGTGACGCTGCGGCTCAACACGCTGCTCAAGGAGCGATCGCTGCTGCAGCTCGGCGTCGCCCGCACCCAGCTGCTGATCGAAGGCGTCGCCACCGATGCCGGCAATGCCGTGTTGCGCGAGCTGGCGCAGCGCCTGCATCGACAGCAGCTCGGCGGCGTGCGCTTTTCTCGCGGCATCACTCAGGAGGAGCTGAGTGATCTGCTGCGCACGATCGGCACTGGCGGCGGCCGCAATGGCGAGCCGCTTGGCGCCCAGGCTCCCGCCGATCTTGAACGCTGGCCGCATGTGATGCTGCTGCCCCTCGCCTACGATCAGTTGCGCCTGGCGGACGATCCGCTCTATGAACGGGGCGGGGAAGCGGGAACCGGGACACGCGCCGGGCGGCTCTGGATCGGACTGGCGGCCGCAGCCCTCGCGACTCAGGATGGCGGTCCTCCCTCGGATGCCGATGCCCGGGAGGTGGCGCTCGCCATCAGCAAGCACCGGGGCGAGGAATCGTACGACAAGGTCATCGTGGGATATCTGTTGCAGCTGGGCCGGGAAATCAGGCATGGGGATGCGGGCGAGGTCGCGGGCCTGCAGTCGCAATTGAGTGACCTGCTTCGCGAGCTCAAACCGGAGACACTCGCCCGGCTGCTCGAAGCCAGCGGAGATTCCGCGGAGCGCCGTGAGCTCCTGGCCAGTCTCACACAGTCGATGCCGGTGTCGGCGGTCCTCGAACTGCTGCAGGCCGCCGCGACCGCCTCGCAGCAGACGATTTCCCACTCACTGCTTCGGATCCTCGCCAAGCTCTCGGCGCAGGCGGAGTCGGGAAGCATGGTAATCCGCGAGGATGCGGACCAGGCCATGCGCGATACCGTCCGCCAGCTGCTCGATGGCTGGACGCTGACCGATCCGAATCCTGCGGCATATACCAGGATGCTGGAAGATCTGAGCCGGCCCTCCGCGGTCGCGGGCGCGCCGGAGGATGCGGACGCATCCGAATCATCGCGCATTGTAAAGATCAGTCTCGAGATCGGCTCGTATGGCGAGGCGGTCTGGCAGGCGACCGATCAGATGGTGGAGGACGGGATGATCGGCGATCTCCTGGCGTTGATCGAAGACCGAACGGTGTCGCCACTGATCGCCGAGGCCTTCTGGTTCCACCTCGGCACACCCGACTCGGTCCGGCGCCTTCTCTCCAATGAGAGTAAGGAACCGGAAGCGGTTGACCGCATCATCGGAAAGATGGGACTGAGCGCCGCTGAGCCGATGCTCGATGCGCTGGAAGGAGCGGAGGCGCGCGCGATCCGCCGGCGGCTGCTCACGCGGCTCGGGCGCCTTGGCCCCGCCATCGGACCGATGGTCGTCGAGCGACTGAAGAATTCTCCGTGGTTCGTTCAGCGCAACATGCTCGCGCTGCTCGGGTCGATGGTCGAATGGCCACCCCGGTTTTCTCCGGCGCCGTATGCGGCACACTCCGATGCGCGGGTGCGACGCGAAGCGCTCAAGATCATGCTGCGGATGCCGGAATTTCGCGATGAGGCGATCGTCTCCGGGCTGGCGGATGATGACGACCAGCATGTGCGCATGGTCCTCGCATCGGCGGTGGAGCGCTGTCCGCCGGCCGCCGTGCCGCGCCTGATGACGCTCCTCAACGATCGTGAGCGGGACGCGGATCTCCGGTCGCTCGGCATCCGCGTACTGGGACGGATCCGCACCGACGCCATTCGGGACTGGCTGCTCGGACGGACGCTCGCGCAACGCCGCTGGTTCCGCCGGCACCGTCTCACTCCCAAGTCGCCCGAGCTCCTCTCCTCGTTGTCGGTGCTGGCGCGCTCGTGGCACTCGGATCCGCATGCGGTCGAGGCGATCCGTCTCGCCGCGTCGAGCGCCGATCCCGAAATCCGCGCCGCCATCGGTCAGAGGGGAAGCTTCGCATGACCGACCCGGTCCGCTTCCTCACGTCTTTCGGCCAGGCGCTGTCGACGATGTCCCTCTATTCCGATGGGCATCCCGCACGAGAGCGCGCCGTGGACTCCTCGTATGAACTGCTGCAGGACCTGGCGAGGGAGGAACCCAATCCGAATTTTTCGTTCATCGATCAGGAGGTGCTGTACCGAAAGCAGGTCCTCCGGGACCTGCACGGCTGGGACTGGGGACCGCGACTTTCGAACGCCTCCATTCAGCGGGTGGAATTCGACACGGTCGTCTCGCGGGAGGAGTATGCCCGGTTCCTGGCCGACGTAGCGCGACGGGTGATTCAGGGAACGGTGGACAGCTCGGAAGCCCGCCAGCTGCAGCGGCAAAGCATCCGGTTCGGAGCGGTCGGGGTGCGAGGCGCCGACAGCGCAACCTCGAGTATCGTCACGGCCACCGCGACGATCGCCTATACGCTGCAGGACGAAGTCGAGGCGGTGCGCTGGGTACATCAGCAGGTCGCGCAGACGGGCGGGCTGCCGATGCTGGAAGCGGAAGCGGTGGTACGGTCCTTTTCACTCGCGATGCATGCCGACAGCCAGATTGTACTGCCGTTGTTGCAGCTCAAGGAATTCGATCAGTACACCACGACGCATTCAGCCAACGTTGCTGTGCTTTCGATGGCTCTGGCTGAATATCTCGGACTGGGTCCCAAGGAGGTGCGTGCCTTCGGCACCGCGGGATTGCTCCACGATCTCGGCAAGGTGCGCATCCCCAAGGATATCCTGCTCAAGCCGGGGGCCTTCACCGAGCAGGAGAAGGCGGTCATGCGGCAGCATCCGACGGAGGGGGCACGCCTCATTCTTGAGAGGGAGAAGCGGCTCGACCTGGCAGCGGTCGTGGCGTACGAACATCACATCATGATCAATGGCGAGGGTTATCCCACGATGCATTTCAAGCGGGATTGCCACTATGCGAGCAAGCTGGTCCATGTGTGTGATGTTTACGACGCGCTCTGCACCAACCGGCCATACCGTGATGCCTGGCACTCCGAGATGGCGCTCGCCTACCTCGAGGAGCGTGGCGGCATCGAGTTCGATGCGCAGATCACGCTGGCGTTCGTAACGATGATGCGGCAGTGGTCGCAGCAGCGGGTGATCATGGGAAGCTGACCCGGAGGAAGCCCGCCCGCTGCCTCTTGCTCCTGCCCGCTCCACGCGCCCATCTTTCAGCCCAGTTCCGCGCATCTCATCCCGGACCCTGGCATCTCCCCCCTAGTGCCTGCGCCGGCCCCGCGGACCGCAGCACGGTCGCGCCTGGTCGCCGCCTCCGATCAACCGTCGTCGAAAGACCGCGTCTGTCTTCCATTCGCATTGCGCCGCTTCCGCGGCCACCTGGTTCGCGTGAGCGGACATCTCCTTCAGGGCTCACGGGCCCCAGCGTTCGCCGCGTCTGATGACCTCGCTCACCGATCAGGAGAGTCCGGTCGAACCCTCTCCTCTGCCGCCGCTGGAACCGAAGGTCGCCGTCGTTCAAGCGGCGGCAGTCGCGCGCGGTCATTCGCTCGCGCTGAGGATCCTCGTGCTCACGGCGGCTTCGGCGATCGCGCAGGACGCCGGGCTTCGCCTTTCTTTCATCAACGGACAGGTCAGCCCGATCTGGCCTGCGTCCGGCATCGCCGTCGCGGCGCTCTTCGGATTCGGACTCGAGCTCTGGCCGGGGGTGGCGCTTGCCAGCGTCACGATTCTCGCCTCAGAGCACCTGCCGCTCGCCACCGTGCTTCTCATCGCGGCCGGGGCGACTCTCGAGGCGGTGGGCATCGCGTGGCTGCTCCGGCGGCTCTTGGTACATCCGGCGCTCGACCGGGTGCGCGATGTTCTCGGTCTGATAATCGCGACCGTCACCGGAACGGTATTCAGCGCCACGCTCGGCGTGCTCGGATTCCGCACCGCCGGAATCGTGAGTCCGGAGCTCACGCTCCGCGCGTGGCTCATCTGGTGGGTCGGGAATGGTATGGGCGTACTGGTGCTCGCGCCGGTCATTCTCACCTGGCGGCGCGGGCTGCCTCGCGGACACGCGCGCCCGGACGCAATCGAGACCGCGGGCCTCGGACTCTCGCTGGTGCTTTCCGGCCTGGCGGCGTTCGGGGTGTTCGGTGCTCCGGTGGCCGCGCTCTATGCCTATCTCGTACTGCCGAGTGTCGCGTGGGCGGCGCTGCGGTTTGGGCAGCGGGGAACGAGCGCCGTCATTCTGATCGTTGCTTCGATCGCGATCGCCGGGACGATACAGGGCAGGGGTCTGTTCGTGGGCGGCCCGCTGCACAGCAACCTGCTCTCACTCGACACGTTCATGCTCGCCATCATCGCGGTCGGCATGACGCTCGCCGCCCGGACGGAGGAGCTGCACCAGGCCACCGCGAACGAGCGCGTCACCAGCGGCACCTATCGCTCGATCGTGGACATGTCTCCCATCGCCACACTCTCGCTCGATCTCGAGGGACGGGTGACGGTCTGGAATCCGGCGGCGGAGCGGATCTTCGGCTGGACGGCGAAGGAAGCCATGGGTCTGCCGCTCGCAACCATTCCCCAGGATCGCCTGGAAGAGTTTGAGGAGCTCCGGAATGTTCATCGTTCCGGCGGCACCGTGATCGGACTGGAGACCGTGCGGCTTCGGCGCGACGGCACCCGGGTCGATATCCGGCTCTCGCTCGGACCGGTGTTCGATCAGTTCGGCCGGCTCGCAGGATCGATGGGACTGCTGGAGGATATCACCGCCTCCCGGCGGGCCGCGGCCACGCTGCGACGGCAGACGGAGACGCTGCAGCAGATACTCGAACACCTGCCGCTCATGGTGGCATCATATGATCCGAGCGGACGCGTCGAGTTCGTGAACCGCGAACTGGAACGGGTGCTCGGATGGTCGGCCGACGATTTCCAGGACAAGCGGGCACTCGAGGATTGCCTCCCGGATCAGCTCGAGCGCGAGGAGGCGCTTCGTCATCTCCGCTCGGGCAATACAACATGGCGCCTCATCCGCGCCCGGACACGGGACGGGCGACTGCTGCTGACGAGCTGGTCCAGCGTTCGGCTGGAGCAGGGGCTCACGGTTGCGATCGGACAGGATGTCACCGAGCGCGAGCGCGAAGGAGAGATGCTCCGCCGGAACGAGGAGCACCTGCGGGCGCTCATCGAGAACGCCTCCGACATCATCACGATCCTCAATCGCGATGGCACGATCCGCTACGAGAGTCCCTCCATCGAGCGGGTACTGGGATACCACCCGAGCGAACTGGTGGGACGTTACGCGTTCGATCTGATCCATCCGGATGACGCTCAGCTGATCCGTGACGTTTTTCTTCGGACGCTCTCTCGGTCGGTGGGTACCGAGGCGATGGAGTTCCGCTTCCGGCACGCCGACGGGTCATGGCGTACGCTCGAAGCGCTTGGCAAGACGCTGATCACGCCGGATCTCACGGGCGTGATCATCACCTCGCGCGACGTGACCGAACGGCGGCGCGCGGAACGGGTGCAGGCCGCCATCTACCGGATCTCCGAGGCGGCCCAGACCACCCGCAGCCTGCAGGAATTGTTCGAGGCGATTCACGGCACCGTCAGCCAGCTGATGCCCGCCGGCAATTTCTATATCGCGCTCTACGATGAAGCGACTCAGCTGCTGAGCTTTCCGTATTTCGTGGACGAACTCGATCCGCCTCCCGCGCCGCGGCGTCTGCGTCGCGGCCTTACCGAGTACGTGCTCCGGACAGGTCAATCCCTGCTCGACCGGCCGGGACTCTCGCAGCGGCTGTCCGAATCCGGAGAGGTCGAGCCGATCGGTTCTCCGTCGGCCGACTGGCTTGGTGTTCCCCTCAAGACGCCGGAGCGCACGATCGGTGTGCTTGTCGCCCAGAGTTACACGGAGGGAGTGCGGTACCATGAGGAAGACCGCAACATCCTGCAGTTCGTGTCCACTCAGGTGGCGGTGGCGATCGAGCGGAAGCGGGCGGAAGAAGCGCTGCGGCGGAGCGAGGCCCGGCTCGCACTCGCGCAGCGGATCGGCCAGGTGGGAAGCTGGGAGGTGGATGTGGTCAGCAACAAGCTCGAGTGGTCCGAGGAAACCTTTCGGATCTTCGGCCGACGTCCCGGGGAATTCCAGCCGACGAACGAGGCCTTTTTCGAAGCGGTGCACCCCGATGATCGGGAGAACGTGCGGCGCCTCGCCAGCGAGTCGATCGCGGCTGCAAAGTCCTACCGCAGCGATCACCGGATCATGCGTCCCGACGGTGAGGTGCGGGTGCTCTACGAACAAGCCGAGATCGCCCGTGATGAGGACGGGAAACCGGTGCGCATGGTGGGGACGGTCCAGGACATCACCGAGCGCAAACGCGCCGAAGATGCCTTGCGAGAGAGCGAGGAGCAGTTGCGTCAGGCGCAGAAAATGGAGGCCGTGGGCCGGCTGGCTGGTGGCGTCGCGCACGATTTCAATAATCTGCTCACGTCCCTGCTCGGCCACGCGGATCTTGCGATGGCGCAGCTTTCAGCCGGCAGCACGCTGTTCGAAGATCTCGGTGAGATCAAGGCGGCAGGGCTCCGCGCGGCGGCGCTCACGCAGCAGTTGCTCGCCTTCAGCCGGAAGCAGGTGCTCGAGCCCAAGGTCATCGATCTCAACACGATCGTCGCGGGCGTAGGCCGCATGCTCTCGCGGCTCATCGGCGAGGACATCGAGCTCGTTACCGTGCTGGCGCCGGACCTGGGGCAGACGAAGGCGGACCCTGGACAGATGGAACAGGTCGTCATCAACATCGCCGTCAATGCCCGCGACGCGATGGCCGAAGGCGGACGACTCACACTCGAGACCTCCAACGTCATGTTCGACCCGGCCACCCTCGGCGCCCGCACCAGCCTCGTCGTCGGCCCGTATGTGATGCTCACGATGACCGATACCGGCGTCGGTATGGATGCGGAGACCGTCGCCCGGATCTTCGAACCGTTCTTCACGACGAAGGAAGTTGGTAAAGGGACGGGTCTGGGTCTCGCGACGGTCTACGGCATCGTGAAGCAGAGCGGCGGACACATCGGCGTGCAGAGTCATCCGGGACAGGGGACGACCTTCCGGGTTTACCTGCCCCGCGTGAACGAGATGCCGCGCGCCGGCGAAGTCCGTGGTGCCGGCGGCGGACGGGACGGCTCCGAAACTCTCCTGCTCGTCGAAGATGAGGCCGCGGTACGCGCGCTGGTGCTCCGCATTCTCGTAAGCCGAGGCTACCGGGTGCTCGTGGCCGAGGATGCGGAGAAGGCGCTGGTCGCGGCATCAGCGCACCAGGGGACCATTCATCTCCTCGTCACCGACATCGTCATGCCCCGGCTCAGTGGGCGACGGCTGGCTGAACAGCTCTGCGCGCTGCGCCCGGAATTGAAGGTGCTGTACATATCGGGATATACCGACAATACGCTCATGCATCCCGAAGCTCTCGAGAACGGACGCAGCTTTCTGCAGAAGCCATTCACGCCGGATGCGCTGACGCGGAAGGTGCGGGAGATGCTGGACGGGTAGAGGGCCGTGAGCGGTGAGAAGTAAGCGGTAAGCGGGAGGCATGCAGAGAGGGTACGGTTGTGCCCGGAGCATCGGCACTTCGCCAATTCTCCGGGCACTGTTCCCGGTCCATTACCAGGAATGAAGAGCCTGTTCTCATCTTTCGCACCGCTCGCGCGCCGGCGAGTGGTCACTGACCTTGCTGCAACAAATTTACGCCGTTCACCCTACACGGTGTATTACCTCCGCGAGACGCGCACTGGTTCCGGTTGATGCGTGAATCGACGTCTCCACCGTTGACCGTTTCCGAACATGTCCGTTACCATTCGTGAAACCGCCAGGGGCATCGGGAGGCGACGGGCATTTGGGTCGCCCTCCCGATTGAGAAGCCACCCTTGGAACCTGATCCGGCTGATACCGGCGAAGGGAGCGCGGTCCGCACGGCTCCTTCGCCTTCCTGCCATTCCGAGGAGCAGTGCCCATGTCCGATACTTCCGCCTCAACCGCTCGCGCTCCATCCAGCCTCGCTGACGCCTTCCCAGGCTCGACCAAGGTTTTCCTCGAGGGTGGGCGCGGCGTGCGTGTGCCGATGCGCGAGATCGCGCTCTCCGGCGGCGAACCTGCCCTTCGGGTCTACGATACCAGCGGTCCCCAGGGACTGGACGTGCGCGCGGGGGCGCCGACTCCGCGGCTTCCCTGGATCCTCGAGCGGGACGTCGAACGGGTGGACCGCACCCAGCGCGGCGCGATGCCCAGGCACCGTGCGCCGGCCGACGAGGAGCTGATTCCCGCTTCGCTGCTCCGGCCCATCTATCGCGGGCGCGGCGCGGTGACGCAGCTCGCCTTTGCCCGCCGGGGAGAAATCACGCCGGAGATGGAATTCGCGGCGCTTCGTGAAGGGATGGCGCCGGAGTTCGTTCGGAGCGAAGTCGCGCGCGGCCGCGCGATCATTCCGGCGAATATCAATCACCCGGAGCTCGAGCCGATGATCATCGGCCGAGCGTTCCATGTGAAGATCAACGCCAATATCGGTAACTCCGCC
>JBDUEA010000051.1:0-18225 GCA_040002695.1 Gemmatimonadota bacterium | reverse complement strand
AACTCGGCCGCGGCGGCATGGCCGTCGTCTATCTCGCCCTTGATCTCAAGCACGATCGCCAGGTCGCACTCAAGGTGATCCGCTCGGAGCTTGCGGGCATCGTCGGCAACGATCGCTTCGCGCGCGAGATCCGGCTCGCGGCCCGGCTCCAGCATCCCCACATCTGTTCGGTCTACGATTCCGGCGCCACCCCGGACGGACAGCTCTGGTACACTATGCCGTTCGTCGCAGGGGAGTCGCTGCGCGATCGGGTGAAACGCGAGGGCCGCCTGCCGATCGCCGACGCGGTCCGCATCACGCGGGAAGCGGCGCAGGGGTTCGAGCGCCTGTCGGCGGCGCGATAGTCTCGGCTCCCGTAACTGGCGAGAATTCTCCCCGCCGCCGCAGAAATCGCTCAGCCGAAATTGCGAAATCATCGTGCAGCGAACACGTCATCCCAACCAGACTGCCTCTATGAAGCCGCTCTATCCGCTCGCCCTTGCAACGCTGCTGGCCGCTCTCCCCGCGGTCGCGCCGGTGCCGCCGCCGATCGACTGGCACGCCCGGACGCGCGCGATGTTCGAGCATGTCATCAACATCCCAACCGTGATCGACCGGAAGCGCGTGCCCGAAATGGCACAGTACCTGGCCGACCAGTATCGCGACGCGGGATGGAAAGCCGAGGATATCAGGATCTTGCCGTACGACAGCACGGCCGCGCTGATCGTCCGCTGGCCCGCCGCGAATGGCAGCAAGGGCAAGAAGCCGATCATGCTGATGGGTCACATGGACGTGGTCGAGGCGAAGCGAGAGGACTGGTCTGCCGATCCATTCGTGTTTGCGGAGCGCGAAGGCTACTACTACGGGCGCGGTGCGATCGACATGAAAGACGGGATCGTCAGCATCACGACGGCGTTGATCAAGCTGCGCACCGAGGGCTTTAAACCGCGCCGGGACATCATCGTCTTCTTCACCGGAGACGAGGAGACCAACGGCGAAGGCGCGTATCGCGGCGCCAACGAATGGAAGCAGTACCTGGATGTGGAATACGGACTGAACGCGGACGCCGGCGGCGGTGGAGTGACGAAGGATGGCCGGTCCCTCGGCTTCACGATCCAGTCGGCGGAGAAGACCGCGACGAGCTACATCTTTACCGTGCGGAATCGCGGCGGCCACTCGTCCAAGCCGCGGTCCGACAACGCGATCTATCAGCTCGCCGGGGCGCTCAAGCGGCTCGAGGCTCATCGTTTCGAACCGATGCTCACCGAGACGACACGGGCCTATTTCACCGAACGGCAGAAGTCGGAGACCGGCCCCCTGGGCGATGCGATGCGCGCCTGGCTCAAGGACGAGAAGGATGGTGCCGCGGCAGATACCATCGAAGCCGATGAGGGAGAAGTCGGCATGACCAGGACCCGGTGCGTCGCCACGCGACTCTTCGCGGGACACGCCAACAATGCGCTGCCACAGCTCGCGACGGCAACGGTCAACTGCCGCGTGATGCCGGGCATCGATCCGAATTCGATTCTCGCCGAACTCCGGCAGGTGGCGGGGGATACCAACGTGGCCGTGACGCGGAACGATCATGCGGTCTCCGCACCCGGCTCGCCCCTTCGTGCCGATGTCGTCACGGCGTTCACCAACGCGGTGCACGCCCTCCACCCCGGGGTGCCGATCATTCCCCAGATGTCGACCGGCGCGACCGACGGACTGGAATTCCGCACCGTCGGAATTCCGGTCTACGGTGTTAACGGAACCTGGGAAGTCATTCCTGATGACATGCGAGAGCACGGAAGGGACGAACGAATTCCGGTGAAAGCGCTCGACGACAACATGGCACACTGGGAGCTGATGGTCCGCGAGCTGGCGGGAAAGTGAGCCATGTCTCATCGGGGCCGACGCGAAACTCCCGGAAAGAACCCGCGTTCGTGAGCGGCACCTTTGGCGGTTTCACTCTCGTCGCCGGGTGCCTGGTCCTCGCGGGCGTGACCGCCGGCTGCCACCGGGCTCCGGCAATGTCGGCCGACCTGATCATCCGGAATGCGCGCGTCTTTCCAGCGGATGGAAGCGGCACTTTCGCGGAAGCGCTCGCGGTGCGTGGTCACCAGATCGTAGCGGTGGGCAAAGGCGCCGCGATCGATACTCTCCAGGGAGACGCGACCCGCGTCATCGACGCGCATGGTGCGTCCGTCACGCCGGGCTTCAACGACGCGCACGTGCATTTTCTGCAGGGAAGCTTGACGCTCGATGAAGTGAATCTGCTCGACGCCGAGCGACTGGAGCAGGTGCAGGAGGCTATCAGGGCATTTGCGGCCGCCCACACCGACCGCCAATGGGTACTCGGCTTCGGCTGGCTCTATGGTGCATTTCCCGGCGGGCTTCCCACCCGGCAGCAGCTCGATGAGCTGGTTCCCGACCGCCCCGCGATGATGGACTGCTATGATTTCCACACGCGCTGGGTCAACTCGAAGGCGCTCGCGCTCGCCGGCATCACGCGCACGACGCCCGATCCGCCGAATGGCCAGATCGTGCGCGATCCGCGCACCGGCGAGCCGACCGGCGCCCTCAAGGAGAGCGCGGCGCAGCTCATGGACAAGGTGCTGCCGAAGCCGTCACGCGAGGAGAAACTCGCCGCGCTCAGGCTCGGTATCGCCGAGGCGCGCCGACTCGGAGTCACCAGCGTGCAGGATGCGGATGCGGGTGCCGAGGATCTCCAGCTCTTCGAGACGCTCCGGAAATCCGGTGAACTCACTCTCCGCGTGTACGCCGCACTCGGCATCCACGACAGCTTCACTGTCGCCGATGCGGACCGATTCGATTCGTTGCGCCGCAGCTACCCGGCGACGCCTGAGCTCCGGCTGGGGGCGGTGAAGCTGTTCGCCGACGGCGTCATCGAGGCGCACACGGCATACATGCTTGCGCCCTACGCCAACCGGGCGACCCGCGGAACGCCCAACTACACGGCCTCCCGTTTGAATCAGATGGTGACGCTCGCGGATCAGCGCGGATGGCAGATTCTCATTCATGCGATTGGTGATGCCGGCATTCGCATGGCGCTCGATGCCTACGACTCCGCGGCCGCGGCAAACGCGGTACCCTCCCGCGGACGACGACACCGCATCGAGCATATCGAAGCGGTGAGCGCCGAGGACATACCGCGCTTCGGCAGGATGGGAGTGATCGCCTCAATGCAGCCCATGCACGCGAGTCCGAACCAGAACGTGCTCGAGGTCTGGTCGGGGAATATCGGTCGGGAGCGGGCGTCCCGGGCCTGGGCGTGGAAGAGCATCAAGGATGCCGGTGGCAGGCTCGCGTTCGGAACTGACTGGCCGGTGGTCGGGCTCGACCCTCGGCCGGGCGTTCATTCCGCGCTCACTCGGCAGACCGCGGCCGGCCTACCGGCCGGCGGATTCGTTCCCGCCCAGCGCCTCCCGCTCGCGACAGTGATCGAGACCTACACGGCGGGATCCGCATATGCGGAGTTCGAAGAAGCGAAAAAGGGAACGCTGAGCCCAGGCATGCTCGCCGACATCGTGATCTGGGATGCGGACATCTTTGCGTTGCCAGTGGACAAAGTGAAGGACGCCGTCGTGGCGACGACGATCTTCGATGGGCGGGTGGTTTATGAGAGGTAAAGAGGGCGGAGGGGGCGGACGGGGGCGGACAGGGCGGACAGGGCGGACAGGGCGAAAAGTAACATTGAGTCCCTAACACCTACCACCTACCACCTACCACCTACCACCTACCGCCTACCACCTACCACCTACCACCTACCACCTAATACCTACCACCTACCTCATCACCGCCAGCAGATCATTGACGAACGTCCCCGGATCGAACGGCAGCGGAACGACGTGGTCCGCTCCTGCCGCGCGAGCGGCGCTGCCGTCATCGGACACGAGCGCCACGAGCGTGTAAGTCCGCGCAGCTGCCGGCGTCAGGCCGCCCAGCGTTCGGCTGCTGTGCGGACCGGCCATCCCTGCGACGACAACCAGGCTGATTCCCAATCGATTGGCAGACTTGTCGACCGCTCCCCCAGTGGCCACTCGTTCGACCGCGAATCCCGCGTGTCTGAGCAGCAGCGCGATGACGCGCGCGATATCCTCGTCGGGGACATGCACCACCGCATCGCCGCGGTACGCAGGCATCGGTCGTGTCTGGCGGGAGAGGTCGATCATCTTGACGCCGTCGAGATAATCGGCGGTCTGGTCGTGGCGCAGTGTCCTCGTGCGCTCGAGAATCTGTTGGATCCGCTGCAGCGCCCCCTTGATCGCACCGATCGACTCCCGCTGCGCCGCCGTGAGATTGGCCCCGCATTCGAGCAGGAGGTCCACCTCCGCGTTGGCGGTCATCAGTGGATTGTTGATGGTGTGGTGCAGGGTCACGTTCATCTGGCCGATCGCGGCCATCCGTTCCGCGTGCACGAGGTCTTGCTCCACGGCCGCCAGTGCATCGCGTAACGCTCGGGTCCTCCGCACCCGCTCCACCACCTGCGGGAGCAGCGCCGCAAGAGATGCGTCCTTGATCACGTAATCATCCGCGCCTCGGCGCAGCGCCTCGGCCGCGAGGGACTCATTGCCGTTCCCGGTCACGACGATCACCGCCGGCCGGTTCGGCCGCGCACGGAGGATCGGCAGCAGGTCGATTCCGTTGCCGTCAGGCAGATTGTGATCGAGAAGCACTATGTCACAGGCGTCCACCCGCTCAAGCGCAGCGGCGGCGGTGCCGACCTTGTCGGGCGCGAGAATCCCCACACTCTGGAGCG
Source organism: Gemmatimonadota bacterium (assembly GCA_040002695.1). Lineage (GTDB taxonomy): Bacteria > Gemmatimonadota > Gemmatimonadetes > Gemmatimonadales > GWC2-71-9 > JBDUEA01. The sequence goes on along the minus strand of JBDUEA010000051.1, from coordinate 13,481 downwards.
AAAGCTCCATGAGGCGGGTCATCATGGCATCGTCGTCGACGATGAGCACACGGAGCGGCGGCTGTTCAAGCACGCGCTTCCGCCTCTTTCTCCTTCCGGAAGCCCAGCCGGCCGAACTTTTCCCATTCGATCTTTCCGCGCCAGGCGTCCCAGAGCCCTCGGAGCCGCCAGTAGAGCGTGAGCTGCCGCCAGAAGAAATTCTCCAGCACCGCGTAGCCGAGGAGAATCAGCACGTCTCGTCGCCGGTTGAATGGCAGCAGTCCTCGCTGGAGCCGGTCCGCCAGCCCGAACCGGAAGCGCCAGGCGCCGACCAGCACCGCGAAGAGATTGACCAGGGTTCCCCAGCCGAGGGAGGTCAGGAGGAAGGCGACGAAATACTGGTGATTGAGGAATGGACGCTTGAAGATCAGCTCCATGATCCAGAATGCCAGCACGAAGATGTAGCCGATCACCTCGATGATCGGCCCATAGTATTCGAAGAGCCAGAAGCTCGGCAGCGCGAACCAGCCGATTCGCCCGTACTTCTTCCGGAACAGCATGTCGCGATGATAGAACAGCGATTCCCGCAAGCCGCGATACCACCGGCCCCGCTGCTTCCGAAGCGACTCGAGATTCTCGGGGACTTCGGTCCACGCGACGGGATGCGGCAGAAACGCGATGCGCCGGTTCCGCAGCTTGTCCCGCACGAATCGGTGGAGCCGGACGATGATCTCCATGTCCTCACAGACCGTGCCCGTCCGGCCTCCAACGTACTCATGCGTCAGCCGGTGCGAGACCAGCGGCGTGAGGTAGCCGCCTGCCCGGATCACCGTCTCCTTCTCGAAGACCGCGAACACACCCGACAGGATGAGAATCGATTCCAGCCGGTCGAGCCCGGTGCGCCCGGTGGTGAAGGAGCGCAGGTACTCGACCATCTGGAACCGGGCCCATGGATGCGACGGGAGACCGACACTTACCACTTTGCCGTTCCGGATCACGCAGCCATTCGCGATCGCCACCTGGCCGCCGACCGCCACGACGCGCGGATCCTCCTGGATGACGCGCACCAGCTCCTTGAGTGCGCGCTGATCGAGAATCGAATCAGCGTCGAGGCTCACGAAGTAGGGTGAAGTGGAGGCATTGATGCCTGCATTGAGCGCGTCCGCCTTCCCCGCATTTTCCTTGTCGATGACCACGAGTTGGGTGACGTTGCCCGGCAGCGGTATCGTCGCTTCGTACATCGCGCGAACTCGCGCGGTGCCGATCGCGTCGCGGTACGGCAGGTCGGTGCGGCGGAGCCGGAACGCCTGCTTGAGCACCTCGAGCGTCCGGTCCCGCGAGCCGTCGTTGACTACCACCACTTCGAAGCGCGGGTAGTCGCAGTGAATGAGATTGGTGACGCTGTCGACGATCGTCACTTCTTCGTTGAACGCCGGCACGACCATCGTGAGCGGTTTCGTGGAATCGTTCTGATCGATGAGATCGAGGTCGTCGACGAAATGCCCCGCCACCCGGCGACGCACCTGCCGTGCCGACAGCGCGATCAGCAGGAGGGTATAGCAATTGTAGAGCACGAAGTAGCCGAGGAAGAACGGCTGCAGCACGAGCCCGACGATGGAAATCACATACGCGACGTGCTCCCCCGTCATCCCGCCCGCTCTCCGCGGCTGTCGCGCCAGCTCGCCAGCATCTGTCCCACGCGATCGCGCAGCGTCCAGAGCGGATCGCTCCGCGCGATGACATGCGCGACGTCATCGTCGAGAATTGCAAGCGCGAGGGCCGCCGCCAGCCTGTGGTCGGGATTGGCGTCGCCGCGCGCCGCGCGGCGCAGGTCCGCCACGGACGCAGAGCGAAGCACCGCCCGTGCAGCGGCCTCGCGCGGCATCGCCGGCAGGGAAGGCCGCTCGGTCACCTCGCCCCGCAGCAGATGAACCACGAAAGCCGCGCCCCTGACGTTCTCATCCGGATCGAGTGCGAGGACACTGAGCGCCGCCGCACTTGGCGCCCCGAGAAACCCGAGCGCAATCTCGAGCCTGACCGACGGATCGGGATCTGCGAGCATTGATTCCGCGCGATCGAAACGGCGCACGGCGATCCACGCCTGCGCGGCCGCGCGGCGCACTTCGGCGCCAGGGTCGATCGACATCTCTTCGAGTGAAACCTCGTCGGCGAGCTCTGGCCGGTGCGTCCACAATTCTGCTACCGCCTGCCGCACCGATGGATTCCCGCTTTTTGCCAGCGCCGGCAGCAGGCGGGGAAGATCCGGGTGATGGATGAAGCGCGCCGTGCGCGCCACGATCACTCCCTCCTTCGCGTCCGCGGCCAGCCCGAGTGTCACCTCCGCGAACACCTCAAAGGCGGCCTCCGCCTGCGTTGCGACCGCCTTGAGCGTCGGTTCGTCGTCGTCCGCGCGAATCATTCGGACCAGCGCCGGAAGCGCCTTGTCCGGCGCGACGCGCGAGAAGAGCGTCACCGCCGCCGCGCGTACGCTCGCGTGCGGATCATCCAGTGCGCGCCGCGCCGTCAGCAGCAACTCGTCCGCGTCGAGCATTCCACCGACGGCGGTGAGCGCCGCGGCCCGCACCTCCGGGCTCGGGTCGCCACGAACAACCTGCAACAGCGCGGTGCGGCTCCGCTCGCCCTGGAACGCGCGCAGCCCCGCGACCAGTCGTATCCGCTCGTCCGGAGTGAGCGCACCGCGCATGCCGTCTGCGAGCGTCGCCTCCATCTGCTCTCGCGTGGCGACGCTGAGCGCGCGCAGCTCGATGTGACGCGCCGAGCGCAATTTGAGCCCGAGGAGCCGGAACTCTGAATCGCTCTTGAGTCGTTCGCGGAGCAGCTCGCGCAGGGGCGCCTCATCCGCCATCTCGAGCACCCGCGCGACCACGCTCTCCTGGTCGAATGCCCCGAGCGCGAGCACTGCGGCCGCCCGCACGGCGAGCGGCTGGTCGCCGGTGCAGACCCGGAGCAGGGCCACCTCCCCGCCGGGAAGACGGAAGTGTCCCACCGCGAGCGCCGCCCGTTCCCGCACCAGCGCGGATGGGTCGTGCAGCAACAGCTCCGTGATCCGATCGTTGTATTCGTGACGGTGCAGCCGTCTGAGTGCCTCTACCGCACTCGCGCGCACCCGCTCGTCGGAATCCGCGACTCCTTCGCCGAGCACACCGGAGGCGCGTGCGTCTCCGATGCGACCGAGAGCATCAGCCGCGGCGGCGCGGATCGTCGCATCTGAATCCCGCCACAACATCTCAAGCAGTCGCACGCTCTCCGGTGATCGCAGCTGTCCCACGGTCCGGACCACGGTAAGGCGGGTCGGGACGTCGTTGGTCTCGAGCAGGATACTGATGAGCGCGGGCATCGCATCGAGATCGAGTCTCGCGACCGCGGCAGTAATGACGTTCCGGAGATCGGCGGGAGCATCGCGAAAACAGCGGACGAGCGCGGGAATCGCGTCGGCATTCCCGATCTGTCCCAGGGCATGCGCCGCCGCCGCCCGTACTTCGGGGGCGCTGTCAGAGAGAAGTTCGGTGAGCATCGGCGTCTCGCCGGTCCAGTGGCCGTCGGCCACACCATCCGCGGCGGCGGCGCGGACGACCGCTTCCGGATCCTTGAGCAGCCGGGCGAATTCCGCTTCGACATTCAGGGCGCGGATCCGTCCAAGCGCGCGCGCCGCGGCGGCCCGCACCAGCGGCTCGGCATCCGAAGTGCGTGGACGGATCGTCTCGCCCAACTCACCGCTGCCGAGGTCACCGACGAGCTGCATGGCTGCGGCCCGGACCTCCTCGGCAGGATCACCGAGACTCTCGACCGCGATCGGGACCGCATCGCGGGTGCCGAGTGAATGCAGCGTCTCGAGGGCGGTTGCACGGAGTGGCGCGCTGGAGTCGTGCCGCGCCAGTTCGATGAGTTCCGGAAAGAGATCCTGGCGTCCCGCTTTCCGAATCGCTTCCATGACCGCTCGCCGCACCTTGGGCGAGCGGTGCAGCAGATTCTCCGCCAGGAGTTCACGCGCGCCGGCGACGCCGAACTTGACCAGCGTGGCGAGCGCCTCCTCTTCGTTCGTGCCCTCTTCGATCTGCCCGATCAACCGGGCCGGCACTCCGAGACGCTCGAGCGCGACCGCCGCACGGATCCTGATTTCGGGATCGGGATCGTCCAGCGCCAGCATCAGCGGAGACTCCGCGATGCCTCCGATCTGTTCGAGCGCCTCGACGCTTCGCATGCGCACCCACCACGCCGGATCGCCGAGGGCGCGCACCAGCCGGTCGATCACCTCGGTATCGTTGAATTGTCCGAGGGCGCCCGCGATACGAGCGCGGACGAACGGGGCTGGGTCGCTGAGGAGATAGTCGAGCAGATAGGTGACCGCGCGCCGGTCGCCGATCCGGCCGAGTGCGCTGGCCGACTTGGCGCGGACCTCGTCATCGGGATCACTGAGGGCGCGGACCAGCGTAGGAAAGGCGCGCGCCGCTTTCATCTCGCCGAGGATGTTGGCCGCCCACGCGCGCGCGGGGTGGCGGACCGGCTCGTTGAGGAAGAGCATCATCGGCTCGACGACCTGGTCGCCATGACGCACCAGGATATCCGCGATGCGCGGCGCGAGCCATGGTTCGGATGTCTTGAGAGCGGCGATCAGCGGGAGGACCGCGCGCGGATCGGCGATTCGTGCGATGGCGCGCAATGCGATCTCCCGCACGTCGGCGTCCTCTGCCCGCGTCGCCTGGATGGTCTCGAGCAGCGGCTCGACCGCCTTGGCGTTGCCCACGCGTCCGAGCAGCTCTGCGGCAAAAGCGCGCTCCCGCCACTGCTTCGCGTTGCGGAGCCGTTCGACATATTTGTCGACCAGCCCCAGCCGGTCGTAGGCATCGAGCAGCCATGCCGGACGCTCGGTGACGCCGCGCGCCTGCTCCTCGAGCACGGCCTCGAGTGCCTCGAAATCGTGGAGTGTGCCCTGACGCCGGAGCTCCGGCTCGAGCAGGTCGCGATCACGCTTGGCGAGCCCGGCCACCAGTTCGCGATAGGCGCCTTTGCGTACCGCGAGCCGCCGTTCGAGCCGCGCGAGATACCCGGTGTAGAAGAACCACGCGATGATCGCGATCAAGCCCACACCCACCATCGACGCCGCGATGATCAGGATGATCGTCAGTTCATTCATGCCGGTCCTGCGGTTTCGGCGCGGGTCTCAGGCAGGAGAGAAGAGTCCACTGGTGTAATCGCCAAGGCGTTCGGGAATTTCCTGCTCGGCGCGGAAGCCGGCCGGCAGCACGCCCCGGTTCGGCCCTCCGTGAGACGGAGCGAGGCCGCCCTCGGGCAGCCTCGCGGGCGCCACGCCACCACCCGACGCACGCGCTCAGGTCCGCACGTCATCCAGGAACACCAGCGCCTGTCTCCGTTTGACGGAAGCTTCCAGCGCTCGATAGACGTCATGGTCGAGGACGGTGCCAGCGAGATCCCGCATTCGCTCGACGGCAATATCCGGCGGCATCTTCTCCTGATATGGCCGGGAGGTCGTAAGCGCGTCGTAGATCTCGGCCGCCGCGAGAACGCGGGCGCCCATGGGAATCGCCTCGCCGCGCAGTTTGTCGGGATAGCCTTGACCGTCCCACCGTTCGTGATGACTGCGCACGAACGAGATGATCGCGCCGAGATGCGCGAGTGGCGCCAGGATCTGGGAGCCCACCACGACGTGCTGCTTGACCTGCTCGTACTCTTCGGTCGTGAGCGGGCCTTCCTTGCCGAGGATCTCCTCCCGAATGCCGATCTTGCCGATATCGTGCAGGCGGCCGGCCATTCGCACGGCCTCCACCTCTTCGTCGTTCTGCCCCAGTTCCGCCGCGATCATGGCGCCGAGGTCGGCGACGCGCGCGGAATGGCCACGGATGTAGGGGTCCTTGGCCTCGAGTGCGTTCACCAGCGCCTCGAGTGTCGCGACCGACAGCCGTTCGAGCTTGGCGCGTTCGCGGCGTAGCTCGGCGGTGCGGACGGCGACCTCCTCCTTGAGCCACTGGTTGAGATGCTGCTGCTCCAGCATGCTGTCGCGCCGGCGGATGGCGCGAAGGATGGCGCGGGCGAGGTCGCTGAGATCGATCGGCTTGGTGAGGTAGTCCATCGCGCCGCGCTGCATGCAGAGCGCGGCGGTCGTCGCGTCGTTCACCGCGGTGAGCATGAGGATCGCCATGCTCGGCTCCAGTTCCATCACCTGCGGCACGAGATCGATTCCGCTCCGGCCCGGCATCCGTACATCGAGGAGCATGCAGGCAATCTTCTGGCGTTGCAGCACCTTCATGGCCTCGTCGCCAGAAGCTGCCGTGGTGACGTCGTAACCCTGCTGCGTGAGAAATTTCTTCAGCGCATTGCGAATGGGTTCTTCGTCGTCGACCACCAGAAGGCTGATGGGCCCGTCGGTCAGGGGCACGGGAACTCCTTGCGCGCGAATCGCGGACCGGACCGCCGGAAGCGGTCGGTTGTACCCGAGGATTGCAGGGGGGATGAACGCGGCTTAAGCCGCTGTCCGCTAATAATATGACAGTGGGAAGGTAGGGCGGGCGGGAGGGGGCGTCAAGCAGAAACCGACCTGACAAAAGTACTGAGTACTGGGTACTGGGTATTAGCCCGTTCGGGACCGCCAGAGTCACTCACCGCGCATTCAGTACTCAGCACTCACACTCAGTACTCAGTACTCAGCACTCAGCACTCAGCACTCAGTACTCAGTACTCAGTACTCCGTACTCCGTACTTCGTCATCAGCCCACGAAGTCCACCACCACTCGCTGTGGGATGATCGTGGCCTCGAATGCGCGGTCCAGCAGCGTCTGCACGGCGAGCCTTCCGCGATCTCCATAGTCCACCGTCCATTCGTTCACATACATGCCGACGAAGGTATCCGTGCGCTCGTCGCCAATGCCGCGATTGAACTGCTTTGCGTGCGCCAGCGCCGGCGCGCGATGCTCCAAGGCGTAGACGATGCTGGCTTTGAGATCGCGGGCGACTTGCGCGACCACCGCGTCCCCGAGATCGCGGCGCACAACGTTGCCGCCGAGGGGCAGCGGCAGGCCGGTCTCGCTGAACCACCACTCGCCCATGTCAGCCCAAAGATGGAGGCCATCGTCCGCGTAGGTGAGCTGTCCCTCGTGAATCAGCAGTCCGGCGTCAACGGTTCCGCGCTGGACCGCATTCTCGATCTGGTCGAAGGCCACTACCACCGCGATGAACTCGGGCTGATAGAGGCGGAGTGCCAGGTAGGCCGTGGTCAGGGTTCCCGGAACCGCGATTCGCTTCCCGCGGATGGCCGAGCGCGGATCCGCGGGCGCGGGCGCGCGGGAGACCAGGCGGGGACCATACCGGTCTCCCATGGACGAGCCGCTGTTCAGGAGCGCGTACCGCTCGTGGATATGCGCGTAGGCATGAATCGAGACGGCGGTGACTTCGAGATCGCCGGAAAGGGCACGGCGGTTCAGCGATTCGATGTCGGACAGTTCGTGAACGTAGCGCAGGTCGCCAGTGTCGATCTTCCCCTCGGCGAGCGCGTAGAACATGAATGCGTCGTCCGAGTCCGGGCTGTGGGCGACGTGGATGGTGACGGGGGACATGCGCTGGAAGTCCGGGAAGGGAGAAAGAGTCGGAATCTGGCGGAGCGGCGGACTAGCTCTTCTTGGCCTCGGCCAGGAATGAGGCGAGCACGGGCTTGTGCTCTTCGTATTCCTTGCGGTCCGCCTTCATTTCGGCATCGTAATGCTTGATGAAGTCGGCGCGACTCTGCCGGAGCTTCGCCGTGTCATTCCGCCGCGCCGCGACTTCACCGCGCACGATATACGCGAAGAGGTGCCCGGGGTTATTCGCGAGAATCGTATCGGCGAGGGCGCTGGCGCCCGGCATATCTCCGATGGCCACGTGGAGCATGGCCGCATGGTAGCGCGCGTCGGCGTCGATGCTGTCGAGCTGCTGATACGCACCAAGGCCCATCGGTGAAAAGCGCATCACGGTCGCGGTATCGTTGTTCTCGGCCGCCCGCATGATCCGGTCGTACAACCGGTCGAAGCGCTCGCGCGGCGTCATCTGGCTGATGTCGGGCGCAGTGCCGCTCGGCCCGCCGCCGCCGGCCGGAGGAGCGCCGTCAGCGAATGGCGCGGCGCCGTTGTTCGCCATCGCGGGAGTGGCGACTTCGGGCTGCTGACTGGTGACGCGATAGATAATGAAAGCGAGCAGGAGGATGAGCGTCGTGCCGGCAATGATCCAGGGCGTTCGGTCCGATGGCGTCATGGCGCGGCCGGGGACAGGGCCCGCAGCCCCGACCGGGGTCCCGCAGCGATGACAGAACCGTGCCTGCGCTGACAGAATGGACTGGCAGGCGGCGCATGATCGGGGGCCGAGCGCCGTGCCGCAGTTGTTGCAGAATTTTCCGGAGGCCGCAACGCCACAGGCTGGACAGGGTGTCGCTGGTGTTGTCATTGGGCAGGAATGTAACCGGAAGTCCGGGAATGTTGTATGGATCGAGCGCTGGGCCCGGGAGGCCGGCGCGGTGCTTCCCGTGGCGCAGGCACCGGGACCACATTACCGTGGAGATCAGCGAGGAGGATTCCTGGTGAAAACGCAGCCCCCAATACCACCCGTGATTCCGGATGCGCCCACGGCGCGGCACCTGGGCGACCTTGCCCGGAGCCAGGTGCGCTGGAGCGTGTATCTGGAAACCCGGCAGGATGGCGAACTCGTGCAGGGAAGAATCCATTTCGTCGATGGTTCCCGCCGCTGCGCCACGGGCTGGATGTTTCGCGAGTGGACCGCAGCCGACATCCTGGACCGCTTCAATGATTTCAGCCCGATCGAACTCTGGAAGCTGCTGGACAGTATTCAGTAGCGCCAGGTGACGAGTGACGAGATGAAGGTGGTGAGTCGCCACTTTCATTTCGCCTCTCGTCATTCTGATTGCCCGCACCTCTCCAGCACGAGGCCCCCATGCCCGATTCCGCCCGCCCGAGTCTCGCCGATTTTCCCCGTCACCTGAAGGGGGTCGGCAAGGCGGACGTGCTCAAGCTCACCCGGGACTTCGGCGTCGATTTCCTCCGGCTTCAGTTCACCGACATCCTCGGCATCAACAAGAACGTCGAAGTGCCCGGCAGCCAGTTCGAGAAGGCGCTCGATGGTGAAATCATGTTCGACGGCTCCTCGATCGAAGGGTTCGTCCGCATCGAGGAGAGTGACATGCTCCTCAAGCCGGACCTCGACACCTTTCGCATACTTCCCTATGACGATCAGGGCGGCCGTGTCGCCCGGCTGCTCTGCGATATCTACCGTCCGGACGAGCAGCCCTTCGAAGGCTGCCCGCGGCTCACGCTCAAGCGCCAGATCGAGCGCGCCCGCAAGCTGGGGTACACGATGATGGCCGGCTGCGAGGCGGAGTTCTTCCTTTTCGAGCGCGGTCCCGGTGGCGGGTTCACCACGCAGACGCACGATGATGGGAGCTACTTCGACCTGACGCCGCTCGATCGTGGAGAAGAGATCCGCCGGGTCATCGTTCAGGATCTCGAAATGATGGGATTCGAGGTGGAGGCTGCCCATCACGAAGTGGCCCCCGGCCAGCACGAAGTCGACTTCAAGTATGCCGACGCCCTCGCCACCGCGGACAACATCGCGACCTTCCGTTTCGTTGTCCGCAATGTCGCCAATCGCGTGGGCTTCGTCGCCTCGTTCATGCCCAAGCCGATCCAGGGCCAGAACGGCAGCGGGATGCACACCCATCAGTCGCTGTTCAAGGGCAATGACAACGCCTTCTTCGATCCCAAGGCGGAAAACGGGCTTTCGAAGATCGCGCTGAGCTACATCGAGGGCCTGCTGGAGCACGCGCGTGGTTTCTGCGCCATCACCAATCCGCTGATCAACAGTTACAAGCGTCTCGTCCCCGGCTATGAGGCTCCGGTGAACGTCGCGTGGAGCATGCGGAACCGTAGTCCGCTGGTGCGCATACCGGACCGCCGAGGCATCGGCACCCGCTGTGAGCTTCGCATGCCGGATCCGTCGGCCAATCCGTATCTGTCACTCACGGTACAGCTCGCGGCCGGACTCGATGGCGTCGAGCGCAAGCTGGAGGCGAGGGAACCGGTCAATCGGAATATTTTCACCATGAGTTTTCGCGATCGGCGGAAATACCAGATCGACGAGCTGCCGCGGGATCTGCACGAAGCGCTCGACCGTTTCGAGAAGGACGACGTCATCAAGGCCGCCTTGGGCGAGCACCTGACGGAGCGCTTCCTCGAGGCCAAGCGGGAAGAGGTGACCCGCTACAACATGCAGGTCACGCCCTGGGAAACCCAGGAATACCTGAAGTACTAGCCCACATCGTCGCCTTCTCGCTGCGAAAGGCGCTTCCTCGGCTGCTCAACTCCATTGCTGATGCTCATGTCAGCCCCCCTCAGGTCGAGGCGGGTGCAACTCCTGAGGAGGTCGAGGAACTGCGCCGCCGGCTCAAGCAGAAACTTCACCGGAGAGACGCGGAGAACGCGGAGAAAAGCTGAAGTGATTGGGTGATCCAGAACGAGCTCGCCAGCGTTACCAATAAGTCCCGTAGTTCTCCCCGTCCTCCCCGCCTCCGCGGTAATGGCAGTTGAGTAAGTCAACCAGAAAATTCACCGCAGCGGCGCAGAGAACGCAGAGGAAAAGCCGAACTGATTGGGTCATCCAGAACGTGCCCGCCTGCGCGACCAATAAGTCCCGTCCTCCCCGCCTCCGCGGTAAAAGCAGTCGAGTAAGTCAACCAGAAAAGTCACCGCAGCGGTGCAACGGCGAGCTCAGGAACGTGGATCGAGGCGAGCCGAGAAGGCCCAGCCACCCGTGCATTCGATGACCGCGAAGACCACCTGATTCAGCCCCTGCCGGAGCGGGAGGTAGACCGCATCGCCAACGTGTGACATCACCCCAAGGCTGTTTCTCAACCCACCAGGATTCATGGCAAAGGCGAGCGGCCGGCCGTTCAGGTAAATCACGGCGCCGTTGCTGTAGCTGTACTCCATCCGCCGAATCTCGTCGTGCGTCGCGGTGATGGTCGCCCGGGCGTAGACGATCCGCGAGCCCGCGATCTTACCCGTCATCGCGCTGTCCACCAGCACGGCTCCGGTGCCATCCCTCGGCACGCCGCTCACCGGTGCCTCGCGGTATCGATTGAGTAGCACGAACCCTTCGGGTTCCACTTGTACCGGTTGCCAGGCGAGCCTCCGAAGGTCGGGAACCGTCGTCGGCGAGAAGTCCTTGGCCTCGATCGTGTTCGAAATCTCCCATGCGGTGATCGTACCGCTCGGCGGCTCGGGTGGGGCTGCAGCAGTGGCGGCGGTCGGCGCGACCGTGTAGTGAACATTCGAGAAGTAGGCTCCCCGTCCGAACGCTCCCGCCCACACCCCGAGACCCGTTCCTCCTGACGCCACCACCCGCGGCACCACGAGCGTCGGTGCCGTCGCCGTGTCGTAATAGAATCGGGCGACTGGGCCGTCGAGCTCGATCCGCATGTGAATCCACCGATTGCGAGGAACGTCCGCGACCGCGTTGGCTCCGTCGCCATGATAGACCTGCCAGGCGGCCCCGACGGTGTTGAACGCGGGACCATACTGGATGGCTTCTTCGGTTCCGCTTGAGACCGCCCGCAGAAATAGCGTATTCGAGAAAGTCGGTTTCACCGCCCGGAAGACCAGTCCCAGAAAGTTCGTGGTATCGCTGGCGGCCACGTCGAGCTCCAGCGTGCCGTTCTCCATCGACGCACCCTTCGCGAGTGCGACGCCCCGATTGATATAGAGCGCGGGTCGGTCCAGATAAGTGAGGAACCGTATGCTGTCGGTCCCGACCCAGGCTTCGGGTGAGAGCGGAACGTCTCGGGCTTGCGCCGGCATGAGCGTAGGAATGAGAGCAGCGAGCAGGATACTGGTGACGCCGACATGAATGGGTCGAACGCGGGACATCATCGTTGGCCTTCGTCGGAGGATGTGCGAGAAGCTGAAGTGGCCTGCACCCATTCTGCCGACGGAATCCGACTCATAAAGGTGTCGGCGGTTTCAGCGTGTGACACCGCCGAGGGTTTGGCCACTGGGTGCGTTCACCTGGTACCTCGATTCATTGCCGGCGCGTTGAGTGCTCTTGGGCAGCTTCGTGTGCGACCGCAGCTGGCATCTGCCGCTGGCGGTCTTCACCACACACGAGGAGAGCGCCATGCCGTCCGTCATTTCTCGAACTATCCGGATTCTTCGGGTGCTCCGCGCTGGTGTTGCGCTCGCCGCCATCGGCACGGCCGTCGCCTGCCGCGCCGATGCTCCGCTGATTCCGGAGACGATCGAACGAGTCGAGCCGTCCGCGGGCCCTCCGGTCACCTACGCGGTGCGGAGCGGAGCGCGACTGCCGGAGTCGGACGTCCGGTCACATCTGGTCGAGCTGGCCCGGCTCACTGCGCTGGCGCTGGCCGATGATTCGCTGCGTGCCCGCGTCTATCGTGACCTGCGCGACAGTCCCTACCGCGAAGGCAAGCTGGAATTTTCGCGGTACACGGAAGCGCAGGGCGCCCGCCTGCTTTCCGCAATGGCAGTACGACGCGGTCCGGGCATCAGTCGACAGGCCATCGGCGCCTTTCGCGACAGTACCGTCTCGCTTGAGTTCTATCTGCCGGTGGCCGAGCATCGGAATCGGTGGAAGGGAGACGCGAACCTGCTGGTGGCGACGAGTCTCGAGGATCAGGAGTTACCGGTGGCGTTCGACCTCAAAGGGAATCGGGTGCCACTCGCGTCCGCGAAGATCGCGCCGGCGATTCCCACGCTCGCGCTGGTGCCGGTGGAGACCGACTTCGGTTTTCAGGCGCAGCAGATCTGTAACCCCGCCGTCACCGATAACTGTGGCGGCAGTGGAGGCGGCTCTCCGCCACCGGCGCCGATTCCGCATGGGATCTACCTGACGAAGACGCATCTCAACGACACGGGAGAAGGATTTCTGCGTGGAGATCCCGAAATCGAGGCGATGCTGATGGGGCCGCTGCTGGATACGTTGTCGGTGGCCAAGATCGACTGCGCGAATGAATCGAGGGGCGGAACTCCCCGGTATTACAACCAGGATCACAACGACTGGTCGGGCAATGTGCTGCTTGCCGATTCCGCGCAGCTGGCGCACATTCTCGCCTTGTACCCGGCGGGCACGCCGTGGAGCAAAGTGCGGTTCAGTTTCGCATTCTGGGAGGACGATACCGGACGCTGCCAGATCGCGACCTCGGCGAATACCTGGAAGAATGACATCATCGCGTCGGGGCTGGTCCTGCTGGGCGGGGCAGCTGCAACATCGATCGACTGGAGCAATCCCAACGACATCAAGGATGGCGGCCCGTTCGTGGCGGCCGGACTCTACGCGCTCCTCACGCTGGTGCAGACCATCGGGGGGAACGACGATTACCTCGGGCTCGTGGTGAACCCGGGCGCCTGGAATGCCATGAATCCGAATGACCCGGTGCAGGCGCAGGCCGTGATCATCGGGAAGTCACGAAACGG